>NZ_JBHRSA010000035.1:0-22564 GCF_042643145.1 Virgibacillus xinjiangensis
GTATACGGGTCCGTACGTACGGTGGTGTGAGAGGACGGAGGTTAGTCACCTCCTCCTACTCGATTTATAGCTAGGTTTTCCGATTGCCGGTGATCAGACGATAGACCAGGACAATGAGTGCGACAACAAGCAGCAGATGGATCAAGCCGCCGGCAATTTCAAATAACAGGCCGATCACCCAAAGAACTAATAAGATGATGAGAATTGTCCAAAGCATGGGTAACCTCCTTTCTATGTTGCTGTATTTGTAGTCCATTCCTTTTTCAGCGGATGGACAAACTTATCTTTGGTATAATGGGGCAGATAGCATTTACGAAGGAGAGATCTGACTATGGACATCGAACAAATCAAAGAAACCATCCCGCATCGCTATCCGTTTCTGCTAGTGGACAAAGTGACAGAGATGGAAGAGGGAAAGCGTGTCGTCGGGTTGAAAAATGTGTCGGCGAACGAGCCGTTTTTTCAAGGGCATTTCCCTGAATATGCGGTCATGCCAGGTGTGCTGATCATTGAAGCACTTGCCCAGGCAGGAGCCATCGGCATGCTCGGAATGGAAGCGAACAAGGGCAAGCTCGGATTCCTGGCCGGAGTTGATAAATGCCGTTTCAAACGTCAGGTAAAACCTGGTGACCAGTTGAAGCTGGATGTTGAAATCGTCCGCGTGAAAGGCCCGGTCGGCAAAGGAAAAGGCATTGCAACTGTTGATGGCGAAGTTGCTTGTGAAGCGGAAATCACGTTCGCCATTAAATAGAAGCTTCTACATTTAACATGCCCAAATACCGCTCCTGCACCAAAGAAATTGAGATGCAATTTTTCCGGAAAAATGATGTATCACTTCCTTTAAAATGGTTAAGCTAATCGCGATAGCGAACCACAAAGGAGGAAATGCAACATGAATAGGAAATTGCTTATCAAACTTGGTGCACCTGTTCTGGCCCTGTCTTTGGCTGCAGCTTGTGGTACCACCGAGGAAGACCAGCAGCAAGATGACGAAATGATGGAAGAAGAAGCTCCAGCAACGGAAGAAGATGAAGCGCCATTGAACCAAGAAGATGATAATAATAATGAAAATCCGATGGAAGAAGAAGACGGAATCAATGAAGACGAAGGTAATGGCGGAAACGGCAACGGTGAAAATGGCGAGAATGGCAATGGTGGAGTCGGCGGCGAAAATGAAAACGGCGACGGCGGCATGGGTGAACAATAACAAAACGCATACATGTATGGTTTAAGCAGAACGGCGGGAATGCAGGCGTTCTGCTTTTTCTGTGTGGAGCGGTTGTTGGGTGGTGGTAGTGGTGGAGGTCAGCTGACCGCTGGAATCCGTTAACTAGCGGGGAGCGGTGGATCAGATGAAGCGCCTAGAATCCGCTAACTCGCGAGGAGCCATACATGCCGGCAATGGTTTGATGATCGCTGGGACTCTGTCCACCCCTAGTGATGAAATCCATGCGGTTGGGTATAGTAAGATGATAGGGGGGATAAATGATGATCAATCAGGACTTTGACAAATTCATCAAGTACCAGGAGAAGGCAAAGGCCAATGAACCAGGCCGTGCTGGAAAACACGCAAAGAACTTGGACCCGGCAACAAATAACCGTAAAACTTCCAACAGCCACCCAGGGGCAGAAGGACGGGAGCGTTAACAGGGAAATATAAAGCAAGCAGCCACTCCGGCCGAGTGGCTGCTTGCTTGAATCAATCTTCTTTCTGTTCTTCTTTGTTGCCTTTCGCTTCATCCATTTGGTTGTCCTGAAGCTGTGATCCTTGCTCCGTATCTTTCGGATCACGGATGACATTTTTTCTTTCTTTATCTTTTTCACTCATCATTATCTCCTCCTGTTATTCGATTTACCCACTTTTGCCGACTGGGCAAACATCCATCAGGATTTTACGGCTGGTTTGGACTGGCCGTTTTTCTTGCTTGCCGGCTGCTTTTTCGTTGGTGCTTTTGCTTTATTGGCCGGTGCCTTGGTATCGATTTTCGGTTTGGAGGATTTCTGTTCATTAGTTTCTGCACGATCATTGATTTCTTCTTCCTGGTCATTGCTTTCTTCCCGTGTGGAGTCGTTGTCCTCTTCAGCCTCATGCCCCTGTGCTGCTTTCATGTCATTCGACTGGAGCTGGGAATCGTCGGTCGAGCTCTCATCTTCGTTTTGATTTTCCTGTGAAGCTTCCTCGTCCTGATCGCCACGCTTCTTCACCTTGCTGCTCAATTGCTTGGTCTTATCGCTGGCAGTCGTGCGGATCTGATCATATTTATCACGGGCGTTCGTGCTGATCTCATTATACTTATCCCTTGTCGAATCGCTCAGCTCCCTGGATTTGGTGACTGTCTTATCTTTGATGTTGCCTGCCTGGGTGCTGACATCCTCACGCATTTCCTTCCCGGATTTCGGTGCCATGAATAAAGTGGTTGCCACACCAAGAGCATAACCGATCACGCCACCGCGGATCACGTCCTTCTGTGTGTATAGTTTCTTTTCACTGTTTTTCTCTTCACTCATGATATAACCTCCTAAAAGAAATTTAATGAAAACATATGCTACAGACCGCTCACTCGGGCGCCAGCCCCGCCACTCGGGCCGCGCACCCGCGCACTCGGGCGCCAGACGCGCTCACTTGTGCCACATGCACTGCCACTCGGTCGCCAGCCCCCGCCACTCGGGCCGCCACATGCCACGTATAAAGCACACTTCCCTCACATCACCCACCCTACACCCGCCTGAGCAGCAGCTTCTATAGCCGGCTTCCTTCGCCGAGCTTGCTTTCCAGCTTCTCGAGCCGTTGCTGGAGCCGTTCGTTTTCTTCCTTCAATTGATTCTGTTCACTTTTTGCTGCTTGGGAATTGAGGTATGGATCGTTTTCCCACCAGTCCATGCCGATTTCCTTCGCCTTGTCGACAGAGGCGACGATCAAGCGGATTTTGATGGACAGAAGTTCGACGTCGGCGATCCCGACGCGGATGTCACCGGCGATGACCACCCCCTTATCGAGGACGGTTTCCAGGACATCGACGAGGTTGCTGGATTGGTTCATGGTCTGTGGAGAATGTTCGCTGGCCATGGCAGTGGCCTCCTTTCCTATGTTTATAAGAGATTTCCCAATGGGCCGAGGTCGATGTTCAAGTCCTCATCATCCAGCCCGAAAATGTCTTTCAGCTCATCCATTTTCATATCGAGGTTCATCAGGGCGACCCCGATGTTCTCGATTTCTTCTTCACTCAAGGTTCCACCGTCCACGCGCCGGATGGCCTGGCGTTCGACCAGCTGCCGCAACAGTTCGATGACGGTGAGCACCAGCTGGGCCAAGCCTTCCTCCGCACTGTCGGAGTCGATGTGGATCCGGCCGCTTTTTTCGGGGCGGTGGTCCAGATTGCCAAGGGATCCGGCGTTATTCAGATTGATGGATGACACGGTTCAATTCCTCCTTTTCGCGGTCGAATTCGTTGGAAGACAAGGCTTCCGCCGCTTTCTGGTTGGACTCTAGCAGGGTTTCCACTGAGGAGATCAACACCCGGAGATCCAGGTAGACGAGATCCACGCCGGCAATGGACAGGATCAGGTCCCCCTTGATGGCAACCCCCTTATCGAGGACAACATCCAGTACATCGATCAGGCCGACTTCCTTGTTTTCAAATTCATGCCGATTTGCCACAGGATTTTTTCCTCCCCCTTAGCTGATTTTTGCGAAATGGTAGGATGGCCATGGACCGGTCACTTCCATGATCCAGCCTTCATCCTTCGACTGCTCCTGGAGCTGTTTGACCTTCTCCAGAAAATCTTCCACTGCGTCCTTCTCCAGCATGTAGACACTGTTCCAGCACATTTCTTCCTGTCTGCCGGTCACGTCGCGGTTCCAGTTCTTCTTCACTTCGGTGCCACTGCTCAGTTCCTGCAACTGCTCATGGATGTCTTCAGAAAAACGGTGCTTTTCCCGCTCTGCTTCCTGATCGATCAGCTGGTCCAGCTTGCGCTTTTCCAAGTACTGCCGGCCGGGGGAGAGGTTGGAGATTTCCTCGCGCTTTTCCTCGACATTCTCATTGCGGGCGCCGACAGCTTCCTTCACTTTGCTGGATTCACAGTAGATTTTCAGGATCCATTCTTCCTTGTCTTCAATCTCGCCAAAGATTTCCTGCATCCGCTGTTTATGGGGCTCCAGCGTGTTTTTCAGGCTTTGTTCGCTGGAATAGATGGTGCAGAATTTCATCGGAATGACCGGATACTTTTCGTACAGCTTCATCAGTGCTTCGTGATGATGGAAGGCTTTTTCATGCAGCCAGTTCGGATCTTCTGTCTTCTGTTTCAGCTGTTCTTCCCCGTATTCCTCCGGGTCAAGTTCACACACGACCGCTTCGACCCCATCAAGCAGCAGGCTGTACGTATCATGCTCGTCGTCCAGCCCCTTGCAGGCGGGTAGGGGATCGGTGTGTTCGTCCCGTTCTGGGATGATTCCGTATAAGTAGATCAATTTCTCCATAGAATTTCCTCACTTCTTTCTCTTGGTCATTTCTTCTATTTGTTCCATTTCCCGTTTCTTTGCAATTTCATATCGGAGGAGCAGTTCTGATTCCTGCTGCTTGTAGGCATCGTCCTCGATTTCCCCGAGTTCATACATCATCTGCAGGTGGATCAGTTTCTGCTGGATATGCTCCAGGTCGTAAAATTCCCTGTCCACTTCTTCCTTCACTTTCTCGCCGATTTTGACGACCATGTTGATGGGGGAAGTGAAGAGTTTATGGATCATGGGGTTTCCTGCTCTTCCACTTTCAATTGGATGTTGATGAAGTTATAGGCCGGCCATGGCCCGGTATATTTGAAATCGACCCGGTCCTGCCACTTATCATGCAATTCATTGACCTTCTCATCGAAGGCCGCCTCCTGTTCCCGGTCGATCAGATAGGCGGCATTGAGCAGCATCTTCTCGCCAATCGGGTCATTCGTTTTCACTGCTTCTGCCAGCGGCTTCAATGGTTCATGGATTTCCGTCTCCATTTGCTTCTGCATATCCTGGAAAAAGTCCTTGGCCATTTCCCCGAGCTGGATCCGGTCAAAATAGCCGGCAGCTTCTGACTTGGATTGGACGACCTTCTTCTTTTGGACGACCTGCTCATTCTGATTGATATGTTTTTCGAGCCAGTCCTTCTTTCCGATCACCTTGAGGCCGACTTCGATTTTCCCCTTGATTTGCGGGAACAGTGTTTCCAGCTGCGGATAAAGGCTTTCCGCGAGAGCCTCGACGTCTTCATCGGTATGGAAGACATTCCCGAAGCTAATCGGTACGACGGTATCGGATGACTCCATCACCGTGGAAATGACTTGCTGATGCATCATCAGATTTTCTCTGCTTGGATGGTAGATTTTCATCGGCACTTCGGTGACGACCATGGCGGCATCCTTATAATGGATGGTGCGGATGTCCCGTGTTTCTCCTTCAAAGTCGATTGCGCCGAACGAGGCCGCTTCATCTGTCTGTATGCAGCAAAATACATAGATTCCCTGCTCTTCACTCATGTTTCTTCCCCCACTTTCACTTTTCTTGCTTCCTGTTCCAGCTGCTTCCGCACTCTGGAATGGTTCTTTTCTTCCACCGAGTTTTTCAGTGGGAACCAGGTGATATCCAGGCAGAGCCGGACAAAATCATCATTATTCCCATCAATCGGTATACCTTGGCGGGAGGCGATATCAGCAATCATCAGGCAGGCGCGCAGGCCGGGTCCGTTCCCATCTTCCTTCTGGGAGGATAGTCCACGCACTTTCTGCATGAAGCGGACAATGGCTTCAGCTTCCCCCTGTTCCAGATCTGTTTTGCTCCTTATGGCCATTGCCTCAGCCTCTGTATCCATCGAATCCATCGGCAGTGTCACCATCCGGTCGAGCAGGGCATCCTGCGTGGAGAACACGCCGGCATATTCTCCCGGATTGCTCGTGAAAATGACGGAGAACTCCGGGTGGACCTTCATATAGGTGCCTTTCTGCTTGGTTCCGTACAGTGGCAGGATCTTCTCCTCGAGAATCGGCAGAAATATATTGTTCGTTTCCGGCCGGGAGCGGGTGAACTCGTCATATACGAGGGTATAGCCTTTCCGGATGGCCTCGAGAAGCCGTCCATCGGTCCAGGATTCGCTCACATTTTCTTCGATCTTATAGACGCTCCGCACATAGTTGTCCTTCAGCTTGCTGCGTGTATAGCCGGAGTAGGTGCCGATGAGGTCCTCATTGGAGAGGTCCTGGTTGCCGTGAATCAGCATGACCGGCCGCTTCCGCTGTTTGGCGATATGGAGGGCAAGGGTCGTTTTTCCGATACCCGATGACCCGGTGAAATGGACAGGATAGCCCGCATCCAGATAGTTCAAGCCACGGTCGATGAGCCCCTGGTAATAGGTCGATTCCTCATAGAGCTGATTCTGCTGTTGGATTGCTTTGCTGTCCGCCATGATTGCTTCCCCCTATGCCTGTTCTTCCAAATCGCTGCGGTACCGGAGACTGATCCGGGAAAATCCCATCACATCGAGTTCGTCATCCAGGAAGATTTCGTACAGCCCGATCATCTGATCATTCCCGTATTTCTTCATATATTCCTTTTCCTCAATGATTTCGACCAAACCGCGCCAGCCTTCCTGTTCCTCTTCCTTGCGCCTGGTGACCGAGATGATTTTATGTGGTGGTGCGATATGCTGGTGGAAAAATTGATTGATTTCTTCCATTACTTGCATGTGCGTCCCTTCCTTCCTTTGAATCTAGTAAGTATGGCAGAGCCGGGGCATCCGGCCGCCGGACTCTGCGGTTGGATGGTCTATGGGATGTTAGGCGTCTTCATATTCATAGTCATAATCGGTGCGGGCAGACAGCCTGTTGGATAAGCCATCTTCCTCCACCTCATCCTGAAGCAGGCCGACCGCTTCAGCATAGCGGAGCCATGTGTCGACACTGGCCACGACGACACGCGCCTCGACCGTGATCAATTCAATTCCTACGACAGACACCCGGGCAAATGCGTCAATCACAATCCCTTTGTCGAGAATGCGGTCGATCACCTCTGCCAGACCGGAACTGTCGGTTGATTTTTGAATAGCCATAATGAAACATGCTCCTTTCTGATTAGTATCTATAGAAGAAAGCTGTTAAAGCTTTTTCCTCCATCATCTGTTGTTTGCATAGCCTATGATGTGGCTGACACCTTTGATGCTGCTCGCGCCTTTGATGTCTTTGGCACTTTTGATGTGGCTGATCCCCTTGATGTCCCTGGCACCGTACACACGTTTTTTTCCTCTCGAGGAGCGGGTATTGGTGCGCCGGTTCAAGCGGTCTTGGAATTCTTCGCCGGCTTCCTTGGCCCCGGAGAGTTTTTCCCGGACGGACAAGAGAGCATCCTGTGCTTTGTCCTGAAAGTCTTCGGCATTGGCATGGACTTTTTCTGCGTTTTCCTCTTTCATCTCCTGCAGCTGGTCGGTAGCCTGCTCGACCTTTCCTTGGATATTGTCCTTCAATCTTTCTTTGAACTGGTCGGCCATCTCATCCCTTGCTTCGCTTTTCAGCTCTTCTTTGAATTCTGCCGGATCATCTGCACGTTTGACGGCCTGTTTCACTCTTGGCAGCTGGTTGGAGATGCCGTCCCGGACCTTCGGCAGCAGGATGGGAGTGGCGGAGCCGAGGAAGGTCAGGGTGCCGGTGATCAGCGATGCCTTCGTTCCCGGGCTGATATTCAACTTATCCCCCATAGATAACCTCCTTTGACAAGGGCCGGATATCGGAAGCTTGAAAAACCCTTATAGATGGATACCCTGTCTCAGCAATTGAAAACTGGCTATTATTTCCTAATCTGTTCCTATTCCCAAGATCGTAGGGGCGATATGCAGAAATTGGTAAATTTTTCTATATAATTAATAGATTTTCGAACCGTATCATAGTAAAATAATCTTGCTGAAGGCAGGAAGGAAGGTCATCAGTTGGAAGAATGGCCAGGTTCTATCTATCAAATCTCGAAACAGACCAAGGCATTGATTACGGAAGAAATCGGCAATTACCGGACAAGTATTCTGGAAAAGGACGGCGGGAGGAGGAGATCCTCCCATCGACCGGAAAAAATTCTGCAGCACAGCTGTCAGATGGGAGGCTCTGATATCGAGGGCCGCAGGAAAGCGGTGAAGGAAATTCTCGGCATTTCCTGTAAGCTTCCGGTACCGACCCATCCAGGGGAGGGACTGTTCATGGTTCCGACCACTTCGATTCGCAAAAAGGAATGTGTATGGCTGAACTACCAGCATTTTAAGACATGCCAGCAGCAAGGGAGCCAAGCCTACATTACCTTTTGGGATGGAAGCGGTTTATTCGTGGATGCATCTGCCACCCAGGTGGATGCCCAGATCAAACGGGCCAGCCAGGTCATCGTCCAAATGAATTACGGCAGACTGTTCGATTGAGGCAGGAGGCAGGGGAGGGGCATCACCTCCTCTGACTGTCCGGTCACCTGATATATCGTATGGATATATGACTTGCTACAGCGCTCGGCCACTGTATATAATGGAAAAGGTGAAGAAAAAAATGTATTGGCATATGACTGACCGGTTAGTCATATCACATAAACGTGGAGGTATGGAATGAATGAAAAGAGAAGGAAGTTGATTGAGGCAGGGATGAAGCTTGTGGCTGCCAAGGGCTACCACTCGACCTCCATCCAGGAAATCGCCGAAGAGGCGGGTGTCTCCAAAGGCACCTTCTACATCTACTTCCAATCGAAGGAAGATTTTATCACGACGGCATTCGGCTATTTCCATGACCTGATCGACCAGCAGTTCCGACAGATCAATGAGGAAGGCCATACACCGAGAAAACAGCTGGAACTCCAGATCAATTTCCTGTTGAGCTGTGTGGACAAATACAAGCAAATCATCATCATGTATTTTCGCGAACACATCTCCATCGGGGAGAACACCGACAAGCTGACAGAGAAATCCAAGCGGGAGAGCTTCCTATGGATGCGCGATACCATCCGCCATATTTACGGAGAAGAGGTGGATGAATATTTGGCAGACCTTGTCATCCAGATGGAGGGCATTTTCCATGGCTATTTGAAATGGGTCGTGCTTGATCATGTCCAAGTGGATAAAAACAGACTCGGAGCCTTCATCATTCATCGGATGGACAGTTTAGTGCAGGGGATGATGGCAGATGGAGAGGAACCGCTCACGACATTGGACAGTTTTCCTGACGGCTACCAAATCGATCAGCCACGTCATGATCAATCGATGCAAGACCTGTTCGGGGAACTCCGCAGCAAGGTGGATATGCTGTCCATACCCGAAGGAAAGCATCGCCAACTGAACGAGGCATTGCAGGCGTTGGAGCGGGAAGCGGCAGCCGATGCACCGAACGAGGTGGTCATCCAGGGGCTGTTTTCGCATTTCAGCCGTTATCCCGAACTGCAGGGAATATGCAAGGAGCTGGCAGCATCCTTACATATCGAATTATTGGATGGAGAATAAAACACGGGAGAGGAGCAAGAGGATGAAAAAATGGTTATTCGGCATCCTGGCAGTCCTGATGATTGCCGTGCTTGCCGCATGTACGGAAGAAGATGATGCGAGTGAAGAAGAGACAGAAGAAGATGCCGCTGTTGCGGTAGAAACCGCCGAGGTGAGGGAGGGCGACTTGGTCGTGGACCGGTCGGCATCAGGCAGGACATCACCATCCCAATCTGCCCCAGTGATGCTGCAGGCACCTGGTGAAGTGGATACACTTGAGGTCTCCGAGGGAGAACAGGTGGAAGAGGATGATGTGATCGCCAAAATCGCCACACAGGCCGGCATCCAGAATATCCGTGCCCCGAGGGATGGCGAAGTGATGAATTTGGCTGTCCAAGAAGGGGATATGGCAACAGCGGAAGAACCGCTTGCCATCATTGCCGACATGAATGAAATGACCGTGGAGTTTACGGTGACTGCTGAAGTGAGGGATCTGTTGACCGAAGGCGATGTCCTCGATGCGGTGATCGAAGGAGAGACATATGAAGCAGAAGTGGTAACCGTCCGAGCCATGCCGGACGATACCGGTCTCTACCCGGTCGAAGCCACCATCCCGAATGAGGATGATAGGCTCGTGCCGGGCATGATTGCCGAGCTCACCATTCCGGAAACTGTAGCAGAAGGCGCGTTGATCATTCCGACGCAGGCCTTGGTGGAAGAGGACGGGAGCACATTCGTCTATCTGGTCGAGGAGAATAGTGCCGTGAAGACGAAAATCACTCCGGTCGAGACACAGACAGAAGAGACAGCGGTCGAAGGGGAAATCGAACCGGGTGATCAAGTGGTGACTACCGGCCAGTCCAATCTGTCGGACGAAGATACCGTAGAAGTAGTGGAAGGGGAATAAATCGTGAAAATCGTAAATACATCCGTCAAACGTCCCGTGGGCGTCATCATGATTGTCCTTGCCATACTTGCGCTCGGGCTGGTCTCGGTGCGGAGTTTGACCATTGATCTGTTTCCGAAAATCGATCTCCCGGTCGCAGTGGTGGCGACAAGCTATCAGGAAGCGGCCCCAGAGGATGTCGATAATCTGATCAGCCAGCCGATCGAGTCGGCGGTCAGTTCGATTGAAGGGGTCGACACCATCCAGTCGCAGTCCCAAGCAGGGAATTCCCTTGTGATGATCATGTTCCAGAACGGAACGGACATTGATCAGGCGCTCCTCGACATCCGGGAGAGCGTCGATCGCGTAAAAGGCATGCTGCCGGATCAAGCTGGAGACCCAAGTATCCTCCGGTTCAGCCCCGACCAGATGCCGATCATGTGGGTCGGCCTGACCGGCCAGGAGGCATCGGCCCTGACGGAAGTGGCCGATGATGAGGTTGTTCCGTACTTTGAACGGCAGCCGGGAATCGCCTCGGTCACCGTTGAGGGCGGAAAAGAAAGAGAAGTGCAGGTCGTGCTCGATGAAGCGGCCATGCAGCAATACGGCGTGACTTCCCAAGCTATATCCGACGCACTGAGCGGCTCCAATATGTCCGCCTCGGTCGGTACCGTGGAAAAAGGGAACCAGGATCTCCAGCTCCGCCTGACAGGGGAATTTGAATCCCTGGAAGATATTGAACAAACGTTTGTTCAAACGGAGGCAGGTGCCACCGTCAAGGTAGAGGAAGTGGCAGAAGTCCGTGATACGTTCAAGGAATCTACAGATATGACGCTCGTGAACGGGGAGCCTGCCGTCGTCCTATCGGTCATGAAGCAGACGGATGCCAATACCGTGGAAGCGGCAGGCAATATCCAGGACAGCATCAGCGACCTCCGGGAAGAGCTGCCGGAAACGATGGACCTTTCCGTGGTCATCGACACGTCTGAATACATCCAGATGTCGATCGATTCCGTCGTTCTCAACATCATCATCGGTGGAATCATCTCAGCCTTTGTCTTGCTGCTGTTCCTGAAAAGCATCCGGGCGACATTGGTCATCGGCATCTCGATTCCGATTGCCATCATTGCCACGTTCGCACTGATGTACTTTACCGGACAGACGCTGAACATCCTGACCTTGGGTGGGCTTGCGCTCGGTCTCGGGATGATGGTCGACAGCTCGATCGTCATTCTGGAGCATATCTACTCCTTCCGGAAGCGGGGCTACAGCCTGATCGAATCGGCCACCAAAGGTGCATCCGAACTGGCACCAGCAGTGATTGCGTCGACGACCACCACCCTGGTCGTGTTCCTGCCGATCATCTATGTGGAAGGAATCGCGTCCGACATGTTCACACCACTGGCATTGGCTGTCTCGTTCTCGCTGATTGCCTCTCTGGTGGTCGCGATTACGCTCGTACCGATGCTTTCATCCAAGTTGCTGGCAAAAGCCATGGAAGACAACGGCCGCCGCTACTGGTTCGACCGTTTCCTCGGCTGGCTCGCCGATAAATACCAGGGCGGATTGGAATGGGTGGTCGGCCACCGCAAGACGACGGTGTTCCTGACCATCGTCGCCCTGGTCGGAAGCATCGCACTCACCCCATTGATCGGGGCGGAGTTCATTCCATCCTCCGACCAGGGGCAGCTCCAGGTTACAGCAGAAACAGAAGAGGGCAGTACCTTGGAAGAGACGGAAGAAGTGGTGACTGAGGTCAATGAACGCCTCGATGCTTATGCCGATACGATTGAAACCAGCTATGTCGTTGCTGGCGGGGACCCGATGATGGGATCGGGGCCGAACACCGCCACCTACACGATGCAGCTTGTCCCGGCGGCAGAGCGGGAAGTGAGCACCAGCGCCTTTGCTGTCGAGCTCGATGAAGCGCTCGCGGGCATTCCAGGGGCAGAAATCACCGTCAGTGCGATGGACAGCATGGAAATGGGCGATCCGCTCCAGATCCAGGTGAGCGGTCCGGAGCATGATGTTTTAAGGAATCTATCCCGGGATATTGTCGCAGAAATTTCCGAAGTCGATGGCGTCTTCAATGCGAGCTCCGGTGCTTCCGAGGCCGTGCCGCAGATGGCCATCACCGTTGATGATGCCCGCGCCTCGATGTATGGGCTGAACCAGCAGCAGATCCTCGGCCAACTGCAGATGCAGTTCAACGGCCAGGTTGTGACGCGCTATCGCGAGGCCGGACAGGAGATGGATGTCAGCCTGATCTATCCGGAAGAGGACCGGGGAGCCATCAGTGACTTGGAAGATATGAAAATCCAGGCACCGACCGGGGCAACCGTACCGCTCCGTGAAGTGGCCGACCTGGACCAGGAGAGCGGTCCCGTGACGCTCACCCGGCAGAATCAACAGCCGCAGATGAATATTTCAAGCGAAGTCGAAGGACGTGACCTCGGCAGCGTCGTCGCTGATGTGGAAACCGTATTGGAAGACATGACCTTCCCGGAAGGTTATGACTACTCCCTCGGCGGCCAGGCACAGGACATGAATGAATCCTTTATCGACCTGGCCATCGCCCTGGTGTTCTCCATCTTCCTGGTGTACGCCGTCATGGCGATCCAGTTCGAGAACTTCCTGTTCCCGTTCATCATCATGTTTGCCCTGCCGACCACCGTCATCGGCGTCATCCTCGGCTTCCTTGTAACAGGACTGCCGCTGAGCATCGTCGCCTTCATCGGCATCATCATGCTCGCCGGGATCGTGGTGAACAACTCGATCGTGCTGGTCGACTATATCAACATTCTGAGAAGAAACGGCATGGACAGAAGGGAAGCCATCACCGAAGCCGGCCGCAGCAGGCTGCGCCCGATCATGATGACCACCCTGACCACCATCCTAGCGATGGTACCACTCGCCATCGGAATCGGCGAAGGAGCCGAACTCCAGCAGCCGCTGGCAGTCACGCTCATCTTCGGCCTTGGCGTCTCCTCCCTGTTCACCGTCTTCTTCGTACCAGTCATCTACACCCTGTTCGATGACCTGACGAAGAAAGTGACTGGAAGGAAAAAGAAGAAGAAAGCATAGATAGAGGAAACTCCCCGTGTGGACGGGGAGTTTTTTTGTGGGGTGCGGTGGGGGGAGCGGCGGATATCGAGTATGACCTGCTGATAAAGGAGATCTCCAGCCGATATCGGGCGTGACCTGCCGCTAAAGCGGGGCTCTGGCTGATATTTGGTGTGTCCTGCTGATAAAGCTGAGCTCCAGCCGATATCGAGTGTGACCTGCTGATAAAGCTGGGCTTCGGCTGATATTTTGGTGTGTCCTGCCGATAAAGGCGAGCTCCGGCTGATATCGGGTGCGTCCTGCTGATAAAGCTGGGCTTCGGCGGAAATCTGGCGTGACCTGCTGATAAAACAGGGCTCTGGCTGATATTTGGTGTGTCCTGCCGATAAAGTTGGTCTCCAGCCGATATCGGGCGTGACCTGCTGATAAAGGAGATCTCCAGCCGATATCGATTGTGACCTGCTGATAAAGCTGGGCTTCGGCTGATATTTGGTGTGTCCTGCCGATAAAGGCGAGCTCCGGCTGATATCGGGTGCGTCCTGCTGATAAAGCTGGGCTTCGGCGGAAATCCGATGCGTCCTGCTGATAAAGCATAGCACCAGCGGATACCCCGTGCGTCCTGCTGATAAAGCGGGGCTTCGGCGGAAATCCGGTGCGTCCTGCTTATAAAGCATAGCACCAGCGGATAAGTGAAGTGTCCTGGTGATAAAGCTGGGCACCGGCGGATAAGCGTTGTATCCTGCCGATAAACCAGATCTCCCGCAGATATCCGGTGCGTTCTGCCGATAAAGCAGATTTCCAGCCGATATCTGCTCCCAGCGGTCCAAAGCCGCGGCCCGAGTGCATGGGAGCGTGGCCCAAGCGGGATGTGCTGTCGCCCGAGAGGGAGGTGCTAGAGCCTGAGTTGAGAAGACCGTCGCCCGGGCTTCAATAGGGGTTTATATAAAAATGGTTTTGTTCATCTTTCTTCTCCTTCCCTATGAAACTAATTAATGGAGGCAGCAACTGGCGGCAGCTCATCTAGCAATAGAAAAAATATAAGCTTCCTTGTTTAAGAGCGGACTGCCTATGTTTCGGACGATTGGCTCATGCGTGTTTAAATGATATTTGATAAAATGGTATTGTCGAAGATTGGGAAAAATTGTAATATCCTGTAAGATTTCTCTATACTTTTTCCCATACATAATATAGAAAGCGCTTAGATAGAAAGGATGTAAGATGATGGCAAATGGAGCAGTGGAGACGCTGTGGAACGGGCTATGGAAGTCTCATGCCCGGACGAAGCAGCTTCTTACCTTTTCCCAGTTGAAGTCTGCTGATCAAAGAGGGGAAAAACAAGCGGCAGACCAGCAAGACAACCTGCCAAAAGGCAGCCCGAATGGGGGAGATGATGGGGGAGGAGATGGTCCGAAGCGGGCATATTCAAAAGGCCAGCTGGTCGGTTTGATTCTCGGGCCCTTCCTATTTGTGATGATGATGCTCTTCTTTACGCCAGAGGGACTGAGCTTCGAGGCACGGGCAGTCTTGGCGTCGACGTTATGGATTGCCACTTGGTGGATTTCGGAAGCCATCCCGATACCGGCAACCTCCTTGCTGCCGATTATTCTGCTGCCAGTACTCGGAGCATTGGATAGTGATACGGTCGTTTCCTCGTATGGGGACGACATCATCTTCTTGTTCCTTGGCGGGTTTTTCATCGCGACCGCCATGGAAAAATGGAATCTGCATCAGCGGATGGCTCTGGCCATCATACATATGATTGGAACGAGCACCAACCGGATCATCCTCGGCTTCATGGTGGCGACCGGATTTCTCTCCATGTGGGTGTCCAATACCGCCGCCGTCATGATGATGATTCCGATCGGACTGGCGATTGTCTACCAGGTCAGTGAATCATTGAAAGGGGAAGAGCAGCAGGGAGAGCTGAAGAAATTTGAAAAAGCGATTATATTCGGTGTCGGCTACGGCGGTACCCTCGGCGGACTCGGCACACTGATCGGCACGCCGCCGAACATCATCCTGGCCGGCCAGGTGGAGCAATTATTCGGCATTGAAATCTCTTTCCTAGATTGGCTGCTGTTCGGAGCGCCCATCGTATTCATTCTCATTTTCGCCGTATGGTTCTATCTCACCCGGCTCGTGTATCCGATCAAGCTGAAAAGCCTCCCGGGAGGACGGGAACTGATTCAGAGCGAACGTAAGGCATTGGGTACGATCCGCTATGAGGAAAAAGCGGTGCTGGCTGTATTTTTGTTTGCAGCATTCATGTGGATCACCCGGACATTCATTTGGGAAGATATTCTTCCGATTCCCGGACTCAATGACGGGATGGTCGCCATTGCGGCGACACTGCTGCTGTTCCTCATTCCGGCTTCCAATGGCCATGGTACCAAGATACTGGAGTGGGAAGATTCGCGCGACATCCCATGGGGCATCCTCCTCCTGTTCGGGGGCGGGCTGGCGATTGCTGCCGGCTTCAGTGAGACAGGTCTATCAAATTGGATCGGGGAGCAGCTGACCATTTTGGAAGGCATCAATTTCATCCTGATCATCCTGGTATCCACCACCTTGGTCATGTTCCTGACAGAAATCACATCCAACACAGCAACAGGCACCATGATTCTTCCAGTCGTGGCCGCACTCGCCGTCGCGCTGGAAATCCATCCATTCGCACTGATGGTGCCATGCGCCATGGCAGCCAACAACGCATTCATGCTGCCAGTCGGAACACCGCCAAACGCCATCATCTTCGGAACAGGCAAACTGAAAATCATCGAAATGGTGCGCAACGGCTTCTGGCTCAACGTGGTCTCCATCATCCTGATCGTCGTCGCCATTACATTCTGGCTTCCGATTCTGTGGGATATTGATTTGACCATCCTGCCCGCTGGATTGGAATAGGAAGAGTGCGTGCGCGGCCTGAGTGGCAGGTGCTGACGCCCGAGTAAGCGGAAGCGTGGCCTGAGTGGCAGGAGAGCTGGCTTATCGGCAGGAGGCGCACGTAATCAGCAGAAGAGCTGGCTTATCGGCAGGAGGCGCGCGCAATCAGCAGAAGAGCTGGTTAATCGGCAGGAGGCGCACGTAATCAGCCGGAGAGCTGGTTAATCGGCAGGAGGCGCGCGCAATCAGCAGAAGAGCTGGCTTATCGGCAGGAGGCGCACGTAATCAGCCGGAGAGCTGGTTAATCGGCAGGAGGCGCGCGCAATCAGCAGGAGAGCTGGCTAATCAGCAGGAGGCCCGCGCAATCAGCCGGAGAGCTGGTTAATCGGCAGGAGGCGCACGTAATCAGCAGAAGAGCTGGTTAATCGGCAGGAGGTTGCATCTATGTGTTATTTTCCTCATCATCGGGAAATATAAAATAGAATTCATTTTGATGTTTATGTACGGAGGAGTTTATATGTCGATATCGAAAATTATGAGACTAATCACTGGTATATTTGAAGCATTGCTCGGCATCCCGTTTCTCGGTGGAATCTATATCATCAGCAATGCTTGGACGCCACTTCTGGTGATGCTCGTGCTGCATATCATTACGCTCTTGCTGACTAGAAAAGATGGTGGGGCATATGCCGGAAGTGTGCTGGGTATCATTACTTCGCTCATTGCCTGGTTCCCGGTGGTCGGTATGTTCATGCACATCCTGACAGCCATCGTCCTGTTTATTACACTGGCTCTGCCGGATCGGAATAGAGGGGTTTAATGGGTTTAATAAATTTATTTAATAAAATAATGTTTAAGAAAAGAAGGGTGCAGTCATCACAGATTGCATCCCTTTTCAGTTGGAGCGCTGGGATTAGGAGATATACTCGTGCCCCAAGCACCGCAACTCGTGCGTCGCCCCGCCGTACTCAGGCCATAAGCACCGCAACTCGTGCCGTACCCCGCCGCACTCAGGCCATAAGCACCTCCACTCGTGCCGCCCCCCGCCGTACTCGGACCCCACGCACCGCAACACGTGCCATACGCCCTCGCACTCGGGCCCCATGCACCTCCACTCGTGCCACGCACCGCAACACGGGCCCCAAGCACCTCCCACTCCCCAAAACTCACAAAAAAAGAAGGCCCGCACAGGCCTTCTTTTTCCTATAATCTACTTACGTCAAGCTGACTCCTTCAAATAACAGCACGCGGGCCGGGGAGGCGTCGGTGCCTTTGATGCGGAGTGGTGCTGCGACCATGAAGTATTCGCCTTCTGGTACATCTAACAGGCGGAGTCCTTCGGCGATGATGATGCGGTGCTCGAACAGGGTCCGGTGTGTCGGGTGTTCGGGCTGGCTGCGTTCAATGCCGAGTCCGTCGATGCCGACGCCTTTGATTCCGACTTCGGCGAGGTATTCGGCTGCATCGGCTGCGACGAAGATGAAGTCGAAGTCGAAAGCTTCTTCCTGGGAGTTTTTCGTTTTGAACAGGATGAAGTCGCCGCGTTCGATCGGGAAGCCTTCGATGTCTTCTTTGGTGATGCGGTCTTCGACATGGGTCACGTCGAACAGCTTCACCTTGCCGACGAGGTCCTCGATGTTGATGGTTTCCATCGTCTCTCCATCATTGATCATATGGAGTGGGGAGTCGACATGGGTGCCGGTATGCAGGTCGAGGTCGATGCGAGACTCGGTCACATGTCCGTTGGTCACGGTGCTGATCTTCGGCTGTTTTTCTTCTTTATTTTTGTACACGGGCATCCCTTCATAGATTTCCGCTGATACGTCATACATTTTCATTGCGATATTCCTCCTTGCTTACTTAATGACATCGGTGATCGGCCACCAATGGAATCCGTCTTTCTCCAGCAGTTTGTCTGCTTCATCCGGTCCCATGGAGCCGGAATTGTAGTTCGGGAAGTCCGGTTCCTGTTTCGACCAGGCACTCAGGATGGAATCGATGTATTCCCAGGAATTCGCCACTTCGTCCCAGTGGGTGAAGTTGGTGGTATCTCCCTGCATGCAGTCGAACAGCAGCTTTTCATAAGCCTCCGGTGTATTGATGCCGTTGACGCTTTCGCTGTTATAGGAAAGCTGGATCGGCTGGGCGGATGAGCCATGACCGGCTTTTTTCGCATTCAGGAACAGGGTGACCCCTTCGTTCGGCTGGATGCTGATTACCAGCAGGTTCGGATTCTTCTTCTGATCCTCATAATAAAGATTCATCGGGATGTCCTTGAACTCCACGACGATATGGGTGGCCTTCTCGGCAAGGCGCTTGCCTGTCCGGATATAGAAAGGCACACCGGCCCAGCGGTAGTTGTCGATCATGACTTTTCCGGCGACAAAGGTTTCTGTCGGAGAATAGGCGAGCTCTTCCGCTTCTTCGCGGTAGCCGTTCACATTCCGGCGGCGAATGACGCCCGGCCCATACTGGCCGCGGACAAAGTTTTCGTCGACATCCTCCTCAGTCAAATTGCGCAGGGCGCGCAGCACCTTGATTTTTTCCGAACGGATCTCATCGGTCGTCAGATTGATCGGCGGCTCCATCGCAAGCAGGGCGACCATTTGCAGCATATGGTTCTGCACCATGTCTCTCGCTGCACCGGAGCGGTCATAATACCGTGCCCGTTCCTCGACACCAAGCGATTCACTGGACGTGATCTGGATGTTGGAGATGAAGCGGTTGTTCCACAGATGTTCGAAAATCCCGTTCGCAAACCGGATGACTTCGATGTTCTGTACCATTTCTTTTCCGAGGTAATGGTCGATCCGGTAAATCTGATCCTCGTTGAATGCTTCGCGGATCTGGTTGTTCAGCTCTTTGGCACTTTCGAGGTCATGCCCGAACGGCTTCTCGATGACCAGGCGGGTCCAGCCCTCGGTCTCTTTCAGTCCGTATTCCTTCAGATTGTTGGCGATGCTTCCGAAATACTCGGGAGCCATGGCCAGGTAAAAAATACGGTTACCTTCTGTCTGATATGTACCTTCGAGTTCCTGCAGGAGTTCGTTGAGGCCATTGTATGAGGAAGGCTCCGTTACATCAAAGGATTGATAGTAGAAGTGGGAGGAGAATTCCTCCAGGTTTTGTGCACCTGCTACGGTCTCCTCGATGGAAATTTCCACATTTTCGCGGAGTGTATCATTCGTCCAGGGTCTTCTAGCAAGCCCTATGACGGCAAAGTCCTCACTGATTTTTCCATTCTGGTAAAGACGATAGATGGAAGGGAAAAGTTTTCGCTTGGCTAGATCTCCCGTTGCCCCGAATATGACAATCACACTCTTCGGTCGTTGTTGGTCAGTCAATGTAATCCCCCTCAATTCTTTTCAGATAATAGTTAATTGTATAGTTATTGGCGAGTTAAATCAAACGTTGGAACTAAGTTTTTTATTTTGCGCGTCTTTTTAATGGAGATTTGCGGATGCTTTGATTGACTACTTCAGAAAACATCAACCCGATCGCAATGCCACCCGCGAGAAGCATTACCTGGGCCGACAGCTGGACGGCGGCCGTATAGTCATTTTCCACGAAATTCCGCATCGCATCATAGGCGACACCACCCGGCACGAGCGGAATCACGCCGGAAACATGGAAGATGATGATCGGTGTTTTATAAACTTTGGCAAAAATTTGCGTGATGATGGCCACGAGCATGGCCCCGAAAATGGTGGCAGGCACGGCATCCATCCCCTGCTGAACCAGAATGTAATAGAGGATCCATCCGGCCATGCCGGCGAGCCCGCACTGGATCAGTGATTTTTTCGGCGCATTGAACAGAATGCCGAAGCCGGCAGCCGCTACAAAGCTGGTTGCCAGCTGTGCTAGGATCATCATGTCACTTCCCCCTTGCTGAGTAAAAATGGATAATATTTCAAGTGATAGTTTCTGTAAACAGGTACATCCATATGCAGAGTTTCTCTCCTTCTAGATGGGAGGCCCCCGGAATGGGATTTGTGGACGCTCAACTTAGCGGCAGGGCAGGTCCGCCCCCTGCGATGTAATGAGCATTGTATTAAATAAAACCGACGACAACGGCTACTCCTGCACCGATGGCAAAAGCGGTGATCATCGCCTCGACCCCCTTGGAAAGGCCAGCGACGAGATGCCCGGCAAGCAGGTCCCTCGTGGCATTGGTGATATGCAGTCCGGGAACGAGCGGCATGACCGCCCCTATGATGATATCATCCAGATGGACACCGAAGCCGGTATTCACAAAGATCACCGCAAGCAGCCCGAGCACGAAGGAGCCGAAGAATTCGGAGAGGAAACTGATGTCCAAGAACCGGTTGAACGCAAGCATTCCCGCATAGCCTCCGCCGCCTGCGAGGAAGGCTGGGAGGAAATCCGGCCAGGTCCCTCCGAACATGATGGTAAAACTCCCGCTCACGAACGCGGCAGCAACGATTTGCACCCATTCTTTATAGTGGACCCGGTGCTGGTCGATCTTTTTCAATCTGCTGGCGGCAGCATTAATGTCCAGTTCCCCTGCGGTCAGCTGCCTCGAGACGGTGTTCACCTGATCGATGGTATCGAGGTCTGCTGTCGAGCGGCTGGTGATCCGCATGAAATTGGTGATTTCCGCTGCCCCACTGGAAAAATAAATCCCTGTCGGCATGGCGAGGCTGTGGGCGTTCTCCAGCCCACATGCGGCGGCCATCCGGTTCATCGTATCCTCTACCCGATGCGTCTCTGCCCCGCTTTCCAGCATGATCTTGCCTGCCAGCATGCAGACTTTTTCTGGTTGATTGTTCATTGGCAGTTCCCTCCCACTGTCTATCCGTATATTATAAGGATTTAAATAGTTGCTGTCAGCCTGTTTTTATGAAAAATAGGTATCTTCACCAGGATGACGTCGTTTTTGAACTTCCTCTTTTTGTACAAAACCCCTGCTATTAGGTATAATCGAAGAGATTACGATATAGAATGTTCCTAATTATAGGTGGGAATGGCAGGAGACTACTATGTTTTATGATTATACAGAATTAACGATTGCTTTTTTTATCTCACTCATCGCATCATTTTTGCTGACATATTTGGTTAAGAGTCTAGCTTTGAAAATAGGAGCGGTGGATCACCCGGATCATAGGAAGATCCATCAGGAACCCGTGCCGAGGATTGGCGGCCTGGCTATATTCTTTGGAGCAGTACTTGGCGTTCTTTACATACAACCGGCACATGACTCATTGATCCCCATTGCCTTTGGTGCGTTGGTAATCATTATCACCGGCTTCCTTGATGACCTGTATACGATCCGTCCGATCATTAAGCTGACCGGGCAGCTTATTGCTACGTCCTTTCTGATATCATCAGGATTGATTATCGATCGCTTGACATTGCCGATCATCGGAATGGTCGATCTTGGTTTTTTCAGTGTGATGATTACGGTTCTCTGGGTGGTGGGCATTACCAATGCCATCAATTTGATAGACGGATTGGACGGGCTGGCAACAGGTGTATCTACCATCGCACTGACCACCATATTCATTATGTCCTTGATTGATACCCAAGTACTCGTTGCTTACATCAGTATCGCATTGATTGGTGCCAATCTGGGATTTCTCTATCACAACTTTTATCCAGCCAAACTGTATATGGGAGACACAGGGTCGAATTTTCTAGGATATATGATTGCGGTCGTATCCATCTTGGGCTTGTTCAAAGAAGTAGCCATATTCAGCTTCATCATCCCGGTCATCATTCTAGCTGTACCAATCCTCGATACAGCGCTAGCGATTTTCCGGCGGGCGTATCGCAGGGAAAATATCATGGGAGCGGATAATAAACATTTGCATTATGAGCTGCTCGCCGGCGGATACAGCCATAGGAAAACAGTACTGATCATCTACGGCTTCAGTGCCTTGTTCGGCTTGATGGCAATCCTATTGTCGAACGCAAGCACAGCCACCGTCCTTATCGTCACATTTCTCGTCCTGTCCCTGCTTCATATTTTCGCAGAATTGGCAGGCGTAGTACTAGGCGGCAGACGTCCTATCGTCAATACCCTGAGAAAAATTCTCCGGAAATTGGAAAGAGGACGAGGGAAATAAATCGCAGGAACTTACCCGGAAAGAGGCCTTCTCTTACCGGGTATTTTAGTAGAATGGGAATCTCCCGCCACATGCGCCGCCACTCGGTCGCCACCAAGCCGGGCTCGTGCCGCGCACAGATGACGTACAATAGTCTGTGTAAATAAAAGGTATATAAAAAAAAGGTAAGGTACACCCTCTAGTTA
>NZ_JBHRSA010000036.1:0-39064 GCF_042643145.1 Virgibacillus xinjiangensis
CGTATACGGGTCCGTACGTACGGTGGTGTGAGAGGACGGAGGTTAGTCACCTCCTCCTACTCGATTTGAGATATTATTATGCAGGTAGGAAAAATATACATACCTTACTGCCTTTGAAAATGGGCTTTCGTTAGCAAGGATCCATGAACCTTTGGAGATTTGAAAAATAGCAGGAGACATAAGTTATTAGATTTGTACTTCACTTATAATGTATTTTGGGAAGAGACATTCACAAAAACAACTACCCAAAATCTATAGCAATTGAGTAGTTACTCTTGTAAGAGGTTTTACCCACCATCTGTATTAGCCTAGTACAGGCCTATACTTTCCACCGTTTCCTATATCCATTTATCTGACCAACATGCTTGAAATTAAATTAGTTTAATAGGTTTAAGAATAGGATATTATAATACAGGGTAGATTTGAGCCTCTGCAGTTATTTAAATTCACGGAGAGCGAGTTGAGTGCAATGGATAAAGTCATCAAAGATTTGGATCTCTGTTTCAACGAATTAGAGGACAAAATGGTAAAGTTGGAAGCCGACCTCGATTATATACAGGCAGAATGCAATGATATGCTCTCCAGGAAAGCCTCTGACTCTGAAAGGGAGCCCTTCCAATGAAAGGTAATTGGATAATATTATAGGATGGGACCCCAAGTCGAGACACCTCTCGGCTTTAGTAGGCTTGTCTCTGTAGAAATTTGTAGAATGATTATGTAGTTATTGTTTTTTCAACATTATTTTTTCACTGTTTATGATATAAAGTGAAAACTCGTCGCCTTTCTTCAACCTCAGGAATCGTTGGATTTCAATAGGGATTCGTATACCCCCTCTGCTATCAATAATCATTCGATTGTCTGTCGCATTGTCACGATTGAGCTTTTGAATATACAGCTTACCGGAATGACTACTGTAGCTGATGGCTACCTCTTCTTGTAATTTTAGACCAAGTATTTCCCTTATCGTTTTAGGAATGGTAACGGTATTCTTTGTTGTTAATCTACATGTCAATTGAAAACGATTCCCAACCTGTTTGCCTTTCCATAACGGTGCAAAGCCGTGGTACTCCATAGAGATCAGCACTCCCTTTATAAGTATGAACCCATCAAATACTGATACCCTTATTTAACTGTAAATAAACTTCCTCTTTAAAAAGAATATGGAATTCAGTGAAAAAGGGAAAAGTTTTACCCACTTGGCTTGTGTTATTTCTCTGTTTTCGCTCTCAACTGAATTATTAACATTATCTTTAACCAGCCCTATAATGTCGCTCTCCTCATAATTTCCCTTTTTTTCCACATACTACAACCTATTGGGAGAACGAAGGAACCTAAAGGGGCGAAGGAAATGCCAGCCAAAAAAGTTCTGCACCTGCTAACTATTCTTATACTCCTTACAGCCTGTTCACCGTCAAGAGAAATTGAACGGCTGGGGATCATCCATACCCTCGGAATTGATGTCACGGATGATAGCCAGCAAATAGAAACAACCATGGTGATTTTTCAATTTGATGACCAGGCGGAAACCTTGACCAAGAATATCTCTGGCCAAGGAAAGACGGTGAGAGGGGCTCGAAATGATGCTAGCAGTCAATCTGCCTATCACTTAGCAGCAGGTCAGCTACAGCTGCAGCTTTTTGGGAAAGAGGTGGCAGAACAGGGGGTCCTTCCCTATTTGAATATGTTGGTAAGGGATGCCAATGCTCCTGACACCGTATTTCTGGCTGTTACCAACCAGAAAACGAAAGAGATGTTGGATACTGGTCGGGAACTTACAGAAATCAGTATCGGACAATTTCTCCACGGCGTGATTGAACAGGAGAAGAAGGAACATAAAATCCCGAGAAGTGACCTACAGATTTTTTCCCGCACGTATTTTGAGCCTGGGCAGGATCCATGGCTTCCGGTGTTGGATATAGAAGAGGAGCTCCCGGCCATGGTCTCCATGGGGATGTTCCAAGATGACCGCTATGTCGGTGAAATATCACTGAAAGACGCATTCTATTTGAATCTGTTTTTAAACAGAATCCCGCCAGCCCCACTAGAGTTGTCTCTTCCTAGAGAGCCATTTAGAGATTACATGCCCGGTCATGAAGATATGGAAAGTAAAGATGATCTCTATATAAAGATTCAATTGAAAGGAAGCACGAATACAAAGCTTGTGGACGAAGATGGGCTACATTATCAAACAGATGTGAAGGTCAAGTTTCGGCTGGATGAATCTTCAGAAGTAGTAGTGGTAAAGGATGAAAAGGTTGCTGAGTTGTTCGAAAAGGAAATTGCCAAGAAGATGGAGGAGGGATATGGAAGTCTCTTGAAAAAGTTGCAGGATATGCAATCGGACCCGTTCGGCTTCGGAACATACTACCGTGTCCAGAAAAAGAAGGGCGAGATGACCTCAGATGAATGGAGGGAACTCTACCCAGACATTTCGGTTGATTTCAATGTAGATGCTGAAATGATCCATTATGGTACCATCCAATGATGGGAAAACCTGTTTGGCAACGCTAAGGTAATCTTGTTGTGGCCGTACGTAGGCTGTGCGGTCATACTGAATTTATCTGGAAGATATGGAGCCGGCTAACAGAACAATTTTTAAGCAAAGAAAAAGGGAAATTCCGAAAAAGAATCCCCAGGCCAAAGAACAGATTGAATTTATTTTACAAAGAATTATCCTTTGCCGACAAATTTACGATAGCCCCATATACTAACAACCATGAAAGTGATATCCATGAGGATTAGAAAATATATCCACCTTCAAAATTGGAATAGGCATGGGGTTCCCAAATTTTATGGGGGGTATAGTAGGATAACCTTCTATAACTTACAGTTGGTTTAACAGGATTAGTTGTAATGTAGAATCGGCTCCTATTACGCTGTAGGCTTTGCCAACAAACAACAGAACAACCAGGAGAATTCCAGTGTACAAAATACGGAGTCCTATTTTTGTAAAATCTCCCTTCGAAGAGGTCAGGCGAAGTAGTAACAATAGGAGGATACCTAATATCAGCCACCATTCACTTTCTATTAGGGAAAACGAAAAGTTTTCCCTTACAACAGGGTAAAAAATACGTGCACCATTTCCCAAGTAGTCAATTAAAACACCGCCAACTATGAGAACTCCTGTTAGAGCGGACCATTGTGTCCCGAAGGAAAATGGAAGTGTTCTCCTTCCCAGGTATGTTAGCGCAAATGCTATCAATGGAACTATAAAAAGGGAGTGGGTGAAGGGAGCACCAAACATTTTGAGGACATCGGGAACGAGGACAAAAGCACCCCCTAATGCCAAAATAATCAATCGTTTTTTTAACGAAAAGGCGGGTCTGTGAAATATGAAATCCATCAATAACATACCTAATAATATGTGCAATAAAGTAGACGGAATATGGCTTATAATAAGTGAATACATGATGCTCCACCTCTACTAGTATGTTTTTAGAATAACCTTATGACCACTATTACCCCAAACATTAGACCGTCTCGTTCTTAATAACAATTCAATGTTCCTAGTATATGAGCTTATATTCTAGTTCTATATTAAGCATGTTCTGTTAAGTAAAAAGCAACTCCCCATTTACCATGAAGGCATTTTGGGTAGTTGCTAAAAAGTAAGAGGTAGTACTATTCGTAATTGGGGAGCTAGCACATTTTAATTGGCATAATTAAAACCACTAGGTTAATTGTTCTATACCCTAAGCTGAGGTAGTTAAACATTTATATTATTTGCCAATCCGGTAATCTCTTTAGTATCTTTTATTTCTTCTTCGGTAAAGCGCTACGTAGCATCCTCAATTATTTCTTGTTCCATCATCTCCGTACATTTTTCGCCTTCTATATAACTTTTCTTAAATGGCTGAAAAATCCTATTCCCGTCCGGGAAACTAGGCATATGATGCTTTTCAAACACGCCTTTATTGCAGAGCAATTTTATTGTTTCGTTACGTAAGGGTCATGTCGACTCGGAGCCAGCCTCGAACACCATTGATAAACCATACCTCTTCATATACACCAAGGTCTTCCTTTCTAATCCTTTTTTCTTCAATGATACCCTGATCCAACAATTGCTTCCGATACGTACCTCCTAATAATCCGCATACGACAGGAGGGGTATAATATTTGCTGCCAAGTTTAACAACTACATTTCCTGTCGTAAATTCAGTGATTTCACTTTGTTCGTTCCATAACAGAACGGAAAAATTTTCATCCGCCCCTTGCTTTTGATGTTTTTCATAAATTGCCCGATTCGTAGTTTTATGATAGAGGTATGGATCACGGCTATCGATTGGTGACTTAGCAAGTGAACAAGTTACCGGTTCTTGTGTACTTGCTAAAGGGCTTGATTCAATGGAGGTTTCTCCGAATCTGTTTATCAATAATCGTACCTTATATCTCCCATCAGATAGGGTTGATCTTAATTGTTCCAAATGGTTCGTTATATCTTTTTCATTGATTATAAAGTTAAAATAACACGCTGAATTAATTAGACGGTTTAGGTGCTCTTTTAATAGTGGGTAATCGCCATTAACGAGTGCAAGTGATTCAAGTAATTGAAATTCGGGGTGTCGTTCAGACAGTAATTGTGCTTTCGTAGCCATTTCTTCATATTCCCCATCCACGGTTGAGTCCCAAGTGATTCCACCACCAACACCATAAGTGGCTTTATTGTGATTAGTATCAAGGAGGACGGTGCGAATCGGGACATTAAAAGTAGCTTCTCTGTTCGGGGTAATATACCCAATCGCCCCACAATATACGTCTCTAGGTGACTGTTCTAACTGGGCAATATAATCCATGGTACTCATTTTTGGTGCCCCAGTAATGGACCCAGAAGGGAATAGTGCTTGAAACCAATCATAAATAGTCGTGTGTTCTTCCAGCTCCGCTTCTATCGTAGAAGTCATTTGGTGAACAGTAGGATATGATTCAACAGCAAATAAATCCGGTACTCGAACACTCCCGGGAACAGCAATTCTCCCGATATCATTTCGTATTAAATCGACGATCATTAAGTTTTCTGCTTGGTCCTTTTTTGACTGATTCAGCTTCTCTTTGAAGAAACGGTCCTCTGTTGGATAACGTCCACGTTTGGCAGTACCTTTCATTGGCTTTGTAGTAATTCGGTTATCTTCAACTCGGAAAAATAGTTCAGGAGAAGCAGATAGAACACGAAATCTCCCTATATTTAAATAAGCGCTATAAGATGCTTGCTGATTTCTTGCTAATTGTTGATAAAAAGAAAAATCATTGCCAAAAAATTGTGCTTGTAATCGTGACGTATAATTGATTTGGTAAGTGTTCCCTTTCTCAATTGCTTCTTTAATTTTAGTTATTGCTGATTGATACTGGCTATAACTTGAATCGTATGCCCATTTTGTTACATGATAAGGCTCGTCAGGGGCTTGAATTTCTATATTTGTCGGACCTTCAAATACAGCAAACCAAACCAATGGAAAATCCGATTGCGAATGTATGGAAAGGGTTGGATCAAATGCAGGAGCAGCCTCATAACTTACACATCCTGCAACATAATATCCCTTATCCACGGCTTCTTCCACTTTAGAAAAAATCGTTGTTATTTCTCGTAAAGCATTGGTTTGATAGACCCGAACAGGATCTTGAAATACGTAAGGTGACTTGCTGCCTTTTTTCGTTTCAAAATCAAAGAGTAGAAAGGGATTCCCTGGATTCATCATTTATTTCACCTCGGTCTTGTAGCCATAACAAAGCTTGTTCATAGCTATTTTGAATCATTTGAAAACCATGCTCCGTAAGAATCGACTCTGGATGGAATTGAACTCCCTCTACAGGGTACTTTTTATGGCGGATACCCATAATTGTTCCATTGTCATCAAGCGAACTAATCCTTAGTTGAGCAGGGAAAACATTGGTGTCCGAAATCAACGAGTGATATCGTGTCACATATGTAGGGGACATAATCGACGTGAAAACGCCAAGCTGATCATGCTGCACTTTGGTGACTTTCCCATGCATTGGTCGATTCCCTTTTATAATCGAACCGCCAAAATATTCAACTATCAATTGGAAACCAAGACAAACACCAAAGATTGGTATTTGGTGGTGAAACGCTTCTATAATATTTCTTGATATCCCTGTCTTTTTAGGAGTCCCTGGACCGGGAGACAATACAATCAAATAAGGTTGGAGCTGTTCGATTTGTTGAACTGTAATCTCATCATTTTTATATACAAAAACGTCATTTTCAATCTGTTTATAATACTGAAATAAATTATATGTAAAGGAATCGTAATTATCAATGATTACAATCATGCCATTCACCTCTATCCATCTATATTTAAGCACCTATTATAACCTAAATGAGTGCCAATGGCTTCATTAAACAATACATTTTGGTAATTTGAGGCAGTTATGCTTTTAGTAGAATCATTACCAACAAAGCCAATATTTCTCAAAGTATCTTTCCTCCTTCAAGTACTCATTTTTTAGCCTTTAATATAAATGCTCTTAATTGATAGACCGGAACCTCCAACTTAACGCAATAGTATAAATGTCTCTATGTGCTCTTAGGTTAAGTATTCAATATTTGTTTGTAAAAGCACACCTTTACGAACGGAAGAGACAGCCATCAAAATTAGCAAAAAATGCGTTCGTAAAACACTCAAAATTAATTACGAACGTTCGCAGTTTCCTGTAGACCTTTCCGAACGGCCGGGAGTATAATGGAGGAAGAATATACCATTAAATGAGAGGTTATTACTTAGTGGAGGCACAGCAGTAGGGATACATATCTGTTAACAGTAAAGACTAGATTAATTAAACTCGATTACCTCGCCATTAATATGATTTTTGCCAGTTTTAACTAAACAGGAGGAAAGTTATGTCGTATAGAAATGTATATGAAGTAGAAATTAAACATGATGGCCTTAATAAGTATAGGGTAATTCGTGGGGCAGAGCGACACGTCGTTGAGCAAAAAGCACAGGCTCAGCTGAATCAATGGGATGAAATGTGGATGAAGAAAGTTGAAGCTGAAGAAAAAAGAGCAGCTAGAGAAAGAAAAGCGCAGGAAAAAGAAGATAAGAAATTGTATGCATTGCAACAGACCGAAGATGCCGAAGAAGAGCTTAAAAACGTAGAGAATACTTTGGAACATACACTAGGCGTGGATGATGCCATTGATTGGGAAGATCTGAAGAATACAAGGGAGTTCGATAAGTCACCGCCCACAACGCCAATAGAAGTTCCTTATTCACCTGAACCTAAAAAAGAAGAACAAGTATATCAACCTCAGTTAAACTTACTAGATAAAATAATTCCTTCTATGAGAGAAAAGAAAGAAAAAGAAATGGAAGAAAAATTTCACCAAGAACACAAAAACTGGGAGCTAGAAAAAGAAGAGATAGAGAAACAAAACATCATGGAAAACGAACAATATCAGGAAGATGTGAAAAAGTGGGAAGAAGAGAAAGAAGCTTTTGAATTATACCAGAAAGAAACCAACGAAGCCATTGAGCAACAGAAAAAGAATTATATGCTGAAAGATCCGGTGGCAATAATCGATTACTGCGATATGGTCTTATCAAACTCGGAGTATCCGGATGAATTCCCTCAAGAGTTTGATATCGATTATAACCCCGAAACAAAGATAATGATTGTAGACTATTCACTGCCTTCCCCTGAAGATGTACCCACATTAAAAGAAGTAAAGTATGTCCAATCGCGGGATGAATTCAAAGATGTTCATTTATCTGCTGCTGCAAAAAGGAAAATGTATGATACTTTGCTATATAACATTACACTACGCTCTTTACACGAATTGTTTGAAGCAGATGCTATTGATGCCTTAGAAGCTATTGTATTCAACGGATGGGTCAATTCTATTGACAAAGCCACAGGGCAAGATGTTAACGCATGTATTCTATCGGTACAAGCTGGAAAAGATGAATTCGAAAAGATTAATCTTGAACAGGTGGATCCTAAGCTTTGTTTTAAAAATCTTAAAGGAATTGGAAGCAGCAAACTTCACAGTTTAACTCCAGTGGCGCCCATCATTAAGATAGATAGAGATGATCCGAGATTTGTCTCCTCTTATTCCGTAGCAGAAGGTATCGATGAAAATATGAATATAGCTGCAATGGATTGGCAGGACTTTGAGAATCTTATTAGGGAACTCTTCGAAAGTGAATTCAACCAAGGTGGAGGCGAAGTCAAAATCACTAGAGCGAGCAGAGACGGTGGCGTAGACGCGGTTGCCTTTGATCCAGATCCATTAAGAGGGGGGAAAATGGTCATTCAAGCGAAGCGATATACTAATGTGGTCGGTGTATCTGCAGTGCGCGATCTATATGGAACGGTAATGAACGAAGGTGCGACAAAAGGAATATTGGTGTCCACGGCTGATTATGGGCCAGATGCTTATTCATTTGCCAAAGACAAGCCATTGACCTTGTTAAACGGTAATAACCTACTCCATCTTCTTCAGAGACACGGACACAAAGCAAAAATTGATTTGAAAGAAGCAAAAAAGGAGCTAAAAGAAAAAGAGCTCTAGGGAAAAAGGGAAATAGATAATTGAAAAATCTTATAGGACTAACAGGATAATTTAGTAGAATAAGCTAATTTTAAAAAGTCGAATTCAAAGTGTGCGGGATTCGACTTTTTTAGATTGGAAATTATTTAGCGTACAAAACATCAAGAGATTGAAGTGACAAATAGTATGTTCAACCAAAGTACACCCTGGGCGTACAAGCTAAAATGTTATAAAATCAATCTATAAAATGTTCAATCAGGGTTGTTCAACAAGATAGAAGAAGAATAAGTGATATTTGCGTATGCCACAAGGTAAGATCAAGGGAACCAAAATTTAGAGCGTCAAATAAATGAATTAGAAGTTAATGGGTGACAGTCTAAACAAAAGTAAGTAAAATTCCGGTTAAATAAAGTAATTAAATTACTTTAAAAAGTAGTTGACTTTATGTGGCGTTTTACTTATACTAAAAGTAACCAAAAAAGCCAGAGTAATTTCAGATGATACTTTTCAGCAATAATATAAAGTAATCAAATTACTTTATAAAATATTCTTGTAAAAACGGAAGGGAGAGGTTATAATGAAGAAGGTATTATTAGTGGGGGGTAAAAATAACAAGTCGCTTAGTAAAAAAGGAAAGCAAATGAACATCGAAGTGGTTCACCAGGTAGAGAATAAGAAAGAAAAACGTATGCTTTCTTTCTTTGAGAAACATGTAAATGATGTGGACTGCATTATATTATACGTTGGTGCTTGCTCCCATAAAAATATGTGGGAAGTCAGAAAACTAGCTAAAGAGCATCGAACTCCTATTGTATATTCCAGTAGCCAAGGAGCTACAGGCGCCTTTCAACAGGCATTGCGACAGATGAAAGGGAATAAAGAAAATTTTTTACCCTAAAATAACAAGTAATCAAATTACTTTAAAAAATATTGGAGGAAAAACCATGAAAGAAATGAATTTTCAAAAGGCTGTATGGCAAGGGATGGATATTCTACAAAATGAAGAGTTGACGTTTGAAGAAAGTGTTCATATGACAATGGGATCTTTGACACTCATTGTGATTGAAAAGCTTCACCGGGAGGAGGTCAGTGAGCATGAATCCTGGTCGCAAGTTACTCGAAGTGGTTACAACATAAAGCCCCGTTTCATCAAAGCTATGGAAATTGCCCAGCACACTTTTCCTGTTCTTCAAGGGACCTTTAACTTGGAAATTATTGGGAAATTAGATGAAGGGGTGTTGTTTCAGTTTGTAAGTGTCCTGAATAAATACCAACATCCTGAAGCAGAAGGTATTGCACGAATTACTGAAAACTTCTTGTATCATTTTCTGGAAGAACAGCGCTCTAAAGCGGGGCAATTGATTGCTCCACGGTCCATCAATGAACTACTTTCAAAGTTATTAGGTGTACAAAAAGGGAGTGTATATGACGGTACAGCTGGAATGGGGTTGTTACTGTTGGAGGCTTATAAACAGGCAAAACAAGCTGGAGAAAATGTAACCGTGTATGCCCAAGATGTTAATGAAGATATGGCAGCCATTGGTAAAATGAATTTGTTTATCCATCAGGTTCAGAGTTTTGAGTACGAGGTAGGAGACACATTAACAGAACCAAAATTCACAGATGAGTACGGTTTGAAGACATTTGATTATGTAACCATGAATTTTCCATTCGGTTTGACTTGGAAGCCCGAGTTAGTAAAAAACGAACTTTATGGTCGTTTCGTGTATGGGCTTCCTCCTAAAAAAAGTGGAGATATGGCGTTCATCTTACATGCTATTGCGTCTTTGAAAGAACAAGGTAAAGCAGCGTTCATTGTTCCCCATGGAGTCTTATTCCGCGGTGGAGCAGAAGGGAAAATTCGAGAAGAATTAATTCGGAACGATTTGATTGAAGGGGTTATCAGTTTACCTTCCAACTTATTTTCCTTTACGGCCATTCCTCTGGCTTTATTGATTGTAAATAAAGCAAAAACAGAAGAGAGGAAGGAGAACATTTTCTTCATCGATGCTTCCGCAGAATTCAAGAAAGAGCGAGGCCGCAATTATTTACGGGATCAAGATACAAAAAAAATTATAGAAACTTTTATTAGTGGGAAGGAAACCCCGGGATATAGTAAGTTTGTTAGTAATTCCGATATCCAGGAAGGCTCTTTGAATATTCATAGATACTTCGATGTAGATGATGTAGATTCTCCGATCGGAAAAGTCACGGTGAATAGGAAAAGTTTTCTGAACTCTGAGTTGCCAAAGAAAGCATTACACGATGTAGCTGAAATTTATCGAGGGATGAATATGCCATCGAAGGCAAAACAAGAGGAAGAAGGCACAAAATATAAAGTGATACAACTTACAGACGTTCAAGATGGAGATATATTGTGGGATCAGTTACAAAACGTACCTTTAAATGATAGAAGAAAAGCGGAACAATACTTTGTCCAGAAGGGGGATATTCTCGTTTCAGCACGAGGTGCGGCGATTAAGATTGCAGTAGTCTCCGAAGTGAAAGAGGATGCTATTCTGTCTCATAACTTCATTGGCCTACGGCCGATGGGCAATACGCATTCTCAGTTTTTGAAGGCTTACCTGGAGAGCCCGGTCGGTCAATACTACTTGAATTCTTCACAAAAGGGAACTGCTGTAAAAGTGATCAGTATAAAAGAAATCGCAGATGTACTGGTTCCAGCGCTACCTTATGAAAAGCAAAAGCAAATTGGGGAATCATTTGAACACACGGATAAGGCCTATAAGCTAGCATTACAGGAAGCTGAGGAAAAAAGGGTGCAGGATTATCATCAATTGTATCGAGACATGGAAATTTCTGTAGCATTCGAACAATAAGAGTAATCTGCAATTTAGGGGGAGGAATTAATATGATTACAACGACGGGTACTGACATTAAGAATATGGCGATTCATTTAGCGAAATGCGAGTCTGAAAAAGAAGTAATTGATTTTTTGAAGGAAAAGGATTTATGGGGTAGCAAACACTGGAGGAGTTATGGCGATAATGAAAACAACTTTTCCGTCATAGGAAACCAACAGAGCTCTCCGGATGCTGCTTTGGTGGAAAAGTTGATCAACTCCGTAGATGCTGTATTAATGAAAGAATGTTTTATCAATGAAATAGACCCTACATCGGACTTTGCTCCCAAAGATGTGGACGCAGCTCTATCGATTTTCTTTCAAATCCCGGAAGGAAAACTCTCTAACCTGGATAGTAGAGAAAGAACCAAGCTAGCGGAAAATATCAATTTTGTGGCTACGGGTAAGAAATCCAAACCGAATTACACGATTATTGACAAAGGCGAGGGGCAATCTCCAAAAGGCCTTCCTGATACTATTCTTTCTCTAAATAAATCTAATAAATTGAGGATCCCATTTGTGCAAGGAAAGTTCAATATGGGTGGTTCAGGCGTATTGCAGTTTTGCGGGGACAATAACCTGCAATTGGTCATTTCAAAGAGACACCCACAACTAAGTAAAGATGATTCTTCTCAAGAGTGGGGAGTAACCGTTGTTAGAAGGGAACCTCCTACTAAGGGGAAAAGGAGCTCTGTCTACACGTACCTTGCTCCAGGAGGTAATATTTTAGGCTTTAAAGCAGACGAATTAGAGCTGCTTCCCTCTAAAGATAGCGCATTTGGAGAAGCATTGGAATATGGAACCTTTATTAAGCTGTTTGAATATAAGGTTCCCGGCCTTACTACGAATATTCTCTTTGACCTTTACAACAGGTTATCGATGCTAATGCCAACACTAGCTATGCCCATTCGTTTTTATGAAAGAAGAGATTATAAAGGGCATACATTGGAAACCACTTTATCCGGTTTGAATGTCCGGTTAACAGAAGATAAAAGAAGCAACATTGAAGAAGGGTTTCCGCTCTCATCTAGAATAACTATTAAAGGGCAAGAAATGAAACTTTCAATTATTGCCTTCAAAGAAGGTAAGGAAGAGAAGTATAAAAAAGGCGAAGGCATTATATTTACAGTCAATGGTCAAACGCATGGGGATATTCCAAAAGCGTTTTTTACTAGGAAATCCGTCGGAATGGGGGCACTCGCCAATTCTTTATTGATCATTGTGGATTGTACACAATTGGATGGTCGTTCCAGAGAAGACCTGTTTATGAATAGTCGTGATAGATTAAGAGAAGGCGAGCTTCGCAAGTTGATTGAAGATGAGTTGAGCCATTTAGTGAAAAATCATGCGATGTTGAAATCACTTCGTGAAAAGAGAAGGAAAGAAGCTTTGGCAAACAAACTGAGTGATGACAAACCATTAACTAACCTTCTTGATGATATTATGAAAAAATCTCCGACCTTATCAAAGCTCTTCATTTCGGGTCAAAGACTTTCAAACCCTTTTAACTTAGAGAAAACTGGTGAAACGGAAGACTACCAGGGAAAAGAATTTCCAACCTTTTTCAAGCTGAGACAAAAAGGAAATAAATTTTATACCAGAACAGTACCGAAGAATGTTAGAGCAAGAATACCTTTTGAAACCGATGCAACTAATGATTATTTTGATCGTAGCAGACAACCAGGAGAAGCCACTTTGCTACTGAATGGCGAGAGAGTAGGCACGTATAATATTAATTTGCACAATGGAGTTGCTACGTTGAATGTGAGGCTTCCAGACGATGCAAAGGTAAATGAAGAATACACCTACACCCTGGTAGTTACGGATGAAAGTAGATACGAACCTTTCCAAGAAATATTCAAACTAGTTGCTGAAGAAGATAAGAAAAACACAAGTAATGGCGGGAAAGGTAAACGAAAGAAGGGGTCAGGTTCTAATGACCAAAAGACTAGGGAGGAGCAATCGAAGCTTGCTTTACCTAATATCTTCGAAATCACTCGTGAAGATTGGGAGAAGAAAAATTTTAATAACGAATCTGCCCTGAAAGTCGAAAACAATGGAGAAAGTGGCTATGACTTCCACATCAACATGGATAATATCCATCTCACAACGGAACTAAAATCAAGGTCTCAAGATGTTGAATTAATCAAGAACAAATACAAATATGGAATGGTCTTGATTGGTCTAGGAATTATCAATAGTACGGAAACGGAAGAGGATAATGAGGATCCAACTAATAAAGTGGAGGAAACCACCCGAATGATTTCTCCTATGCTTATCCCTATGATAGAGAACCTGGGCGGATTGCAGGAAGACGATATATAAGGGACAGAATGGGGAGGTAGGGGGTATAACTACTAACCTTCTACTCTTCTAGTACTTTATTTCTGTAAAATATCCCCTCTCCTATGTTTCTATGGACCTACTTGGTATACTGAAGTGAGAAAATTATATATGAAATAATACTCCGTCGAATGGAGGTCAATACATGGACAATAAATTAAGTGAACGCGATGTTTGTACCAAATATATAACTCCTGCATTAGAACATAGTGGATGGGATATCCATAAACAGATTCGCGAAGAAGTTTCTTTTACAGATGGTCGCATTGTCTATAAAAATAAAGGATTCACACGTAAGAAAGGCAAACGGGCAGATTATATCCTATATTATAAGCCGAATATTCCGTTGGCTATTATAGAAGCGAAAGATATGGAACATTCCATCGGTTCAGGCATGCAGCAAGCTTTGGATTATGCAGAGATTTTAGATATTCCTTTCGTGTTCAGTAGTAATGGAAAAGGCTTTCTGTTCCATGATCGTACCGGAAATAACGAAAACATGGAACAGGAACTGACGATGGAACAGTTTCCGACTCCTCAGGAGTTATGGCAGCTATATAAAATGGCGGAGCACATTGATAAGGAGGAAGAGGAAGTCATCACTCAAGATTACTATCAGGATGGCAGTGGAAAATCTCCTCGATATTATCAACGTGTTGCGATTAATCGAACAATCGAAGCAATCGCTAAGGGGCAAGATCGGATTCTTCTAGTCATGGCGACGGGAACGGGAAAAACCTATACCGCATTCCAAATCATTTGGCGATTATGGAAAGCCAGAAAGAAAAAGCGCATCCTTTTCTTGGCAGATCGCAACATCCTTGTCGATCAGGCCAAAAGCAACGATTTCAAACCCTTTCGCGATAAAGTCACCAAGGTGAAAAATCGTACTGTAGATAAATCCTATGAAATTTACATGGCCTTATATCAAGGGATCTCAGGAACTGAGGATGCACAGAATATATATAAGCAGTTTTCTCCCGATTTCTTTGATTTAGTAGTTGTTGATGAGTGCCACCGGGGAAGCGCGGCAGAAGATTCGGCCTGGCGAGAAATCCTTCAGTATTTTTCGAATGCGACGCATATCGGTTTGACGGCTACACCAAAAGAAACCAAAGAAGTGTCTAATATTCATTACTTTGGTGAGCCTATCTATACGTATTCCTTGAAACAGGGGATTGAAGATGGATTTTTGGCTCCTTATCGGGTCATCCGTTATACCCTGGATAAAGATGTAGAAGGTTGGCGGCCGACCAAGGGGCAAAAGGATCGTTATGGCCATGTTATTGAAGATCGCATATACAACCAGAAGGATTTTGATCGTAATTTAATAATCGATGACCGGACCAAAGAAGTGGCACGAACAATAAGTGATTATCTGAAGAAAACCGATCGATTCCAAAAAACGATTGTCTTCTGTACGAATATTAATCATGCAGAACGCATGCGGCAGGCATTGGTCAATGAAAACCAAGACCTTGTAGCGAAGAACCGGAAGTACGTCATGCGGATTACCGGGGACGATGACGAGGGGAAACGGGAATTGGATAACTTCATCGATCCCTCCAATCCCTATCCCGTCATTGCGGTGACTTCCAAGCTGATGACCACCGGGGTGGATGCGCAAACGTGCAAACTGATTGTATTGGAATCCAATATCAACTCCATGACCGAATTCAAGCAGATCATAGGACGGGGCACACGATTAAAAGAGGAATTCGGAAAATACACCTTTACAATCATGGACTTCCGAAATGTGACTCGTCTATTTGCGGACAAAGAATTTGATGGAGAACCAGAAAGCATTTATGAACCGAAAGAAGGCGATTCTCCGGTACCTCCAGAAGATGAAGGGGAGAATGGACCAGAGCCTGGTTTTCCTGGAGATACCCCTATCCCGCCAGGACCAGAAGGCGGTGGAATTATCGACGGAGGCCCTATAGGTGGTGTCGGGGAAGATAAGCCGAAGGTGTACACGGTAGATAATGTGAAGGTGAAAGTACTAAATGAGCGTGTTCAATATATTGGGGAAGATGGCACTCTCATTACGGAATCATTGAAGGATTACACCCGCAATACCGTGCAAAAAGAATACGCCTCATTAGAAGCATTTTTACAACGGTGGAAGTCCGCGGAACGGAAAGAAGCCGTTGTTGACGAAATGCTTGAACATGGACTATTATTAGATGCCCTGGAAGAGGAAGTCGGAAATGAGTTGGACCCTTTTGATTTAATCTGTCATGTAGCCTTTGATCAGAAACCGTTGACCCGTAAGGAACGGGTCAACGGTGTGAAGCGTACCGATTATTTCTCTAAATATGGGGAGAAGGCACGTCAAGTGCTGGAAACGTTACTTGAAAAGTATGAAGATGAAGGCATTGTAAATATCGAATCCATGCAGGTACTGAAGTTGCCGGAATTTCAGGATCACGGTTCCTTGATGGAAATTATCCAGGCATTTGGAGGAAAAAAACAGTATAAACAAGCTTTGCAGGAATTAGAACAAGAATTGTACACCGTAGAAAATTAAGGGAGATGGAGTATTGTGAGTATCACGAGTTTAGTTAAATCCATGCAGGATATTATGCGCAAAGACGTCGGAGTTGATGGAGACGCCCAGCGTATTGCTCAAATTGTATGGATGATTTTTTTGAAAATCTTAGATGATAAAGAACAAGAGCTGGAATTGCTTTATGACGATTTTAAGTCGCCGGTACCAGAAAACTTTCGGTGGAGAAATTGGGCAGCCGATGAGGAAGGCATGACTGGAGACGAATTGTTGGAGTTCGTCAACAATGAACTGTTCCCTGCTTTGAGCGAGCTTCAAGGCGTTAGTGATAATGAGCAAGAGCGTGCATTCATGATTCGGGAAGTATTTCAGGACTCCTATAATTACATGAAGTCCGGGACTCTTATGCGACAAGTAATCAATAAAATCAACGGTATTGATTTCAACAGCTCGGAAGACCGTCATTTATTCAATGATTTTTATGAAAAGTTCTTAAAAGACCTTCAAAGTGCAGGAAATGCCGGGGAATACTACACTCCACGGGCGGTCACACAATTCATGGTGGATATGGTCAACCCGCAGCTGGGAGAGAAGGTCTTGGACCCGGCCAGTGGTACCGGGGGCTTTCTTGCCTCATCACTGGAACATTTGAAGAAACAAGCGGATACGGTAGAAGGTCGTAAAGTGTTAGAAGAGGGCGTACAAGGAATAGAAAAAAAACCTCTTCCTCATGTGTTGTGTGTAACCAACTTGATCCTGCATGATGTAGAAATTCCGAAGGTGCGTCGGGATAATTCCCTTTCCTACCCATTACGAGATATAAAAGCGAGTGACAAGGTGGATGTGGTCTTGACAAATCCACCGTTTGGTGGTGAAGAAGAAGACGGTATCCAGACCAATTTTCCTGCAAGTTTCCAAACAAAAGAAACGGCTGACCTGTTTATTGCATTGATACTAGCAAAACTCAAAGATAACGGCCGGGCAGCCGTTGTATTACCCGATGGTTTTCTATTTGGAGAAGGCGTCAAAACTCGTCTGAAAGAAAAGCTAGTGGAAGAGTGTAACCTTCACACCATCGTTCGTTTACCGAATGGGGTTTTTAATCCATATACAAGCATTAAAACAAACCTCTTATTCTTTGAAAAAGGGAAATCGACCGAAGAAGTCTGGTATTTTGATCATCCATATCCACCAGGACAGAAATCGTATTCCAAAACAAGACCGATGCGTACCGAAGAGTTTGATTTGGAGAAGAAATGGTGGAACAAACGGGAAGAGAATCAATATGCTTGGAAAGTGTCATTAGAAGAAATCAAAAATCGGAACTATAACTTGGATATTTCCAACCCTTATAAAAAAGAAGAAGAGCAGTTATCACCAGAAAAAGCTTATGAAAGATACCAGGAAGCATCCCAACAGGTGGAAGAAACCAAACAACAGTTAGTAGATGAATTGGCTTCTATCTTAGGTGGGGTGGAAGTATGAGTGCTTTGCTGAAGAATTTATTTGAGGCTGTTCAAACAGAAGAAGATGTAGAAAAGGTAAAGCAAAGAATTCTTGATTTAGCATTTAAAGGGGAACTAACTAACCAGGATAAAAATGATGATCATTCTAAATATTTGTTAGAACATATACAAAGGAAAAAAGCTGAAGGTAACAAGAAAACAAAAGGTAAAAAGAATGCAGAAGAGATATCTAAAGAAGCTGAGTTGTTTGATATACCATCAAATTGGGTGTGGACTACCATATCACAACTCTCTTTGAAAGTTACTGATGGAACTCATCATTCTCCAAACAGCTATGCAAAAGGCGATTTCATGTATATTACTGCAAAAAATATAAAAGAGTATTATCTTGATTTAACTAACGTTACCTATGTTACAAAAAGTGATCATAAGAAAATATATGATCGATGTAACCCAGAATGGGGTGATATTCTTTATATTAAGGATGGAGCAACTACAGGGCGAGCTGCGATTAACACTATAAAAGAACAGTTTTCTTTGTTATCCAGTGTTGCACTAATTAAAACTAGTAGTGAAATAAATAATAAGCTTATTGTATACTGGCTTAATTCTTTAACAAGTAAACGTAGCTATCTATCAAAGATGTCAGGAAGTGCAATCAAGAGATTGACGCTTACTAAAATAAATAAGTTTCCTGTACCATTACCCCCTCTAAAGGAACAAAATCGTATAGTAGAAAAAGTTGACGAGCTGTTTGCTATATGTGACCGATTAGAAAAAGATATTAGACAAAAGAAAAAGTCTTCTAAAATACTAAATAAAACCGTTTTTTCAAAATTTCAAAGTGAAACAAATGAGGAAGCAGATGATGCTTTGAGATTTACATTAAGCCATATGGATGAATTATTAGAGACCAAAGAAGATGTGAATTGGTTGCGAAAAGGTATTTTGAGTCTAGCGATGAGAGGGAAGTTAGTACCACAGGATACAAATGAAGAACCTGCCTCTGCTTTGTTAGAGAGAATTGAGGGAGAGAAGCAGTTGTTAGTGAAAGAGAAAAAGATACGCAAACAAAAGGAACTTCCACCTGTTCAAGGAAATAAAGTCCCTTTTGAAATTCCTGAGAGTTGGGAATGGGTAAAATTGGGGCAAATAGGTGTATGGAAAGCTGGTGCTACTCCTACTCGAAGTAATCCTAAGTTTTATCATGGTGATATACCTTGGCTGAAAACAGGGGAATTAAATGATGGCTATATAACCGATTCTGAAGAGAAAATCACTTCTCTAGCTGTAGAAAAGACCTCCGTGAAGCTAAATAAGCCAGGGGATGTTTTAATTGCAATGTACGGGGCAACTATTGGGAAGTTAGGAATATTAAAGACTGAAGCTACAACCAATCAAGCATGTTGTGCGTGTACGTGTTTTAGCCCAGTATATAATAGGTACCTTTTCTTTTATTTACTTTCATTAAGAACTTACTTCCGAGGTCTTGGTGCTGGTGGAGCCCAGCCTAATATTTCGAGGGAAAAGATAGTCAATTCATTGTTTCCACTCCCCCCTCTTAATGAACAGTATCGTACTGTAAATAAAATAGATGAAATATTTAAATTGCTTGATGAGTTAGAAAAGAAAATTGAATACCGTGACATCTGGCAACAACGATTAATGAAGTCAATTGTTTAATGGCTGTATCTCAGAGTTAAAATCATATAGCGATGAAGAGAGCACAAACATTTACATTAAAGTAAGTGTTTGTGTTTTTTAATCTCTTTATTTCATCCTCTCAATCCAATCACTTACGCTATCTGCCACATGATTCGCCCCCAGTTTCAATTCCTCATACAGATAGGAAAGCAGTACACCCCAGGAAATCTGCTCTTCGTAAGGGTTATTCTGATTGATGAACCGGATCACTTTCTTCAGCTCCCGCATCCGCCCTTCATCCAGCTGCCCCTGTAGGTAATGCCTGGTGAAGGCATCGATGAAGTGCGTGTTTTTCACACTGGCTTCCAGGAGTATTCCCGTGGCTCGTGATGGAGTGACATCCAATGCATAGGCCAGGGCACAGATCTGTTCGTGCGTACGCTGTGGAAACCTGATCGTCACTCGTCCTGTCTTTTCTTTGCCCTTCCTCGCTTGCAAGGACTCTCTTTCCAAATTCCCCATATAAAAAATGTTTCCCAGCCGGAAATCTCTTCGGAAAAACTGGGAGAGATACTCAATCACGATTCGAGACCGCAGGCCGACCACACAAATTTCTTCCGCCACATCTTTCACTGGTGTGTGGGGTGATATAAGCTAATCGGTAGATGCATTCCTTGAGGTGGACCGAAATCGTTGGTTTGCAGTCGATCTTTTTGTCGCTTCTTTTTCAGTGGGGAGTATGACTACTTATGCACTTGGTTATTACAGCAGCCGTGATATGCTGTTGATTGGTAGTATCATAACAGTATTATTGGTCATCATCACTTTGGGAGCTGCGTTTCTTTACTGGCCACTTTTAGGTTTAGAAAGATTTTAGTTTTAAAGATTATAGTTTATCTTATCCTTAGGACACATTCCTACTGTTCTAGGTTTAATATAATGGTCGGAAAAGTAATGAGTTTAAAACACACAAACGTAAACGACAACGTTTACGTTTGTGTGTTTGGATGAGCTTATACTTAGTACTTTCTTTTGGGATGATTCCTAAGACTGTAACCTTTATTAGCGTAGTTTTTTGAACTATAATTTTTTTCTTTTTTCAAGATATCTATAAAACGTAGCTCTCCCCATCCCTGTAGCATCCACGATCTCCTGGATGCTATATTCTTTACTGTCATACATTCGAAAGGCCATATCGAGTTTAGAGGGGTCCTTTCTTGGCCGGCCACCTTTTCTTCCCCGAGCTCTTGCTGCATCCAATCCCGATTTTGTCCTTTCTGAAATGATATCGCGTTCGAACTGAGCCAGCCCACTGAAAATCGTAAACACCAATTTCCCCATCGCTGTCGTCGTATCAATATTTTCATTGATGGAAACAAAGTTGATCCCTTTCTCTTGAAAATCATTGATCAGGTCGACCAGGTGTTTGGTGCTTCTTCCGATTCGATCCAATTTATAGACGACCACCGTATCTCCTTCTCGCAAAAATTTCAACATCTCATTAAACGTCGGCCGATCTTTTTTCGTTCCGGTGATTTTTTCTGAGAAGATATTTTTCTCTTTCACACCATAACGCATTAATGCATCAAACTGCATATGTAAATTTTGATCTCTGGTACTTACCCGGGCATATCCAAATAACATTTTTTGGAGCTCCTTTTCAATTTACTTAATTTTATATTATCAAAAAGGATAAATGGTGTATATATTGAGATTTAGATTTAGAGATGGTTTTTGGAACACGGATTAAGGGATGTTTAATAGAATTTCAGTTTTGAAATGTTATGTTATCAAAAACGAACGTTTATAGGAAGATAAGCTAAAAGAGGAAAAGAACTCCGTCCGGGGCAGCCCACGCATATTCATACAGTAATATATATAAAAGCTTTATAATAATTTGCACTATAATCCCCTTAATGATATTATAAGAACAAATGTTCCCATTTTGGTTGGAAAGGTGAAGTTATGATGGATAAAATGACATTCATGGAACCAAATAATCTTTGCTTGAATAGTTCGAATTAATTGGTAGTTTTGACATCTTGTTGCCATAATTCCCCGGTGCTATCCTATCTATAGGGACATATTCTTTATTAAACCAAGCATCCTAACGCTTATTATCTTTCCAACATTATCAAGGAAGAAATGGAAACATTGAGGACTATACCCTGGTGTATATTTCGTATTGTTTTAAATTTAATGGCAGAAGGAGGAAGAAAATGAGTAATAGAAAAAGAGTGTGGTTTGAAGAGGCCGGCCATAAGTTAGATCCAGGTTTAGTAGAGCAACTAAGGTTGAATCGAAAAGAAGACCCCTATGAGACAAGTAACAATAGACTGCCAGTCATTGTATATTATTCAAAGGACTCTGATGACAAGAAGAAGAAGGATCTGATAACAGCCAGCCAAGCAGATAATAACAGCAATCTAGAAAAAGATATCGGGCCAAGGATTGCTAGAGGGAATTTAACCCCACAAATGATTAAACAAATAAAAGACCATGAAGCTGTGGAACGAATTTTTTATGACCGTATAGTAACCGCTCTGTTGGACATTGCAACCAGACAAATCGGTTCTGCTGAACTACAGAGAAGGGCTGATTTGACGGGAAAAGACGTCACTATTGCTGTTATTGATACAGGTGTCCACCCCCATAGTGATCTAACTAGTACAAGCAATCGAATAGTTGCGTTTAAAGACTTTATAAATGGCCGAGAAGAACCCTATGATGATAACGGGCATGGCACCCATTGTGCAGGGGATGCCGTCGGGGACGGATATCAATCTGATGGATTGTATATCGGGCCTGCCCTTGAGGCATCAATTGTAGGTATAAAGGTTCTTGATGAAAATGGAAGTGGCAGATTATCAACTATCATTGAGGGTATCGAATGGTGCATTAATAACAAAGATGAGTACAATATTCGTATTATTTCTCTGTCATTAGGAGCTCAGGCGTTTGAATCCTTTCGGGATGACCCACTCTCCGTTGCAGTAGAGGAAGCTTGGCATAAAGGCATAGTCGTTTGTGCGGCTGCTGGAAATAGCGGCCCTCAACAAACAACGATAAGTACTCCGGCCATCAATCCTTTCATTATCACTGTTGGGTCTACAATGGACCAAAATACAGAAGAACGATCAGACGATCATATCGCTGACTATTCAAGCAGAGGTCCAACGGTAGACTCTTTTATTAAACCGGACATTTATGCCCCAGGTACAGATATTATTTCATTATTAGCGCCTGATTCTACTGTAGAACATGAGCTGCCAGAGCAGGTCGTCGATGAAAACTATCTACAGTTATCTGGAACATCTATGGCAACTCCTATATGTGCTGGGGTAGTTGCACAGATGTTAGAAGCGAACCCCGACTTAAGTCCAAATGATATCAAGAGCATTTTAAAGGCTACTTCTCAGCCAGTACTCAATGACGTTTGGGGATATATTGAGGCAGGGAGTGCGGTAGAAATGGCTACCAATTATACCGGCTTTCAAAAAGCTGCTAAATAAGGAAAGAATAATAAAATTGTTCGAGTGGTCTAGGCTTGCATTCCATAGGGTTTAGGCCACTTATAATTTTGATGTTCCTATAAAAGGCTACAAATTTTATTATTTGAAGGAGGAATGAGTATGAATGTATCTCCTGATAAATTGACCCCCACGACCAAAAATCCTCAGCATCTCAACATCATTCTTTCTCAGCTTAGAGTAACTCAAGAAAATATACAGAAAGACAAAAGAGAATATTATGATGAGGAAACAGATAAGCAAAAGATCGAGCAATATTATAAAAACATTACCCTTGAAAACTCTAATGATAATGAGCTGGTTCAAACATTAAGTAAGCTTCTCCAGGACACCCACACAAACAAGGTGAGTTACGACCCGAGCGAGTATGTTTATCCCTGGGTTGATCTACGTCCTGATGGTAATCTTACCAGCGTTTACTCAGGTAGAAGAAGGAAAGCGGAAGAAGTGATCAAAGAGGACTATGCCATTTCCATCAAACGAAAAGAGGAGCTTGAAAAAATAACTGATAAAGACCAATATCTGATGGATGATAGGTTGGCTCAAATTGAGAATAATTTCAAATATAATTGCGAGCATTCCGTCCCACAGTCTTGGTTCAATAGACAAGAGCCAATGCGGGGAGATCTCCATCACTTATTTACTTGTGAACCTGTTTGTAACTCCATAAGAAATAATTATCCATACCACGATTTTAAGGGTTATGAACCAGAAGAAATGAGGGCGAAGAGAATAGAGGAGAAATGCGGAAAGGCAGATGAGGGATTATTTGAACCAGAAAGTGGTAAAGGAACAGTAGCGAGAGCGATGTTGTATTTTTTAATCAGGTATCCTGACGAGATAGAATCATCCTATAAGGAAGGTATCGATAAGGATTTATTATTGGATTGGCACCAGAACTTCCCACCTGACCTCTATGAAAAACATCGCAACCAGGCTATTTATGAGATTCAAGGAAACCGAAACCCGTTCATCGATTTTCCAAAGGAAATGATAAAATGCTTTAATATATAATGTTCTATAGTAAATTGCCTCAGGGGTCTATCGCTGAGGCCTTTTTTAATGAATATATTTTGTAGTAACAGAAAAAATATACATAGTTTACTGTTCTGAAATATCTTTTCGCTAGCAAGGTATCTTAAAGGTATTAAAAAGGATATCTTGTTAATTATTAACTTTGCACCATAATAATCTTAATGATAACATAAGAACAAATGTTCCTGTTAAGAGTAGAAAGGTGGATGCAGAATGGGCCAACTAAACGATCGTGGAACCAAAAAGTGGACTTCGTTAATGATGCCGGAGCATATTCAGCTGTTAAATAAAATGTGGGAAGAAAAGGAATACAAGGAGAAGCCCATCCTAGATGAGCAGAAGATGCAGGACATCAATGCTCAATTGCAGCTGGCGATACATAGCAACCTGACGGTTAACATTAAATATTATGCTAACCATGATTATGAGACAATTGCAGGTAAACTGCTGAAGATTGATTCGCTGAATAAACAGATCCAGTTAAATGATGAGGACCGAACTGTAATACCTCTGGATAGTATCATGGATATATTTATTGACTAGTCTGTGGTTGCATATCGAACAAAGGCATAATCTTACTATAATCAGAAGGAGGGGAAGGTTCGGCTATAAGAATCTGCTTGTATAATAAATTTGCTAAGTTCTGACATACTATATATAGTTAGAATACAGGTGTAAATTGTGAAGTAAGGAGGGGTAGGGTGAGTGATTTAAAAAAACAAGAGCCATATTATATACAATTTTATCACATGCTTAAACAAATGATCTTTGACGGTAAATATCAACCAGGTGATCGAATCAATGAGACCTATTTAGCCAAGAAATACAATGTAAGTAAAAGTCCGATTAGAGAGGCAATAAGAATTCTTGAGAAAGAAGGACTCTTAATTGTTGAGAATTCAAAAATGGTAGTCTATGAACCCACTTTAAAAGATATGAAAGATATCTACCATTGTAGAATGGCGCTAGAGTCCTTCGCTGTAAGGTTAACTACAAAATTTGCAAGTGATGCCCAATTAGAGGAAATAAGTAAAATTTTGAACGAAACTGAAAAAACAATAAAGGAAGAACAAGACTCTAATAAAATAATTACTTTGAATGAAAAGTTTCATAGTTTGATTCTTGCTTCAACAGAAAACGAGAGATTACAAAAGCAAGTGCAAGATTTAAAAGGTTTGATAAATTATTTCCGAATATTAAATTTTCAGGGGGAAGGTAGAGCAGAAACTATATTAAATCAACACAGGAAAATATTTGAGTTCATAAAAGTTAGAGATCATGAGCAGGCAGCCGCCGAGATGATTCGGCATTTGGAAATGGATGTAGAACATTTAATATCAGTTCTTCCGGATAATTTTGAATGAAGTAGTCTCAAATATATTATTAGCAAATAGAACTGCACCCAGTTTAGGGATTGCAGTTTTTTTATTGCAAGATATAAAAATATAATAAAAAGTATTGATAAATTTCTGAATTTAAATTATAGTATTTTTACAAGGTCGTCAGTCGACCGTCAACTAATAGAAATAACAATTATAAGTAGGAGGTATACACTATGAAAAACTTAAAGATTGCATCTATACCTGGAGACGGGATAGGGAAAGAAGTAGTACCTGCCGCTATCGATGTTTTGAAAGCGGTGTCAGACGTTCATGGAGGGTTACAATTTGATTTCACAGAGTTTCCTTATAGCTGTGAATACTACTTAGAGCATGGAGATATGATGGGTGAGGATGGGATTGATAGATTAAAAGAATTCGACTCCATTTTTCTAGGTGCTGTGGGAAACGTAAAGTTGGTCCCAGATCATATCTCACTATGGGGACTTCTGATTAAGCTTCGTCGAGAGTTTGAACAGGTGATTAATATACGTCCCGCTAAAATGCTTAGTGGAGTTCAATCTAATCTACTTAACCCAAAAGACTTTGATTTAATGGTGGTTAGGGAGAATAGTGAAGGAGAGTATAGTTCGGTAGGCGGTAGAATTTTCCGAGATGAAGATGAAATCGCCATTCAAAATAGTATATTCTCTCGAAAAGGAACGGAACGGGCTATGCGGTTTGCATTCGAGTTGGCTGCTAAAAGGCGGGGACATGTAACTAGTGCTACAAAGTCAAATGGCATCTACCATTCTATGCCGTTTTGGGACGAGATTTTTAAAGAAGTTTCTAAAGATTATCCAAGTATACAAACTGACTCCCAACATATTGATGCTTTGGCTGCATTCTTTGTCACGCATCCAGAAAAGTTTGATATTATTGTAGCTAGTAACTTATTTGGAGACGTATTAACAGATATAGGAGCAGCCATAATGGGTAGCGTGGGAATTGCCCCAGCTGCAAACATTAACGTGAACGGAAAATACCCATCTATGTTTGAGCCCGTACATGGATCAGCTCCAGATATCATTGGGAAGGGAATTGCAAATCCAATTGGGCAGGTATGGACAGCAAAGATGATGTTGGATCATCATGGTGAAGAAGAAATAGGATCCCTGTTATTAGATGTGGTGGAAAGTATTACACATGATCAAATTATGACACCGGATTTAGGCGGTAAACATTCAACGATAGAAGTAACAGATGAGATTATTAAGCGTTTGAAGGAACAGGTTTAACGCTATAGATATCAATATATAAATCTATCTCCTTAGATAGATTTATATATTCTAAAATAATGAAAACGCTTTCCAATGAATTCAAAACAATAAAAGGAGTGGTTAGATGGCCCAGTTGAAAGAAGAACAGATTAATGAAAGGTTAGAAGGGGACTTCAAGGAAAAACTAAAGATTGCAGGATTTGGCCTTCCCGTGTTCAGCGGAGTAGTAATTGTATTATTAATTGGTATTTATATGGAAATCCTTCCGCAAAACTTTGCCAGTGGGCTTATCGTATCAATGGTATTTGGACTTGCACTCATGTGGGTTGGTAATCAAATACCAGTTTTCAATACATTTGGAGGAGGGCCTATCCTCTGTATACTAATCCCGGCTCTATTTTTATACTGGGGAATATTGCCGGAAAGCATGGGAGTCCTAACCGATAACTTTTACAACGAGATTGGTTTTTCGGATTTTGCTGTAACCGGTATTATAGTGGGGAGTATTCTTAGTATGGATCGTAAGATGTTAATGAAAATTGGAATTCGCTTTTTCATCCCGCTTTTGGCAGCTATTGCATCTGGCTTATTAATTGGGGGCCTTGTCGGTCATTTAATCGGATTTGGATTTAGAGAAACTATTTTTTATGTTGTAGGGCCTATTATGGGTGGGGGTATGGCTGCAGGTGCGATACCAATGGCAGAGATTTTTGCAGACACCAGTGGCCAGGATTCAGGGACTATATTAGCTCAAATTGCGCCTGCTGTAATGGTTGGCAATATGATTTGTATTCTTGCAGCAGGAACGTTAAATGGGCTAGGTAAAAGGAAAAATCGATCAAAGAGCTTTTCAGGTGACGGAGAAATATTAAGATTGGAAAACAATAATCAAAAAATTGATCTGAAAAGTGTAAGTTCAAAGCTTCCTTTCTCTGTAAACAGTCTGATTATTGGAATTATCACGGCTACCACTATCTTCGTTTTTGGAAAAATTGTTGCTGAGTTAATACCTGCTTTCCATTCATACGTCTGGATTATTTTAGGAGCTGCTGCATTGAAAATATTTAATGTCTTGCCATCTTATGTTGAGGAAGCATCCGAAGATTGGTATAACTTTATAACTAAGGCATGGGTGCCGGCTATATTAGTGGCGATTAGTGCAGGAATGATTGACTTTTCAAGTGTTATAGAGATTGTTACTAACCCTAGCTATATCAGTCTAACAGTAATTACTGTAATAATAGCAGTACTTGCTGCCGGGTTTTTTGGGCTCTTGGTTGGATTCTATTTCGTCGAGTCTTCCATTGCTGCCGGGCTTGGTATGGCGGATATGGGAGGGTCGGGAGATGTAGCTGTCCTTAGTGCAGCAGGAAGAATGAATCTTATGCCCTTCCTACAAATATCCTCCCGTATTGGTGGAGCCATTATGTTGATTATTTTGTCTCTAATAGCTCCTTTCCTTATGTAGAATAGGAGATAGTTACTGCTCTACTGTTCGGTAAAACGAATTACAGCCAAGGTTCAACTAAGTTTTAATCGACTTTTCGATCCCGAGCGTTTTGAATAGTGTCCTGGATGTAATTATCGACTAGCCCCTCAATTGAGGGGTGATTTTTTTGGAAATGATTGTATTTTATGCAGGAATTCGTTTAGCCATGTCGAATCTATATGTATGTAGTACTATTTGCTTATACAACGATTAAGAAGAATGGACACATGGAAACTGAATACATGAAAGAAGCCTATGGGTTGCTGTTTGAGATTGAAACCGGGCTGATTGAATACATTGAGCAAACAATGGAGGAAACCTATGGGATCGGCTGGCAAATCCAAGCTCCTGCTACCATGAAATACAAACCCTACTCTAAACACTTCGACTCCTTCTATTACCACGAACTCATCTCCATGCTTCGAGCATACCCTGTTTTGCTGATATCCCCAAAGACGTTTATTTACAATTGATAAGAACTGTTCCCATTCGAAATAAAAATGTTCATTGTAAGAATGCTAATGGGGTGATAAGAAGCTTATTTAGTTATACTATAACAATATTATAAGATTTAAATTTATGGCTGTTATGAATGATAAGAAAAAAAAAACAAAAATAACTAATTAAATGGAGGGGACACTATGCCATTTGAAGCTGGTGGTAGAGCGGATAAGTTCGGGAATAGATATGAGGGGAGATGGGTAGTAAAGCAACTACTCCATTTAATAAAAGAAGATATAGCGTCAATTACACTAGAAGCCGTTGGAGAAGAAGAAGAGGGGATTGATCTTTGGGTTAGAAATAAGGATGGTACTCAAATGTGCTCACAATGTAAGGGGAGAAATGGAAGTAAAGAGTATTGGACTGTCGGTGATTTAGGTGCAAAAGGTATTTTTCAAAAAGCAAAAAAGCAATTAGACTCAAGTGAAAAAGTTACTTATCAATTTGTTTCAGCAGTTAATAGTATGATGTTGAATGATATTACTGACAGGGCGAGAAATTCAAATGATAATCCTAGAGATTTTTATAAATATCAAATAAAGAACAGTACAGATGTGCATAAAGCATATAGAAAAATTGTTGAATATCTTGACCTGAATCATAATTTAGAACAAGACAATGAGCAGGCTTTTCATTATTTGAAGAGAATGTATGTTATCCATTTCTCCGACGATTTAGAAACAAAAACAACCTTGAAGGAAACTATAAAGTATCTTTTTATCGGGAATCCCGAAACTATTTATAATCTGTTATTGAACTACCCAATAGAAAATGATTTATTAGGAAGAGAAATATCATCATATATGATAATAAATTATCTAGAGAGTCAAACTGACATTTCATTTAGGCAATTACATAAAGACGAGCGGATAATACCAAGAATAGAATACCTGAATGCTGAGTATGATTCTGCTTTTGTTAAAATTAATAACTCTCTCATTCATAGGCAAGAAAGTGAAAAGTGTTATAAAGAATTTCTGAATGGAAATTCAATAATTATACATGGGAAAGCAGGAAGTGGAAAAAGCGGCTGTGTCATTGAATTGTTAAATAAGCTTAAAGAAGAAAATATAGTACATCTCGCACTAAAACTAGATCGGCGTATTCCAAGGAATTCTTCTAATAATTATGGTGAACAATTAGATTTACCTGCATCACCTGTATTTTGTATTGATGCAGTTTCGAAAGATAAAGAGGCTGTTTTGATTTTAGATCAACTGGATGCAGTTCGATGGACGAATAACCACTCAAGTACTGCACTCGAAGTATGTAAAGAGATGATAGCTGAAGTAAACAATATTAATAAGGAAAGAGATAGAAAAATAATAATAGTTGTTGTTTGTCGTACATTTGATTTCCAAAATGATAATGGCATAAAGCAATTATTTTCAAAAGTGGATACTAATATCAGGGAAGACACATGGAAAGAAATAATAATGAGTGATCTAGATAATGAAAACGTAAAGGAAGTTGTAGGGGAAACATATAATAACTTATCAATTAAACTTAGAGCATTGTTAAAAACACCTAGTAATTTATATATCTGGTCAAACCTAGAGGAAAAGAGACAGACTAATACTTTCATATCTTCTAGTGATTTAATAAAACAATGGTGGATGCAATTAAGTATTAATAGTGAAATTCTAGGTATTTCTATTAATGACTTAAATGACCTTAAAGATACAATAGTAAATCAAATAGATAATTTAGGAAAGCTAATGATTCCTATACAGATGGTAGGTCATTGCTCTAGGTTTGCAATTGAGCAACTATTATCCAATGGACTATTGATTTCAGATGGTAAGAAAATCGGTTTTGTTCATCAAAGCTTTTATGACTATTTTTTGGTTGAAAAAATGATTCAACAGATATTTGAAGGTAATTCAATCACTAGTATTCTGGGATTTCCTTCTAAACAGACGCCGTCGAAAAGATATCAACTTCAAATGTTATTAGAAAATCTACTAGACTATGATATAGATGATTTTGTAGATGTAGGACTTGAGATAATACAAACTGAGAATATACGCTTTTACATGAAATATGTTTTTTTAGAAGTATTGGGACAGGCAGACTCAATCAGGTCAAAAGTGGAAGTATTCTTAAAAGAATATATAAATTCAGAATACTGGAGAAATCATTTATTGGATGCTGTATTCATTAACCATCCTATTTTTATAAAGTTTTTGATTCGTGAAGGTTACATTAATTCATGGCTTAATTGTGAACAAGATAGGGAATTAGCAATGATGCTACTTAGATCTGTTAACTCTAAGTTACCTAATGAACTGACTACATTGCTTTATCCTTTAGCATTTCAGAAACCTGAATTGGATAATAAGATTTACAATGTACTATGTTGGGATATCACAGATGATTCTACTGAGATGTTTGAATTTAGGTTGGAGCTTTTAAAGTTTAGACCACAACTATGGAATGCATACATTTCTTGGGATAGACTTACTAATAATTCTCCTAATAGAGCGCTATGTTTAGTTGACATGATCGTTAAAAATGTTAACAAGCAGGTAATTGAGAAAAGACACGATTTGAGTAATAAGACAATAAAAGCACTTGCAGAAATTGCAAAAGATAGACCATATCAAATCTGGGAAGGTTTTATGCCATATATTGCAGAAAATACCAAAAATACTTTTTCAGTCTATGACAATAAATTAGATTTTTGGAAATCAAAACAATATATGGATCAATTGTATGGAAGAGCTTATGTAGAGATGGTTAAGGCTTCAGGAAGAGAATTAATTAAGAGAGATATGAAGAATCTATTAAAAAGTTGTGAAAAATATCATGATTACTTTTCACTTATAATAAATGAGATTTTATTATGCATTATGGAACGCTTGCCGATTGATTACTCTGATTATGCGATATGCTGGTTGATTGAGAATCCTCACAGAAGATTTTTCAATTACACCGGGGACTCTGACGAATACTTATTTACAGCTAAAAAAATAATAGAAAAACATTCTAAGACATGCTCAGATGAAGTGTTTAAAAGACTAGAAAACAATCTTTATTATTATCATGAAGAAGATGAGTTAGAAATAGCAAAACACAGATTTGAGTTTAATAGAGAAAATAGGAATGAACAGAATAAGCTTATAGTTCACTGGCCATTCTGGGGGGAGGTACAAAATTATTTAATTCCAGCCCTTGACCATAACAGAATATCTAAAATAACTTACGAACTTAAAAGAGTATTAGAGCGGAGATTTAAAGATCAATCTAACAGACATAGAAGGAATAAAGTTAAATCCGGGTGGGTTGGTTCAACTATTGGGAGTAATGCTGAAAAAATCACTGATAAAGAATGGTTAAGAATTATTGAAACGAAGGGCTATAAAAAGGCGAAATGGTCTTTATCAGAAGGGCCATTTTTGGAATCTTCTCCGGAGAAATTTTCCAGGGATCTTGAAAGAATTGGTAAGGATAATCCAGATAGAATTGCTAAACTAGCATTGGAATTGTCAGAAGACATTGACAACAACTATGTTAGAGCTATTTTCGATATTATAGGAGAAAATGATGAAGGTAAGAATATTGTTGAAAATGAAAACTGGAAGCCTGTTAGTCTTGATGTAGCACACATATTATATAAAAAATGGGGAAATAAAGAGGATATTAATGTTGCAATGTCTTTTTGTAGGGGACTAAAAAAAAGGGCAGAAGAATCGTGGGATAACTATATTTTAAGTGAAATATCCTATATTGCTAAGAACCACCCTAATCCCGAAGAGGGAAAACAAAATGTAGTGTCTTCAGATGATAAAGAAGGAAAAAAAGTTCAATCTTTATTTTCTAATTCAATGAACTGTGTAAGAGGATGTGCAGGAGAAACAATATCTTCTTTGCTGTGGGAAGATAGCAATAGATATGAATATTTGAAGGATGCTGTAGAGTCAATTGTGAAAGATAAGAATGTGGCTGTAAATATGTCTGCAATTGAGTGTATCATTCCAATTATGAACATTGATAAAGAATATGCTGTTAAGTGTTTTTTTGATTTAGTAAACAAAGATATAAGAATCGCTGCTCATCCATATGCGTATAACATGTTTTATCATTTATATAAAGAATATCCAAAATCCATTAAAGAGTTAGTTGTAGAAATGTATAATTCAAAGTTTGAAGATGTTGCTAAAGTAGGGGCTAATCATATAGCAAATATGAGTGTGCTATATGGGTGCTTTGAGGATATTATTTTTAAAGAAATTAAAAGATCAAGAGTTCAGAAAGAGGGCATCATCGAAGTAGCAGCTGATCTTATTGGTTATCAAGGATATCATGAAAAGTGCAAAGAAATAATCATGTATTTTTTTGATGAAGAAAAAGATGATGACCTTACTATTTCTTATTCTTTATTACTACATGAAGAAAAGCTAAATATACAAGAAGACGAAGAGTTTATTTTAAAATTGGTAAATTCTAAATCTTCTAGAAGAATGATGCGTCGCTTTGTAGATTTTATAAATGAAAATGATGTATCAATTATAATATTCAAAGAAGTTATATTCAGTGTGATCCATAAGACAATTCAAGACTCACAGCAAGAAATTCAGAATGTTGGAAGTGAACTATATGATATAGCACCGGAACTATCGAAATTAATTGCTTTACTTTATGACAGAACCCACGATGATTTTGAAGTTAATCAACGTTGTTTAGATATGTGGGATAAAATGTTTGAAAACCGAATTGGAACGATTCGAGAATTAACTAGGACAATTATGGAGATGTAGTTTATACGAAGAGAAGAAGAACAGTTATTTATATATTTTTGTCATAGTAAAGATAGTTTTTTCCAAGAAACTTTATTATAACTTGAATTATATATTATGTCATGTATGACTATACAACTACTACAGGTAAACTGTTAAAGATTAATTTGCTGTATAAACAGATTTAGTTAAATGATGAGGGTCAATCCATAATTCCTTTGGATAGTGTCCTAGATTCTTTTATTGACCAGCCCCTCAGTTGAGGGGTGATTTTTTTGGGTATAAATGGTTTTGATGCAGGAATTCGTTTATTCCTGTCGAATCTATATATACGTAGTACTATTTACTTACAGAATGATTAAGGAGAATAGGTATATGAAAACTGAATACATGAAAGAAGCCTATGGGCTGCTGTTTGAGATTGAAACCGGGCTGAGTCAATACATTGAACAAACAATGGAGAAAACTTTTGGGATCGGCTGGCAGATTAAAGCTCCTGCCACCATGAAATACAAACCCTACTCTAAACACTTTAACTCCTTCTATTACCACGAACTTATCTCCATGCTGCGAGCATACCCCTGTTTTGCTGATATCCCTAAAGATGTTTACCTCCAACTGATAAGAACCGTTCCCATTCGAAATAAAATTGCTCATTGTAAGAGCGTTAATAATGAAGAAATGGCGCGATTACAGGATACCTTCAAGCTAGTCATGAAATATATGTGCTTTGCAGAAGAGATAATTAGTGATGGCCGGAACAGAAAATCAGTTTCTGCTATACACTAATTTTGCCTCTGTTAAGATGATTCATAGAAGAGGAATACATACTTTGATATACACTAAATTGGCTCTAAAATTGCGGGGCGGGTAGTAATATTTTTTTAAATGAGTCTGAGGGAATTTGGAATTTTCTCTTACTACGCTTAATCCCTGTTTTTATTCTTTATTGTTTTGCTCTTATATTCGTTCATTACGCTGATAAGTTTCCTTACCATCACTCGCCGAATAGTGATGGTAACAGATCAAGGAAGGAAGTATTTGGTGGGGCATTCTCGGGCATTTCAAGATCAGGTGGAAAACGAAAAAGAAAGTAACAGCAGTTATGATGTCTTTGTCCAATAAAGTGTTTTATATGGAAAAAATCACTGATCTCCTTGTTACTTACTTGCAAATGTTTTTCAAGGAATGTTGTCTCCTACTGTCGAACTTATGAAAATGAAGGAGGAGATACATGATGGACAGTAATCCAGAAATGGTACAAAATGGTTCTAATGCTTAAGGATTAATGTAGCGACTACACTTAGGGGCAGTAAAATGATTAATTACTTTTTTAGAGTGGAATAAGAATGTATTTTTGGGGGATTATATGCATAAAAATTGGAAAAGAGTATTAAGCTTTGTTATTAGTTTAGTTTTAGTGCTAATAACTTTTTTAGGGATTAGCGAGGCATATGTGAAAATACACAAAGCAATAAATACCGAAAGTGATTTAAATGCAATAGAAGTTGCTTTAGTACTGGGGTTTCTATCTAGTTTAATCATCGCTACACTTACACTAGCTAGGGAAATTCGCTCAAATCCTCAGGAAATTTCAATAGGTACGACCAATTTGCCAAACTTCATGTATCATCCTGATTTTGAGAAGCACTACAGTCGACAAGGTGAAAAGCTTTTAGAGGAAAATAGGATTTTAGAAAATAAACTTGATGAAAATGAACAATATACTGATGAACTCCTGAATGAATTAGAAACGAAAGACCTTGAAGTAGAACAAATAGCCTATATTAGTGATATTTTCATTAGACACCATAAAAATGCAAGTAGACTAGTGCGTTCGTTGCTACAACTATTAAATGAGGGAAAAAATCATTGGAAATGGGAATTCTGTAATAACGTCTTGGATGAGTGCGTTACTGTTCTCTTAGAAGATCGAGCTGATAAATCCTCTACGATATATTTTATAAACGATAACCAATTAGAAATGTTTACTTATAACAGAATAGAGTTTTCTTCTTCTAGGAAAAGGAAGTTTAAGAAAGGAGAAGGTTTTGCAGGCCATATATGGGAAACAGGTGAAACAAAACTTGTTTCTGATGTGAATGAAAGTGAATACTTTAAAGGGAAGTATGCCCCTCAACATGAGTACGGATCCATTTTAGGAGTTCCCATAAAGATTGGGAGGGAAATCGTGGGTGTCCTTTGTGTCCAAAGTGAAAATGTGGAAGAGTTTCAAGAGGATGATATAAGAACAGTTATATTCTATGCGGATATGTGCGCACTAGCACACTTTTATGATAAAATCAAAGAAGGATGAGAGGTGTAAAGGATGAATGCTGTCAAGGAATATAAGCGAAGTCGTAACAACTTGAGTTTAGAGAGAAAACAAAAGGAAACGGTAAGAGCATCAAGAAAAAGAACTGACCAGCTGTTACGAAAGGCACAACATTTAGGGCTAGCTGATATTTACACTGACACTAGTGGGCGTGTTAAAAGAAAAAAAGAGTATTAGGTGTACAAACTCTCCATAGGAAATATAAGTGCAAAACAAGAGAAACAAGAAAGGTATTTTGTTTGGGCTTATTTTCATTCCTCTTACTCCCGCTTAATAAAGATGTTTTGATATGTTGTTGCGTTATTAACTATCTCCGATAAAGGTTCTATTAAGGGGGCTTACCCCCCCCTTTTTAATTAACAACATCTTCTTAGGAATCTTTATCACTGAACATAAGAAGATCGATAAAGTAGAAATCACCATCAAAGTAACAAAACACACTAGCAATTTGAAAATAGACCGATAGAGTAATAACCATAACTACACTCTTAGTTGATAATGAACCCTTCTCTAACAAAAGAACCTCCTTATATAAATTTAAATTCCTCAAGTTCATTGCTCAAATTTGGTCACAAAAAAAATATAAGAGCGTATTTTAGAATATAGGTTTACGAAGTGAAAATCACTAAAAGTCCTGATATGACAGCGTTTATAAAATTTGCTACCATGATTATATGGTTAAGACGTTAGGGGCGGCATGATGTAATAACCGCTCACCCCCTTTGAACACCGGAGATTTGAAAGATTCCCAACTTGGAATCGACTTGATTGCCAAAATTATAAGCCTCTCACTTGTTCATTGAACAGGTGGGAGGCTTATTTTTATATCTATTGTCAGCAGTCGGGGGAATTTGGATCGTGTGTTTCTTCCTAAGGTACATAATACCTTCATAAATTGTTGTATACATCGAACTCTATCTGTTTGTCCATCCTTTCGTACTCACCTTTTCTTTGACTACTAAATAACTTTGCAGCATCGAAATGGAAACATTACTAAGCTGAAAACAGTCCCATGCACAACTAATTTCACATTACTTATGTTTGATTCGGGTTTACAAACAAAATTCGACATGATATATTAAGTATGTTAAAAACGTTAAATAAAAATTTAACAAAGTTAACGGAAGGTAATTTTACAAAAGTAATAGGCATTCTTGGGTTCTGGAAGCGAGGGAAATTGCACTTATTTTGCCCTGGCTCTGTGTGTGGATCTAAACAGGGGAATCCCCAAGTTGGAAGAATACACAGAAATACATATCTATCGGAAGCTTAAGCCTGAGAATAAACCTAGCAAACTAGTTGTTGATGAAAACTTTTCTTGAATGCTTTTCATTTTGCATTGATTTTCGCATTCAATTTTGAATATCCAAGGAGGTACGAAAGATGAATCAAACATATGATTATGTAGTAGTTGGTGGTGGCAGTGCGGGTTCTATACTCGCCAACCGTTTAAGTGAAGATGGAAAGCGGAGTGTGCTGGTTCTGGAAGCAGGGCGCAGTGATTTTGCATGGGACCTATTAGTCCAAATGCCAGCTGCTTTGCCGTTCCCCGCTGGGAAAAAGCTATACGACTGGAGATACGAATCTGACCCTGAACCTTATATGAATGGCCGCCGTATCAAGCATGCTCGTGGAAAGATGCTCGGAGGTTCAGGATCAATAAATGGTATGATATTCCAGCGCGGTAATCCACTGGACTATGAACGTTGGGGAGCCGACCCTGGCATGGAAACATGGGACTTTGCGCATTGTCTGCCTTATTTCAAACGAATGGAAAATGCTTTAGCAGCAGATCCAGATGATGAATTTCGTGGTCAAGATGGTCCTCTCAAATTGGAGCGGGGACCAGCTACTAATCCGTTATTCCAAGCCTTCTTTGAATCAGCTGTCCAGGCTGGCTACTCGCGAACTCCTGATGTGAACGGTTATCGACAAGAGGGCTTCGCACCGTTTGATAAGCATGTATACAAAGGTAGAAGGTTTGGGCCTTCCCGTGCCTATCTGCATCCGGCTATGCACCGAGAGAATCTTACGGTGAAAACTCGAGCTTTCGTTACGAGTATCGACTTCAATGGTACCCGAGCAAGCGGTGTGACATATAAACGAGACGGAAAGATACATCATGTCACTGCTGGAGAAGTTATACTTGCAGGGGGTGCAATCAATACGCCACAGCTGCTGCAACTATCAGGTGTGGGTGATGCGGAACACTTGAACTCCGTTGGTATCGACCCAGTAGTTGATCTTCCGGGTGTAGGTGAAAACCTTCAGGACCATCTCGAAGCGTATATCCAATACGCTTGCCCATTGCCGGTTTCCGAGCAGCCTAACTTAAATAAAGTGAAGATGCCTTGGATCGGTTTGCAGTGGTTACTTGGAAGAAAAGGTGCAGCGGCAACCAACCATTTTGAAGGTGGGGGTTTTGTCCGTTCGAACGAGGAAGTTGATTATCCAAACTTGATGTTCCACTTCCTTCCAGTAGCAGTACGTTATGATGGGAAAAAAGCGGATACGAAGCACGGATTCCAGGTACACGTTGGGCCTATGTATTCTGATGCGCGAGGATCATTAAAAATTCGTTCAAAAAATCCAGAAGAGCACCCGAGCATGGTCTATAACTATCTTTCTACCGAACAGGATCGTCGGGAATGGATTGAAGCAGTGAAGATTTCACGTGAAATCATGGCTCAGCCAGCTATGGCTGCCTATAATTCAGGGGAAATCTCGCCTGGTCCTTCTGTTCGTACAGATGAAGAGATTTTGGACTGGGTAGCGAAAGATGCCGAGACGGCACTCCATCCAAGTTGCACGGCAAAGATGGGGCCGGCTTCAGATCCAATGGCTGTTGTGGACCCACAAACAATGAAAGTCCATGGACTCGACAATGTGCGAGTGGTTGATGCATCTGCCATGCCATATGTCACTAACGGAAATATCCATGCGCCTGTATTGATGTTGGCGGAGAAAGCATCGGACATCATCCTTGGACGTAAACCGCTTGAGCCTATCAATGCAAGCTTTTACCGTCATGGGGTAGACCCAGCCGATGCAGGAACAATAAAATCTTAAACCGAATAATGCTTCCCATGGGAAGGCCTTTTTCAAATGCAGCTGAGCATCAGCATACATAATGAAAGAGTGCCTTCTCTTTTTAATTTGTGGAGGTTTGACAACATTAACAGCAACTCACCTTCAAAGAACACACGCTTAGCCTTGGAGGATAATCTCTATTTCTTCGGGGAAGGTAAGGGTGAAATCAAATAGAGGAGGAATGAGAAGTGGATATGCAGCAACAACCTGGGCAATCCAGCCAGCAAAACATGATGATGGAACCGCCGCAAGTACTCTCCACAAAAGATACGCACTATCTTTCTGATATGTTGAATTGGAACTTGATCGCTGCGAAGAAAGCCAATTTCTACGCGAGACAGTGCAGTGTTTACAGCCATCGAATTGACCCAGTAATGCCATCTTTTTGACCCAAGCCGGACATCAATTTGAT
>NZ_JBHRSA010000037.1:0-9145 GCF_042643145.1 Virgibacillus xinjiangensis
CATATAATCAATAAGTGGTTGAAAAATTGTAACTAGAATTTACACAACAATGAGGACTTGACTAGGAGGAGCGCTTAATCCGCGGAAGCGCAGGTTTATCGGCAGGAGGCGATCGGAATCCGCGGAAGCGCGAGTTAATCGGCAGGAGGCGAGCGGAATCCGCGGGAGAGCTGGTTTATCAGCAGGAGGAGCGTGGAATCGGCGGGAGCGCAGGCTTATCGGCAGGAGGAGTGCGAAATCGGCGGGAGCGCAGGTTTATCGGCAGAAGGCGTGCCACTCTCCAGATTTCAGAGTTCTATCATCGGCTGATTTTGTATAAGTATTAATAGAGGCCGGTTGAACGGCCGTGGGAATCCATAGAGTATACGTGAAGAGGAGGAAGCCATGAACAAGCGCAACAACTATCGCTACCAGTCGTTCTCATCCAGCCGTAAAAAAAAGACATCGAAGTTATTGAACCAGATGCAGAAAAGAAAGAAGCAGCAGGCCACCGGGAAGGCGTACAGTTTTTCTGGCCCTCAGAAACCTGTGTTAGGTAGTAAAAAGCCTTCCTATCTGAAAGGGAATGGAAACCGGCGCTCGATTTGGAAGATGCCGGCAGCCATTTTTCTGGGGGCGTTGATGTTCGTGATTCTGGCTTTGCCCGCCATGATTGTCCTTCCTTTCGGGGATGAGGAGAAGGCGGTGACAGAAGTGAAGGAGCAAGAGCAGGCGGGGAAAGAGGAACCGGCAGAGAGCGAAGCGGAGGAGAAGGAGTCTTCTTTTGCCGTGGAGGTGATGCGCCATGCATCGGAGACGGTGGAAGATGTTCCGCTGGAAACCTATGTCGCGGGAGTCGTGGCATCAGAAATGAGTGCTGAGTTTGAGATGGAGGCTCTGAAGGCCCAGGCGCTTGCAGCCAGAACTTACATTGTGAATCATGTCCTGTATCAGAATGACCCCAATGAATTCGATGTGACCGATACGGTCCAGCATCAGGTATATAAGAGTGAAAGTGACCTCCGGCAGCAGTGGGGCAGTGAATACGCAAAGAACATGAAAAGAATAGAGGAAGCGGTTGCCGCTACGGAAGGGCAGATTTTGACCTATAAGGAAGCGCCGATCACACCGGCATTTTTCTCCACCAGCAATGGCTATACGGAAAACTCGGAAGACTACTGGGAAAGTGAACTTCCCTATTTGAGAAGTGTGGAAAGCCCGTGGGATAAAGAGTCGCCGAAATTCCTCGACCAGCAGATCTTTACCATCCAGGAAGTAGAGACCGCTCTAGGAGTGGATCTGCCGGCGCAAGCCTCGCAGTCCATGGAAGTGACCCGGACGGAAGGGGACCGGGTGGACCAGCTGAAACTCGGAGACCAGGCGTTCAGCGGCAGGGAAGTCAGAGAGAAGCTGAGCCTGCGTTCGAGTGATTTCACGATTGAACAGAAAAACGACCACCTTATCTTTACGACAGAGGGGTATGGCCATGGGATTGGGATGAGTCAGTATGGTGCAAATTTCATGGCCCAGGAAGGAAAAGATTATAAGGATATTCTTGCTCATTACTACCAAGGTGTTGAAATAAGTACCGTGGATGATACCGCACCGACCCTCGTCGCAAAATGACGGGGGTTTTTCTTATTTCCGCATGGCGCAGCGACACAGATTGGTAAAATGCCGGCAGGTGGAAAAACCTGATGTAGCAGCATTTAAACACTTACTTTCCCCCACTTTCCAAAACTCATCCGCAAAAACAAGAAATTTTATGTTTGGGAGGTATATATTCCCTTTTTTCTGCTCAGAATGGGGGATGAGGTGATGAGCTATGAAAGAAGAAAACAAAGGGGCTTCAAAAAACAAGTGGAGCCGTATTTTCCGCAAGAAGTGGTTTTTCCCGGCACTCTATTTGACGATTGCTGCACTGCTTCTGTCGGTTGTCGTATGGTATCAGAACATGGATAACCAGGTTCCTGATGCTGCAGAAGATCAGGAAGAAATCGTGAATGATGGTGACTTCGACTCGGCACCAATGGATGAAGAAGCCAATCCGGTAGTAGATCAGCAGGAAACCATTCAAATGCCTGTAGCGGATGAGGATCAAGCAGAAATCGTAACTAAATTTTATGATTACAACGCAGACCAAGAGGATCAGGAAAATGCCCTGGTTCTATACAACAACCGCTTTTACCAGAGCTCAGGCGTGGATATTGCTTCTGCTGACGGAGAAGCATTCAGTGTACAAGCTGCATTGAGTGGTACCGTACAGGAAGTGAAGGAAGACCCGCTTCTTGGAAATGTCGTCATCCTTTCTCATGGAAATGATGTCATGACCTATTACGCAAGCCTTGAAGAAGTTTCCGTACAGGCAGGAGACAATGTGAAGCAGGGAGATGGATTGGGAACCTCCGGACAGAATCTGTTCGGCAAAGATAATGGCACCCATGTACATTTCCAGCTGAGAAAAGAAGGCAATGAAGTGAATCCGGAAGAATTCTTCAATCAGCCAGTAACCAAACTGGACAGTGTGACAAATGAAGAAACAGAAGCTGCAGAAGGATCCGAGTCTACAGAGGAGACGGAAGCATCCGAGGAATCTGAGGCCACGGAGGAATCAGACGCAACGGAAGAGTCCGACGCGGTAGAGGAATCGGAAGAACCGGCAGCTGAAGAAGAAGACGATGCAGCAGAAAACGAAGAGGAAACGGAAGATAAAGATACAGAAGAAGATAGCGAAGAGGATGAATTGGATTCCCCGCTATTGGACCAGCCCTAGAATAAAGGAAAGATCCCTGGCATAAGGCCGGGGATCTTTTTTTGGTATTTGTCGAACGATAGAGTACTACTACATGGATGAATTGTGGTAATATTGGAAGTAGAAAAATATTTATTGGGAAATGGAAGCGCTTTTGCGGCAGTCTCCATTTATACCCGGAAAGGGGCTCCTCCATATGGTGAAATCATCTTTGACCTTGCGTCCGGAAGACGTCCAATACTTCCAGGAACACATCCAAATGCTGAAGGAAACGGACGACACGCAGCCAATTCTTCTGGCTATACGGACGAAGTGTCTGAATGAAAATGATTCTCTACTGCTGAAAGTAGGGTTAGAGTACATATATATCAACGGATTCTATAAGGATATGGATGAGATGATCCAAAAGAACAGAGAAACAGGCATTCCGTCGAATATCCAGTGGGCGGAAGTCTACCAACTGATGATGGATGCCGTCCATCAGGTAAAGTCTCCCCATCTCATACTCCAGCAGGCCGGCCGCCTCCAGACAGAAGAACCCGAATTGATATGTCTCCTGGAATACGTTAAATTACACGCCCATATAAACATGAACAAATATAGCGAGTTCGGCAACTTCCTCAATCAATACCAGTATTATCTCGAGGAAGTGGAAGACCGGTTGCTGAAATATGCCTTCCGCATCCGCTTGTACAGCCTTCTGCTCTTCTACCATCTCATGCGGAATGAAGTGCTGATGGCCCGTAAATTCGGCTACCGGCTGCTGCAGCAGACGTTCAATGATAAGACGAAGGTGAATGCCCATATGAAATTGGGACTTTCCTATACCTTCGAAAGCTATGAACAGGGCATGCTCCACTTACGGGAAGCATTGAAACTGGCGGAAAAACAGGAACTGCATCAACGTATTTATGAAATACGCCATAACAATATTCCATTCCTTGCTGCCCATTACGGCCGACCCGAAGGCATTACTACCGAGGACAAGGCTGAACAGGCTCATTTGGAGATTGCAAAGGGCAACAATGACAAGGCCATTGATATCCTAAACAGCCTGGACGAGGAAACGCCATTCTCCGTCTACTATCTCGGGAAGGCTAAACAGGACAGGGAAATCCTGCTGCGTGCCTACCGGATGTTCATCAGAGACCGCAGGGACTTCTTCTTCAGCCGGCTGTCCCTACAGGCCATCCGGGAACTGGACCTGTAGATTTTGTTTGTTTACTGACCATAGAAAGTGGAAAATTATTCCTGATCTGTATAGAGATATGGCAGGGTGGCAATTTTTTGTTCGTTGCTTTGCCTGCCGTGCGGGGAGGTCTCCTTCCCAATAGACACCAGGATAGGGACTATGTTTCAAGAAAAGGGAGTGTAGTGATGAAGTGGAGTCGCAAGTGTTTGTTACTGGCAGTCCTTGCCGTATTCATACCGGCGTCTCCCGAGCTTGTGGAAGTGATTCTGCTGCATGATCCGGAGCTGGGAGGCATCGATTGAGGAAATTTGCTGGACAAGCGTATAAGATATAGAGAATAAAAAAACCGGGTTTCCATGGGGAGATCCGGTTTTTCTGCTGAAGTTGTAAAATAAATGTAAAAAATGCCGTGCACCCTGCAGTTATGCGCAAAAACTAAGCATAAACCTTGCATGCCAGTAATAAACATATACAAACCAAGCATACAGAAGTGTCTGAGGTGAGAGCTTGTGTGGCTTTTTACATACACAGCAATGAATCTGATGCCCAGTAGTGTCGATAAAATATACTGAAAATTCCGTTAATTATACAAGCATTCTGGATCAACGTTTCCTGTAAACCTATCCTAGTTGCATTTGTACAGGATTTCAACCCCATACTTTTCATCCTTGTCCAGGTTGCCGGCCACAGATAATTTACACCTTGTCTCAAATTACACCTCGGAAATTACCAACACAGGGAGGCGAACGGTGTGCATGATTACATCAAAGAGAGGACCATCCGGATCGGTGAATATGTCGTCGAGTCCAAAAAGACGGTCCGGGTGATTGCTAAAGAATTCGGCGTATCAAAGAGTACGGTACACAAAGACCTGACCGAACGACTGCCGGAGATAAATCCCGAGCTGGCGAATCAGGTGAAGGAAGTGCTCGAGTACCACAAATCCATCCGCCATCTGCGCGGAGGGGAAGCAACCCGCAAAAAGTATAAAATCCATACACCTGAAGGAAGTGAAGTAAAGCCGGTAGGGTGATTAATATAGGAAAAGGAAGGAGCAGATAACCCATGAGAGGAACCCAGCTGGGAGCGGCTGGGTTTTTTGAAGTGTGTGGAGCGAGGGAGTGCGGAATCGGCCGGAGCGGGGTGATATCGGCAGTAGGTCCGCGGAATCAGCAGGAGAGGGGTGATATCGGCAGGAGGCTCGCGGAATCAGCAGGAGAGCGGTGATATCGGCAGGAGGCTCGCGGAATCGGCAGGAGAGCATGGTTATCCGCGGGAGGTGCTGGGAATCAGCAGGAGAGCGGTGATATCGCTAGGAGGTTCACGGAATCGGCAGGAGAGCGATGATATCGCTAGGAGGCTCACGGAATCAGCAGGAGAGCGATGATATCGGCAGGAGGCTTGCGGAATCGGCAGGAGAGCATGGTTATCCGCGGGAGGTCCGCGGAATCAGCAGGAGAGCATGGTTATCCGCGGGAGGTCCGCGGAATCGGCAGGAGGTCCTGGATATCCGCAGGAGAACATATTTATCAGCATTAAGGATAGAGTATAAGGAATATTATATTTCCATAACTGCTTTTTTCTTATTAGGAACGAAGGAATGTTGTGGGTAGTTTTCAAGCGGGGGAGCGTGGTACACTCTGGCTTTGTTTTTGCCCGTTTCGCGGAGGTCCATGGATTTCAATAGGGTATATGCTGTTTTTTCAGAGCCGATTTGCAAAAATTCTCTGGCCTGGTTATTGGTGATGGTTGGCTGATAGAGCAAGAAGTAATCCAGAAGTGCTCGTTCGTGGGCTTTGAAGTCAACGTGCAAACAGCTAGTGCATTGCCATTTTTTTAGAGACTTTTTCATGGGAAAAGCCCCGCAGTTGTTGCATTGGATGCCCTTGATCACATGGTCATTTGTTAAATTATATTGTTTTAATAAATCGGGTTGTCGTGGTACGTCTTGCTGCAGCAATTTCTCATCAATGGAGTGCATCACCTGTTTGCTTAGCAAATTCCTGGTATATTTGATTTTCAGTTCGTCCAATTTTGGCAGAAGCTTATCGACATGGAACATTTTTTCGTAGAATGCAGGGTCGTTCTGGGAGTTCTGAAGGATGGTGGCTGGGTCACTGATTACGACATAGGATTCGGTGGGGATGGCATGGAGGGAAAGATGTTGCTGAAGCCATGAGCTAAATTGCATTTCATGTGACTGGACTTGAAGCAGCGGGCTTTGAAATCCATCTTCATTCTTTCCGATGGTGCGGATTAGCTGATCAGAGTCTGAATGATATTTCACCTGGCCCTTATAATTCTTGCTTTCCACGAGGAGGATGAATTTGCTGGATAGAATTAGCGTATCTATTTGGAAAAAATGATTGTTTACTTTCAAACGCAGGCCTTGATAAACGTAGAGGCCCTTTTGAGGGTATATACTGAGTTTATAATCAAGGGTTTGCTCCCCGCGGTAACCCGCGAGATTATTTACATATTCTTTATTCAAGGTTTTGTTATCTCTGTACTTCTCCTTCAGTCTTCGAAAAAGCGCTTCGTAACACAAAAGGTCATATGGCTTAACTCTCTTTTTGCGTATCAATATGTATCACTCCTTTTGAATAAGTAGTATTCTACACATCTTGCAAAACTCCTCTTTTTTTATGAGAAAAATGATAGAAGGATGATAATATATCAGCCGCAGCTGTAGGAAATCCGCCGGAGTGCAGGGAAATCTGCAGCACATGTAGGAAATCCTCCGGAGCGCGAGGAAATCGGCAGGAGAGCGGTGATATCGCCAGGAGGCTCACGGAATCAGCAGGAGAGCGGTGATATCGCTAGGAAGTCCGCGGAATCAGCGGGAGAGCGGTGATATCGGCAGGAGGTCCGCGGAATCGGCAGGAGAGCGGTGATATCGGCAGGAGGCTCGTGGAATCGGCGGGAGATCGATCATATCGCCAGGAGGTCCACGGAATCGGCGGGAGATCGATGATATCGCCAGGAGGCTCGCGGAATCAGCGGGAGAGCGGTGATATCGGCAGGAGGTCCGCGGAATCGGCAGGAGATCGATGATATCGGCAGGAGAGCGGGGATATCGCTAGGAGGCTCGCGGAATCAGCAGGAGAGCGGTGATATCGCCAGGAGGCTCACGGAATCAGCAGGAGAGCGGTGATATCGCTAGGAAGTCCGCGGAATCAGCGGGAGATCGGTGATATCGGCAGGAGGCTCGCGGAATCAGCAGGAGAGCTGTGATATCGGCAGGAGGTCCGCGGAATCAGCGGGAGAGCGGTGATATCGCCAGGAGGCTCGCGGAATCAGCGGGAGAGCGGTGATATCGGCAGGAGGTCCGCGGAATCAGCGGGAGAGCCGGGAAATCCGCTCTATAAAATTTTTCAGGAAACTACAGTTAATTGTAGAAATCTGTGGTAAAATATAGTATTAGCAGTATCAGGTTTTTTGACAGAGGTAAGACAGTTATTTATACTAGGAGGATTTTGATCATGTTTTCCAGAGATATTGGAATTGATCTTGGAACGGCCAATGTGCTGATTCATGTGAAAGGGAAAGGGATTGTCCTGGATGAACCGTCTGTCGTTGCCATGGACCGCCAGACCGGCAAGGTGCTTGAGGTCGGGGAAGCGGCGAGGCGTATGGTCGGCAGGACGCCGGGAAATATCGATGCGATCCGTCCTTTGAAGGATGGGGTTATTGCTGATTTTGATGTTACAGAAGCGATGTTGCGGCATTTTATCAATAAAATCAATGTAAAAGGGTTATTATCGAAGCCCAGGATGCTGATCTGCTGCCCGACGAACATTACCAAGGTGGAGCAGAAGGCGATCAAGGAAGCGGCTGAGAAATCAGGAGGCAAGAAGGTCTACCTGGAAGAGGAGCCGAAAGTGGCTGCGATCGGTGCAGGCATGGAAATCTTCCAGCCGAGCGGAAACATGGTCGTGGATATTGGTGGCGGCACGACGGATGTGGCGGTGCTGTCCATGGGGGATATTGTTACCTCCGAGTCGATCAAGATGGCCGGGGACAAATTCGATCAGGAAATTCTTCAGTACATAAAGAAGAAGTACAAGCTCCTGATTGGTGAGCGCACGGCAGAAGATATCAAGGTCAATGTGGCCACCGTTTACGAGGGCGGGCGTTCGGAAGAAATCGAGATTCGCGGTCGTGATATGGTCAGCGGGTTGCCGAGAACCATTACGGTGTACTCGGATGAGATCGAGGAAGCGCTGAGGGAATCGGTCGCATTGATTGTCCAAGCGGCAAAATCAGTGCTGGAACGGACACCACCTGAGTTGTCCGCAGATATCATCGACCGCGGAGTCATCCTGACAGGCGGCGGCGCGATGATCCACGGTATTGACCAACTATTGGCCGAGGAATTGAAAGTGCCGGTGTTCGTTGCGGATGAACCGATGCACTGTGTTGCCAAAGGGACAGGCATCATGCTGGAAAATATCGATAAGATTGAGCGGAGAAAAATCGGCTGAAGGCTTGGCACCAATCTCCGTTGAGGGCAATCCTCAATCTTCATCTGCCAGAATCGGAAGAGCCGGACAATGGGAACCCATAGGTATGGAGGCCTCCATTAATAGTAGCATCATGTGAGCCATCCCCATGGAAAGGAGGAGCAACTTTCCACTATTCCAAAATAGCGGGATGGTCTCTTCATGCCGGCACTTTTTTTGTGCAATGGCCCAGCTGATGGCCCATTCTCTCGTGAAACATCCTTGTAAATATGATACAATTTAGCCAGAAACACGTATTTTGTCGAGAATTAAGGAGTCACTGCCGATGCCAAACAACCAATCTGAGCAGCAATCACGGAAGTCCTACAAACAATCGAAAAAGAAGCAGCCAGAAAAGAAGGCCACTGATGCAAAGTCCCGCAAAGAGATCAAGCAGCAGAAGAAAGCCGAAAAGCTGGCATCCCAGCCGAGACGCCGCGTCTTTCCGATATGGCTGCGCATCATCGTGGTCATACTGCTTGCTGCCATCGCATTGATTGCCGGTCTCATGATTGGCTACAGTGTGCTCGGGGATGGCAATCCTTTGGAGATATTACGAGCAGAGACTTGGGAGCATATATATGACATTGTCTTCCAGGGCAACAAACCAAACGAAGAAGCATCCTGATTCCGTGTGAATGCAGGATGCTTCTTTTGTGTGCCCGGCATGTGCGCACGCTTTAGGGTTCGAGTCCCGAGCGGTGAAGGTCATTGTAGCCG
>NZ_JBHRSA010000038.1:0-28755 GCF_042643145.1 Virgibacillus xinjiangensis
TGAAGCGACCTAATTAATATATCATGGCGAGAAGTTTTTGTCAACAACTTTTTTAATTCGTTGTTTGCGTCTTTTCTCTTCCCGGTTCGCCGTTCTTTATGGCGACTCTATTAATATATCACATACCGCATTCAGCGTCAACTGTTTTTTGAAGCCTCAAGAAGACAAAAGGAATAATATAGAAAGCAAATCATCTGTGCGTTCTATTCTTTTTTGCCCGCTCCGTCAGGAACGTTTTTTCAAGAGCGAAATCAATGATACATTCTCCAACGCCTTTAGTCAATGGGTTGGATATGGTAATTTTTCCCAAATGGATTGGGTCTTCCGATTAGACCTACCAGGCTGCTTTCCATTATCACCATAAAAAGCCTGACTGGCCGACTCTTCCAAATGATGACCAGAATATATCAGGACGGCTGTAGCCGTGATAGTCGCAAAGTAAGCTAACAACAAGCTCCGACTTAATTGGATACTGCAGAAGCATCCATATATTAGCCGTCCTCCCACTCCCAGCTACAAACTTTCCATTATGATATCCTTGATGCATGAGATGTATATCACACAAGTTCTGTGCAGCCATTCGTCCGTCCATGTATATAGAAGTATAACCGTTCCGGATATGGCTACCATATGAATGGACATTTCGGTTAAACACGCTGGGGAGGTTGTAGGATGAAACATTTTACGGAAGAAGAAAAAATAACGGTTTTATCTGACATCATAGCGATGAAGACTGTTAATGAAAATGAAATAGAAGTGGCAAATTACCTGAAGGATTTATTTGCTGAATACGACATCGAATCTAAAATCGTTCCGGTTACAGACACCCGTGTAAATTTAGTGGCTGAAATAGGAAGTGGAAGTCCAGTCATTGGGATTTCCGGTCATATGGATGTCGTTTCTCCTGGTGATGAAAGCGATTGGGCTTCAGATCCGTTCACATTGACAGAAAGAGACGGGAAATTATACGGACGTGGAACCAATGACATGAAAGCTGGTTTAGTAAACCTTGCGTTGGTAATGATTGAACTCAAGGAAAATAATGAACTGAATAATGGTACCGTCCGTTTCATGGCCACGACTGGTGAAGAGGTCGGTGGTGCTGGTTCCAAGAAACTGTATGAAGAAGGCTATATGGATGATGTGGATTATCTATGGGTAGCTGAACCTTCCCATGACACGATCATCTATTCTCATAAGGGTTCGCTGAACTTGCGTGTCACGTCTACTGGTGAAGCAGCACACAGTTCCATGCCTGACCAAGGTTATAACGCGATCAATCCTCTAATGGCATACCTATTGGAAGTAGATGAAAAATTGAATGGCGATGACCGTAAAAATGAGGTTCTGGATCAGTTGGTGATGAGTACAACTATTTTCAATGCAGGCAACCAAATAAACTCCATTCCAGAGAAAGCAGTAGCTGAAATAAACGTGCGGACTATCCCGGAGTTCGATAACGATGAAGCGATTGACCTGTTCAACACGATAGCTGACAAATACAATAAAGAAGGCTCCAATATTGATGTGGAAGTGACCATGTCATTGCCAAGTGTTTTCACTTCAGGACAGTCTGACATGGTGGATCTTGCTAAAGAGCTCGGTAAAAAACATCTGGATCTTGAAATCTCGGTGAAAGGTTCACCAGGGGTCACGGACGCATCCAACCTTTTACGCGGGAAAGATGATAACTTCCCATTCATGATGTTTGGCCCAGGTGAAACAAAAATGGCACATAAAAAAGATGAGTATGTCTACAAAGATTACTACTTCGCATTCTTCGATATTTATAAAAAGTTGATCTTAGGATTATCGAAATAAAGAGAAGGTAAAGAGGTGACTGTCAATATAGATGGTTACCTCTTTTTGGTCCGGTCTTCATTCAACCCTCGAAAAATAAAATGGGAGTACAACACGCCATACGATTTGTACTCCCTGATAGTGTAACCTATTCTGTTTTCTCTTCATCACCCTTGCTGATTGCTATCCATGCTCCCGACCGCACTACTCAATGGCCGCCGCCCCTTCCCGCTCCAAAAATTCGCTTTTTATCCGCTCGGGGGTCAACGGCTTACTAAAATAGTATCCCTGCCCTACTGGACAGTTCAGCTTTTTCAATTCTTCCAGGTGGGCCTCCGTTTCAACCCCTTCAGCAACCACACAAAGGTCCATATTCTTTCCTATGTCAATGATGCTCTTGATGATATCCAAACCATATTTGGTGGAAGAGATGCTTTGGACAAAGCTCCGGTCGATCTTCAAGGTGTCAATTGGCAATGTATTGAGTACACTCAATGACGAGTAGCCTTTGCCGAAGTCATCGATCGATAGGCCGACCCCAAGTTCTTTCAATATCACGAGCGAAGGGATGATGTCATCCACCTCGGATGTGATGCTTTCTGTTATTTCCAACTCCAATTGTCCCGGGTCGACTTGATATCTGTCCAGGAGTATCTTCAGGGTCGGAATAAATGCACGATCGACCAGTTGCTTCTTTGATATGTTCACCGATACCTTCAAGTCTTCATGCCCTGCTTTGATCCAATCGGTTAAATACGCTAATGACTCGTTCAGGACCCATTCTCCAATTGCGATGATCTGATGGGACTGTTCCGCAATCGGGATGAATTCGATGGGAGATATGTTCCCAAGCTGTGGATGGGACCAGCGGAGCAATGACTCCATCCCGACCAACTCGCCGGACAGCAAGTCATGTTTTGTCTGAAAGACTACATATAGCTCGTTATTTGCCATCGAATGTTTCAGCTCATTTTCCAGCATGATCTTCCGTTCATATTGATCACTGAATTCCTCGCAAAACAGCTGGCTTTTGCCTTTTCCTTGCTGCTTGGCATAGTACATCGCCAAATCAGCGTTTTTCATCACCTGTTCCATGGTGGAACTATCATCCAGATATCGGCTGATTCCTATACTCGGCGTGACAGAAATCGTGTTGCCATTCAGTTCGACAGGGTCAGCAAGCTTCTGAACAATCGAATCCGCTACTTGTCTGTCATCCTGTCTGTTGCCTAGCGATAGGACCGTGAATTCATCTCCGCCTAAATGATAGACAAACAACTCATCCGACTGCAGCTCTTTGAACTTGCTGCCAACATACTGCAATAAATGGTCTCCGATAAAATGGCCGAACACATCATTGATATTCTTGAACTCGTCCAGGTCGATGAAGAAAAAGGAAAATGGCTCGCCTATTTCAATCTGGCTGTTCATCATTTTCAACATCGCACGCCGATTTGGCAACTCGGATAAATCATTATGCCAAACCAACTGGTTGATCAACTTTTCATTTTCCTTCTCTTCCGTCAGGTCGCGAACCACGTTGATGAACTTGTCCGTTCCTGCAATTTGAGAAAATGATAACTCATGGGGAAATGGCGTGCCATCATGGCGGCGACCTTCCAATTCTCCCCGCCAATACCCCGTGCGCTTCAACTCCGGAAGGACCTCTTCCTTCATCTTCCCAATGACGTCTTGGCTAGCAAGCTGCTTGCCGCTTTTAAGGTCGTCTCTTTCAAAACCGTATATATCAAGAAGTGCATCATTCATACATTGGATTTCGCCATTTATATCTACAATCGCAATCCCATCCCTAGCGGACTGTATTGCTTGTTTGTATTGCTCCGACTGTTTTTTGCTGATCCTCAGTTCTTTATAGGAAAGGATGAACTTGTCGATGATCAGACCGACGAAGTAGAAGATCACCACATTGACCAGGATGAAAAATAATATCGATGGTGAAAACGAACTGTATAAAATCACACCACCAAGATTGATGATGAGCAGAAGAGATGGACAAAGGGTTCTCCAGAAGTATTTCATAGCTTGCTCCTAACCGAAATGACAGGATATAGATCCTGTATTCAAAAATTAATACTATTTATAGTATAAGTCATAAACACTAGACTGTTAACATAATATGGAAAAAATGTTGCCGGTATGTCACTATTTGTAAGAATGACAAAAAACATGTCGATACCTAAAAAGAAAAACACCCACAAACACGGCTCAGCCACCGTTTGTGGGTGTCCTATCACGTTACCTGCGCTGGAAGAATGACGCTTGTCCACTCCAATTAAGGGATCCGTTAAAAATCTGCCGGTTTCTCCCAAAAATCAAGGTAATCCCCGTCTACCTTTTTCCCTGCTTGTGCCTCCATCTGATGGATCAATGCCTGCCATTTGCCATTTCTTGATGGCGCATTTTTGGCTGTCTGTACATCATTCGCTTTTTTCATCAGCCGTTTTTCCATCTTCCCATCGAAATACCCTTGTCCTGCACCTTCTGCCACCAATTCATCCAATGCTGATAAAGGCAGGACCGCCTCGATGGAAAAGGTTTGTTCTGCAACATGTCCTGCTTCATCGCTTGCAGTGACCGTCACTTCATACATGCCCGGAGTGTATTCCAAAGGATCCAATTGAATGGCATCCTCCATCTGCTTTTCATTGATATCGATGACGACCTCTTCCAAATCACCGTCTTCATCCATCACGTCTACAGGAACTTGATAGGATTCTGTAATGGCAAAGCTAGTGAAATCAGACAGACCGTTGATCACGGGCGGGTGATCGGCTGTCGGCTGTACATGATCTGCCTCTGTCACCAGCAACTGATAGGTATCTCCGAAAATGGAGGCGATACCAGATACAGATACCTCATCACCCTCCTGAAAATTGCTGGTAAATGTTTCGAATGAAATATCTGTCCGGTCATCCACTCGAACCCTTGTCAGATTCCCCTCGTTTTCCACGTCAAATTCAAACGCATTCCAATAGGAGGTAAGATTTTGGATGTTCCCTTCCAAGCTGACCCGCTCTCCCTGATTGGACTCGTCGATTTGGTCGACAAGGGTGAATGCCGGAAGATCACGCTTCCCTGTCACCTCCAATTGCTGGATGTCTGTGATTTCCTTCAATCCCTGATAAGTGGTTAACGTCCCTTGTAATTTCACATCATCCCCTGCGCTATATCCATCCGCATGCTGGAAGACATAGATGCCTGCGGTGTCATCCTGCAGGTAGAATCCTTTCCCGCCAAAGAGTCCTGGTTCCGTGGTGATCACACCTTCCACTGCCACGGATTGTCCATCTGCTGTATGGCGGGCCTCCTGGATGGATATCGGTTCTACGGATTCCTCTGATTCTTCACCACCATCACTGCCAACCGTTGCTGTAGTGGTGATCAAGTTGGTGCTCCCTTGGCGGAGACGGATATTCGCATCCCCAGTTGCATCTCCATTGACCTGTACCGTCAACGTCCGGGTTGCTGTCCCCTCGCTGTCCGCCTGCAGGGAAAAGTCTTCACTATAGCCATAGTGAGCCGGCCAGCTTCCGTCAGCATTCTGCACTTTAGCGATCTGCTGTCCACCATCCAGATAAATACCGAGATTATAGCCGGAAACCGTCTGCCCTGGCGCCAACCCTTCAGCAGTGACATCAATGGTGAAGGGTTGGTCATTCGGCAGCATTGTCTCATGATCCAAGGTGAATTCCGGCTCTGCCACAGGATCCTCCGATGAGCCGAAAGAGCCTGGTGCAAAGGTGGATGGATCATACCAGTCATAACCAGGTGACGGATCTGTCCATGGCTCTGCCTCCGGTTCTGTCGTATGTTCAGGTATCTCCTTTTCTAGAAGCGGGGAAACTTCATCCAGTGGAACATCCGCTTCCGTGAAGTCCTGATAAGCTTCATCTTCTGCCAGCCAGTCAACCATATTCAGCAGCAATGTTCCATTATCCGCATCCGTGAAGCCGTCATATGTCCTTTTCTTCTTGCCTGTTTCTTCATTGCGATATTTCGGTGTAGCATCTTCCACAGGAGAGGAATCTCCGATAAATGCCGCTTTCCCTTCCCCTAACTTGGAAATCGCAGCATATGGGCCTTCTTCCACTCCCCCGCCATGGTAGATCCCTTCATCCACTGATGGGCCCCATTTATCGCTTTCGTCGAGGTTTTCCGGCAAGTAAAGAATTCCTTTAGCCGTTTCCGGATCGGTGATAGCCAAGGTCGACCCGGCATGCATCGTCACCTCGCTGACACCTTCTGTAATCCCGAATGTTTCGGCTGGGTCGACGACATGATCCGCTACAACCGTACCTGGCGCGTTATAGCGGAAACGGATCCCGAAGTTGTCACTCAACCAATCCGAGCTTTCCACCCCTTGCATCGCTTCCGAATTCTTCTCGTCCTGGGACATTCCTTTCGTCGGATCATCATGGGCACCACGCCGGTAACCATTCATGATTTCGGAAGAATCCCAGCGGTTTTTATTCCGGTCTGCATTATAATGATCCGAAATAAAGAAAATGCTTCCGCCATTCTCCACATAAGTGACCATGGCATCCTGTTCGCTCGTTTTGAAAGGAATATTCGCTTCCGGTATCACGAAGACATCGTATTCCTCCAGGTCTTCTACAGTAAGTGGACTGTTTTTCCGCAGCTCGTCCACTTGATATCCGTTGCCCGCTATCCCTTCTGCAAAATCGGAAAACGCCCCGTCCATCACCCAATCGGCTTGGCCGGCTGTTTGTCCATGCATGTTATCGAATAATACCTTTTGCCCGTTCGGCGACTCCGGTATGATGGTCGGAGCCGGGTCGTCCATCGTTTCAGCCTGGAACGGAATCGGAACGGCTGTGACAGTCATGATCACAGTCAAAACCAGCATCCATACGACATTCCATCTTCTTTTCATTGGTACCCTCCTCATTATTTATTATTACCCTACCACTATCTCAAATAGTTGTTGAACTGGTTTTAATTGTCTGTAAATTACCCGTAAACCTTTTGCGACTGTTTTCGGCAAAATACTGCTTCATCTATGCAAACCCTGCACTCATCCCCTGACAAGCTTCGTCCGTATCCGGTTGGAGAACAGCTCCACCACCAGGATCAGCACTACCAGGCCGATCAGGATCGATCCCACTTCATTCCAGCGGTAGGCATTCATCGCAAAAATGAGCGGTGCCCCGATACCGCCGGCACCTACGAGTCCAAGAACCGATGCTTCCCTCAAATTCATATCGAACCGGTAGATGATGATCGATAAAAACATGGAAAAGAGCTGCGGCAATATGCCATAGCGGATATTTTCAAACGTACTGCAGCCGATCGAGGTCATCGATTCCAAAATACTGGTATCAAGTTCCTCGATCGCATCGACGAACAGCTTGGCAAGCATGCCGATCGATACGAGGGCAATGGTCAACACACCGGCAAAGGGACCTGGCCCAGTGACCCGGATGAACATCAAGCCATAGACCAGTGCCGGAATTGTACGGATCACAATCAGGATGATTCTCGTCAATCCGGCGACAGGCCGCGACACGACATTGGATGCAGACAAAAATGCCAGCGGAATGGCCAGGAACGACCCGATGATGGTGCCGAGAAAAGCAATGGCGATCGTTTCCACCAGCAGATACATCACACCTTGTGTCGTTATACTGAATAATAATTCCAGGTCAGGGTTCAAAATCCCTCCCATGATGCTTGTGGCAATTCCCCACCCGCTTTCTTCCATGTTCTCCATGTTGACCGCAGAAAGCGACCAGACGAACAAAAGCAGGAGGAGCACAGCCACAGTGAGGATGTAGCGCATATTTCTCGGTGAAGCATGTAACTGTTTTTCAATGGCTTCCATATCATGTATACTCCTTCAGATCAGCTTTTTGCGGAAATGCTCGCTGACTTTTTCGATCAAATAGACGGTGATGACCAGCATCAGCAAGATCATGCCGACACTCGGATAGTCCCGCCAGCCAAGTCCTTCATTTAACAACAACCCGATTCCACCGGCACCGACATACCCAAGAATCGCCGCATACCGCACGTTCCCTTCAAAGCAGAACAAGGATGTCGACAGATAATTGGGAAGGACCTGTGGAAAAATCGCATACCGGAATGCCTGCATCTTCGTCATCCCGCAAGCCTCCATCGCCTCGAACGAGCCCATCTCCGCATTCTCGATCTGCTCGTACAGTAATTTTCCGACATAAGCAATCGTAAACAGGAAAATCGCCACCGTACCGGCCATTGTGCCAAGACCGAAAATGAACGTCGCAATCAGGGCCGTAACCAATGTCGGAAGTGTCCGCAGCACACTGAGCACACCTTTCGTGATGCCGGCAGTCGTCTTGCTCACGACATTGGACGATGCGAAGTAAGCCGCCGGAACAGCCACAGCCGAGCCCAGAATCGACCCCAAGAGGGACATCTTGATCGTATCCATGAGCGGCTTCCAGATATGCTCAAGGTAACCCCACTCCGGGGGCAGCATTTGACCGGTGATGACAAAGAATTCGTTCCACCTCGCAAGCAGCACCCCCATATCGAAGCCGGTGAACCGGACAGAGACGATAGTCGCAAGGACGACGAGCAACAGGATCAGCGGTGTCCGTGACCGTTTCTCCTGAACCGTCTTTCCGTTCGGAAGGGAAATCTCACGAGGAGGTAACACCCGATCATACATAGTATTTCTCCTCCCTGCCGTCCGGTTCGGGACTTCCTGTCTTCCCGTTATAGATGAAATCGAGGACGTCCTGGTTCACGTCTTCTGCTTTCCCGTCATAGACGACACGTCCTTCCCTCACACCGATAATCCGCTCCGCATATTCAAGAGCCATCTCGACATGGTGGATATTGAGGATGATGGACATATCCGTCTCCCGGTTGATCCTCGTGAAGTCATCCATCACCTGCCTCGCTGTCACCGGGTCCAGAGAGGCGATCGGTTCATCCGCAAGAATGATATCCGGCTGTTGTGCCAACGTTCGGGCAAGAGCCACCCGCTGCTGCTGCCCGCCTGACAACTGGTCGACACGGACATAGGCCTTGTCGAGAATACCGACCTTGTCCAAAGCAGTCAGTGCTCTGATCTTTTGGTCTTTGGAAAAGATTCCTGTCACCTTCCGCCAAAAAGGAAGCTCCGGCACGAAGGATACCAGCACATTTTTCAAGACAGATATCCGGGTGACAAGGTTGAAGGATTGGAAAATCATCCCGATCCGCTGCCGGAATGTACGGATCTCCTTCCCCTTCAACGCATCCACCTTCACCCCATCCACGATGAGTTCACCTTCTGATATGTCATGCATACGATTAATGCATCGGATCAGCGTGGATTTGCCGGCACCCGAAAGGCCGATGATCGCCACGAATTCCCCTTTCTCGATTTTCAAGTTGATATTATCCAGTGCCCGGACGTTATTCGGATAGGTTTTTCCCACATTGATAAATTCGATCATCGTTCATTCTCCATTCTATGAAAATGAGAACATCGACCGGCGATGCTCTCATTGACTTAAAGCTTCATCTTGCTATCGTTCAGTTCAAGCTCTTCACCATTTCTTGTGCTTCTCTTTCGTTATCATAATCAGAGGCTTCCGCTTCCTGATATCCCTCATGATTGTAGATGGAAATGACTTCTTTCCCTTCCTCTGTCTCGCCGATATCCATGAATGCCTGCTGGATCGCCGATTTCAGATCCTCATCCATGATATCCGAATTCTTGCTGACACTGATGGTGTCGTTATAGATGCCTGGTGTCACACCAATCACATCCGTATCCTCCCAGATGGTTCCTTCTCCATCGAACTCACTTTGCCACTTGTCTACATTGTCACGCCTAGCATCCGCATACGTCACCATGACATCAATCTGGCCGGAAGCAAGCCGTGCAAAGGCACTTCCATAGGAGTCGGACTGGACCACATTCTCGAGATCGGTGATCGTCTTGCCATAGTTTTCATCCAGCCATAAAGCCGGATAGATGTATCCTGCCGGTGAAGAAGAAGACATCACAGCCCAGGATGCACTGTTAAGATCTTCAAACGTCAATTCCTTTCCATTGTTCACCTTCTCCGCCAATTCTTGCCCTTTTTCCGACGGACCGGCAATCACCAACGCACGATAGCTTGTCGCCTGCTCATCAGATGCTTCAATCGGCTCATTCTCATTCCACACTTTCGGATCATCCGAATCCACACTCAAACCGGCACGCGTCGCTGTCAAAACAACCTCTGCGCCATCGTCATACAACACATATGTACCACCCGGAATCAACCCGACATCGGTCGTCCCAGCAGAAAGAGCCTCCCCAACCGCTTCATAATTCGTACCGACCGTGATATCAACTTCCCCTATGTCATACCCCTGGGAAGACATTTCCTCTTTCAATAGATCTTTCAAAGGCTCTGTCGCCGTAATGATTTCCTCCGGATCCCTAGAAGGTACGAAACCGACAGAAAGGGTATCGATGGTTTCATTCTCCGCCACTTCTTCCGACTCGGAATTATCCGCTCCCGCCCCAGAAGTTTCTTCCCCTTCTGAACTGCTTTCCTCTGCATTATCCCCGCAAGCTGCCAACACGACCACAAAAAGACTGACCATCAACCATAACAAGACTTTTCTCAACGTAACCTTCCTCTCCCCAATCTATATTTGAAACTAGTTCCAGTATAGGGAAAGAATATTAAGAAAATAGTAAGCATACATGAAGTTATTGTAAAAATATGGTAGTTTTAGCCTGCGTATAGATGAATCATAGGTAGAATGGTGGTGGGGTTGGTCTTTGGGGCGTAAAAAAAGTAAGAACCGGGAAGTTCTTACTTTTTGGTGGTTTCTATATTTAAAAATCGCTTAGTTTTCCATCCGCTTCTTTATATATGCAGCCAGATCTTCATCACAACAATAGACATAACATCCCTTCATGCCTCTTGTCATAAGCGTCCTATAAGTATTCCGCACAAGGTCGTAAAGGGGATCGCTTTGGCCTTTCTTTGGTTTGGCCGGTCGCGCTCCTCTATCCCTGAACTCATCTCTTCTAACCACCAGCGAGTCTGTTTCTGGATCATAGCCCAGATCCTTTCCTATAATGACCCCAACATAGTCCATTTCCAATCCCTGGACAGTGTGAATGCATCCTACTTGGTTCGCACAATCAGGGTGAATCGCCCAATCAATACGATTCGGATCATTCCAGGGCAACTCGAAGTCATGCTCTTCAATGACGACATCCTTGGGCAGCTCCCCATTCACGGGTTTCTTATTCCACTGCCAAGCATATCCGGCAAGCAGCCTGCCATTTCTTTTGTCGACGATTTCTTCAATCAATTGATGCGGATCAGGTACTATATTAAAGTCAAAATCGCCTTCTAACTCTACATGTTCATCACTAAATCCTAATAAGCTGTCCAACCACTGGATATAGTTCCCTGACCCCGAACAGCGATATTGTGATTCGAGTTCGACCGTATGTATTTCAGCACCTTGCTTCTCAGCCTCTTCTTCAATTAATTTAACCGTCCCTATATCCTTCTTAGAAATAACCTGCTGATCGTCTACAAAGAAAACACTGACTTTGGAGGACCTTATGATTTGTGTTGCTTGGTTCTCCCCAGGAATCTTTTTCTTCATATGTCCCTGTTCTTTAAGACGATGTGCTTCATCACAGATAAGCACTTCGAAATATTCCTCAGGTGTATCTACATAGGATGCAGAACCTTTGAATAGATTCCTGACCTCCATATGATTTGAATTACCGACTACCTTCTTTCTCAGTATCTCTCTGAATGCCTGATTCGGCGTAATATATTCTACATAGGCATCTGATTTCAAAAAAGCACTGATCAGGTTCAAGCCGATAACTGACTTGCCTGTCCCAGGCCCGCCTTTAATGATGATGACTTGCTTTTGATCTGTCTTTGTCTGTGCCTGGTTATAGATACTCCGTACTTTTTCATACGCAACCTTTTGCTCATCCAATAGGACAAATTCTTCGTTGCCTTCAATCAAAGAACCAACTGTTTCAACAAGCTTCTTAGATGGCCGGATTCTTCCATGTTCGATTGCCTCAGCAATCTCAGCACCGTTTCCTTCCGAAACAAGATGATTTATTTTCTTTGCGAGCTCCCTATCCCCAAACTGGAAATAAATTGGTGAATCCCCAATAAACTCGTTGTATTTCGGATTTAATAAAGGCTCGTTACTTCTATTCGCTATATAGTTGTGCAAATAGGCACAGGAATTCAACTGAATCGATAGGTCTGTATACAAAGATTCATTGAAGTTCATGAGAAACCGTTTGTAGGAGGTTGCTTGATAAGAGGGGTGTACAGTTTCCCGTTCTCTCCCACCCAGAAAGGTTCTGACAATCCCGCTTCCTTCTGCCATGTCAGCTTTTTGCCATTGTTTCAGTTCAATGATCATTGCATTTTTCTTGCCTTTTTTATCCCGGCCAGCAATGATAAAATCAATTCTCTTTTCCGTGGAAGGAAGTTTGTATTCTAATAGGATATGTGTATCTTTCTCAATATCGGAATCCCTTACTACCTTGGCCATCTCCGGCAACGAATTTTCCCATGATCGGAATTCTCCCTCTGAAACTACCTTGTTCATTTTCTTATAAACATTTTCTTTAAGCACGTACCCTATTTTGTTCTCGTAGATATGATCGATAAAATCGGACGACTTCTCATTATAAACAATCATTACAATCCCTCGCTTACTATGCAAAGTTGCACTTTACCTTATATCCACATTTTACCATCACCGTAGCACTTTTTGAGAAAATATGATTTTGCAAAACAAAAAAGAGCGGGAATGTACCGCCCCACTCTTTTAAAACCCTGTCTGATAGAATTCGGCCAATTAGCAACCAACATGCCCTCTCAAAAACACCTTCTCAAAAGGCCGGACCAACAAGACCAAACGTCCTTACCACTGGTTGACCACACTTATTCCCGGTGCATTGAATTCGCCCATTTCCTCAAGAATATCGGCAGCTTGCTCCAGATTCACTTTTCTCGTAATCATTTTTTCCGGCTGCAAGACGCCACTTTCAATCATGTTGAGCATGGCTGGGAACCTGGAAACGGGCATATTGGATGAACCGATGAATTCCAGCTCCTTTACCACCATCAGATCCACTGGCAAATCCACTTTACCTTGTTCATCAGCTGATGTCATCCCCAGTTGCAGATGTCTTCCCCGCTTACGCAGACTGTTCACCGAGTTTTGGCAAGTAATTGCCGCGCCCAGTGCATCCACTGCCACATGCGTTCCACCATCCGTAATGTCCATGATCTTTTGGACTGCATCCTCTTTACTTCCATTTATCGTAACTTCCGCACCAAATTCTTTGGCAAGCTTGAGGGATTCATCATTTATATCGACAGAAATGACACGAGCACCCATCGCACTGGCTACATGTGTCACACATAAGCCCAGACCTCCACAACCATGGACAGCAACCCATTCTCCTGGTTGCAATCTTGCTTGATCGATCAATCCATGGAATGCGGTCATGAAGCGGCAGCCTAATGCACCACCCGCTTCAAACGAAATCGAATCAGGCAGAATCACCGCATTGCGGTCTGCATCCGGAACATGAACATACTCTCCGTAGCCGCCCCAGTAAGTGACACCAACAATGCTGCCGTGATCACAAATATTCGAATGACCTGTCATACAGTATTCACATGTGCCCTCTCCATGGGCATGGGGAACGACGACACGATCGCCTTTTTTGAATTTCGTCACATTGCTGCCCACTTGCTCCACTACCCCTGAAAATTCATGTCCCAGCACATGTGGCAGATCCAAGTTCATGCCGATCCATCCCAAATCACCTTTCACAAAGTGATAGTCGCTTCTACAAATTCCGTTGGCCTTTACTCGCACAATGACACCATCTTCTGTCAAGCTCGGCTCTGGCACGTCCTGAATCTCCAACTTTTTATTGAACTCTGTAAATACTAAGGCTTTCATACCTATTCCCCCTCAAAAAGTTAATGGGATTGCTTATATGAAAAAAATGGAACACCACCAGATGAATAGTAAACTTGCTCATCACATAAAGTCAGTCAGATTCCATCGGTCTGAATTTCGGAATGGTTATTTCATCGGACCAATCCTCGAAGGCGACCTTTACCTCCTGGCCGACCTTGACGTCATCCGGCCTGCAGCCTATGACATTGCTCATCATCGTCGGGCCTTCATCCAATTCAATAATGGCCACCACATACGGTATGTCTTTGGCATATGCCGCTGAAATGGCTTGGTGCATGATGGTGTAAGTCTTTACCTTTCCCATGCCAGAAGCCTTCACCCACTCCACATCCCTCGACATACACTCCGTACACATAATCCGTGGATAAAATTGATGATGGCCGCATTCCCTGCACTGTTGGATGAGCAACTCGTGATGCCGGCAGCCTTGCCAATAGACTTCTGTTTCCACCGTGGGCTGTGGGAAGTTTTTGCCGATATGTTCTTCCATACCTAAACCTCCCTGCCTAAAATAAGTGTGGTATGACTGGACATGATGCCACCCTGTCCATGGACAAGCGCTACATTCGCACCGGCTACCTGCCTTTCATCTGCTTCACGTCTCAATTGTGTCACCGCCTCTGTCAGATGGAACATGGAACCAGGATTGCCTGGATGACAATGGGAAAGCAACCCTCCATGCGTATTGATGGGCAGAGAACCGCCAAGTTCAATGGCCCCACTTTCTGCAAAGGCACCACCCTCCCCCTTTTCACAAAAGCCTAGATCCTCCAATTCAATGAGAACGGTTGGTGTGAAACAATCATACAGCTCAGCAACATCAATATCCCTTGGTCCGAGGCCTGCCATATCGTACGCACGCTGTCCCGAATCCTTCGCTGCTGACGTTGTCAGGCTTTGGGCTTGGCTAATATGTTCATGCCGATGCCCTTCTCCGACCCCCAATAAATAGACAGGTTGTCGTGACATGCTTTTCGCCTTCTCCGCTGATGTCAGGATTACCGCTGACCCTCCATCCGATATGAGAGAACAATCGAATAGATGAAGCGGTTCAGCGATCATACGTGAATGCACCACATCTTCCACTGTGATCAGCTCACGCTTCTGTGCTGTTGGATTCAAGTTCGCATGTTTTCTAGCTGCCACCGCAATCGCCGCATATTGCTCGGAAGTTGTCCCGAACTCGGCCATATGCGCCCTGCCAATCAGAGCGTATAATGAAGGAACAGACGGACCATAAGGGGATTCAAACTGCGGGTGGCCAGTAGAAGCCTGGGTGTTCATGGCTTTTTCCTTGGATATCCCACTCCTGAGGCTATCTGCCATCGAAATGAGCACTGTCTCACACATTCCTGTGGCAATTGCAGAAGCAGCATGGTGGAGCAGAGAAAATGTTGTTCCTCCTCCCGTCCCCACACTTAAGCAATACTTCGGATCAATTTGTAAGTACTCCGCCATCGCCTCGGAATGATAGAGAAAAGGCTCCGCCCATGAATCGCAGGTTATTATTCCATCAATCTCCTCTTTGGTTACACCCGCATCGTCCATCGCCTTTAACGCTGCGTCCACCCAAAGCTGTGTAGCGGACATATGGGGGACAACGCCTACCTCCGAATCTGCTGCACCGACAATTGCCGCCTTCCCTCGTAATGTTTCCAAGCAATACCCCCTTCCCTGAACGATTATTCTATTTTCCTCCGTCACCGCTGGACCGTATAACCGGCAGCTTCCCGATCCCATGTATCTTCGGTTATCCCTTGTTTACGAAGCTTGTACTTTTCAATTCGTTGTGAAGGGGTTCTTGGAAATTCCTCCACAAACCGTACATACCGTGGCACTGCAAAATGCGGGAGCCGTCTCTGGCAAAAATCCAGCAATTCTCTGGACGACAATTTCGTGTCATCCTTTGCTTGGACAACCGCCAATACCTCTTCCTCGGATAATTCAGAGGGAACACCAATAACTGCTGAGCCATGGACAGCGGGATGTTTATTGATCACACTCTCTACTTCAAAGGAGGATATATTCTCCCCTCTCCGTCTGACAACATCCTTCTGCCGGTCGACAAAATAAAAATACCCATCCTCATCCATCCGGCCCCGGTCCCCTGTATGAAACCATAGATTTTTCCAGGCCTTTACCGTTGCTTCTGGCATCCCATAATACCCAGAAAACAGGACAGACGGTTCTTTCGGACGCACGACAATCTCCCCAGCAGTGTTAGGTGGACATGGATTCCCGTCATCATCATGAATTTCCACTTCATAGATTGGCAGTTTTCTTCCGCATGATCCTTTTCGAAACGTTTCTGCCCGATTCACCATGGCTAAACCAATTTCTGTTGAACCGTAAGCCTCTGTTATTTTTATATTGAAACGGTCTTGGAATTCATCATAGATTTCAGATGGACAAGGGGCACCTTGAATCTGCCGGACTGGATTGTCTGCATCACCGGAGAGTTCCGGCTGCTTCAACAGGATCGTCAGCATCGACCCCATATAGGTGAAGGTGGTGATTTGTTCCCTTTTGCAAATATCCCAGAATCCTGATGCAGTAAAACGTTTATGCATCACGACATCACTTCCTGCAATCAATGCCGCAAGGATCGTCGCATATCTGGCATTTACATGATAGAGAGGGAACATAGTGAACAGCCGATCTCGCGGACCATAATCCATCAGGTCACAACAGGAGTGGGATAAAGCAAAATTAGCTCGATGGCTTAGCATTACTCCTTTTGACGGGCCAGTGGTGCCAGAGGTGAACAGAATCAGCGATAAATCTGTCGGTTTAACCGGTATATCCACGTCCCCGTCACTCGCTTCCTCCAGCATCTCTTCAAAGGAGTAAACCATTCCGTCTGTAAATGGAGTTGGATGATCTTCCCCCACCACAATGACATGCTCCAAATAATGCAATTCGTTATGAATGTCCTCGAGGCGTCCTGCCCATTCCTGATCAATCACAATTGCCTTGCATTTGGCTTGATTCAATATATAGGCGAAAAGGTCTCCACGAAGCCCGGTATTAACGGGAACTTCAACGACACCAACCCTTGTCAGTCCTAACCAGGTCTTCAGAAACTCCGGCCCATTCGGAAGCATGACCGCACATCTGTCCCCTTTCGATAGACCCAAAGAAGACATGGCATGAGCCACCTTATTTCCGCCTGAATGAAATTCCCGATAGGTCATGTCGCTCGTTTCGAATCGTATAAAACGTTGATCCGGTTTCTCTTTGGCACGGAATGCAACGATTGCACCAAAGGTTTCTGTACCGTTATACATACTCATCTCCCCTACGAAATATCATGTACGCTGTACTTTATAGCCAACCAACTCCCGGTCCCACGTATCCTCTGTCACTCCCTCGTTCCGAAGCTTATATTTTTCTACTCGTTGGGATGTGTTTCGGGGCAGTTTCTCCACAAACCGTATATAACGTGGTACGGCAAAATGAGCCATCCGCTTTTGGCAGAAATCGAGAAGCTCTTCATGCTCCAGCTCTTCTCCCGCTTTCAAGACAATGACGGCCAGCACTTCTTCCTCCGCCAGCTCTGATGGAACACCAATGATGGCAGATTCATAGATGTTCGGATGGTCATTGATCACCCGTTCCACCTCATAGGAAGAAATGTTTTCTCCCTTTCTGCGAATGACATCCTTCTTCCTGTCCACAAAGTAGAGATAGCCAGCTTCATCCATCCGACCTGTATCCCCTGTATGGAACCATAGATCCTGCCAGGACTGGACAGTGGCTTCTGGATTTCCATAGTATTCAGTAAACATGATACCCGGCTGTTTCGGTCGGACCACTATTTCCCCGCTTTGGCCAACTGGGCAAGGGAAGCCAGCTTCATCGTGAATTTCACACTCGTAGATAGATACAATTTGGCCACACGCACCTTTTCGGAACATTGCTGCAGGGTTTGTTGCAACGGTTCCAAGTTCCGTTGAGCCATACACTTCGGAGATTTCGATGCCGAATCTTTCTTGGAAATCAGGATAGATTTCAGTTGGTGTCGGCGCCCCGAATGCCTTTTTGACAGGGTTCTCAGCATCATCCGGTCGCTCCGGCTGTTTCATTAAAATTGTCAGCATCGATCCCATAAAATTAAAGGCCGTTATGTTTTCGCGACGGCAGATGTCCCAGAATCTGGAGGCCGAAAAACGGTTATGCATCACGACATCACAATCCATCAGCAAGGCAACTAATACCGTCGTATAGCGTGCATTCACATGAAATAACGGGAAAACGGTGAATAGACGGTCGTCCTCCCCATAATTCATTAGACCACAGGCCGTCTTAGCCACACTGAAGTTCGCCCGATGGCTGAGCACCACCCCTTTGGATGGACCGGTTGTACCTGATGTGAAAAGAATGACAGAAGGATCATCTGGCTGAATATCCGCTTCAACTGGCAAGGTACTGTCTTCCTGCTTTAGCAACCCGTCAAAGGAATGCCAATGGAAAGCATGGGATGTTTTTGCGACATTTTCCCCAACCACAATGATATGTTCCAAGTGAATCAATTCATCCTTCCAAGCGATGATCCGCTCGATCCACTCGCTTGAAACCACAATGGCTTTACACTCTGCTTTATTGAGGATGTATTCCAATGAATCACCCTTGAGAGCCGTATTGATCGGGACCTCGATCACACCCAGTTTTGCTAGGCCAAGCCAGATGGAGAGGAATTCCGGGCCATTCGGAAGCATCACGGCAAAGGTGTCCCCTTTACGGAGACCTAAACGCTGCGCTGCATTTGCCGCTTTATTTCCATTATCGTTCCATTCCTGATAGGTCAGGCTTTCCTGTTCAAATTGAATGAAACGCTCTTGTGGTTGTTGTGCTGCTCGATATTCGACTATGGCACGAAAGGTTTCCAAGCCTTTGTACAAAAGATGCACCTCCGCAATTCAATCGGACAATAAAATTGATAGATAGATAAGGTAAGAAGACCAGCATCCGCCTTCTTACCTCATCAAATCTTTTACTTACTAAAAACACCGACCCTAGTTTAAATCGATCCAGATATTCTTCACTTCTGTATAAGCATCAATGGAAGCCATTCCATTTTCTCTGCCTAATCCGCTTTGCTTATAACCGCCAAATGGGGAATTCGGTTCGGTGATGTTGTACGTATTGACCCACACATTGCCCGTGTTCATGCCATGGGCCACTTTATGCGCCTTCTTCAGATTGGTTGTACAGATGCCACCACCCAGTCCATACTCCGTTTGATTGGCAAGACGAATCACTTCATCCTCTCCATCAAATGGAATGGCGGAAACGACAGGACCGAAGATTTCCTCCTGGGCGATGGTCATATCATTATTCACATTCGCCATAACGGTCGGCTTAACGAAGTAGCCATCCCGCAGATCAGCTTCCGTTGCCTCCCCACCGATCAACATCTCTGCTCCCTCTCTTTGTCCGATATCCAAGTAATTCAGCACACGCTTCTTCTGCTTAGCTGAAATCAAAGGCCCAATAACCGATGATTCATCTAAACCATTTCCTACCTTATAGTTCTTGGAGTACTCTGCTAAATCACTTAAGAAATTGTCATAGATCTTTCTTTCGATAAACAGTCGGGAACCGGCAAAGCAAACTTGTCCAGAATTCCAGAACACCGCATTGGAGGCGTTTTGAAGTGCCTGCTCATAATCCGCATCCGCAAAAATGACGTGAGCGGATTTTCCACCGAGCTCCAACGTCACCTTCTTAATGTTGACCGCGCTGTTTTGGATGATTTTCTTTCCAACTGCTGTGGAGCCAGTGAAAGCAACCTTGTCTACATCCGGATGGGAAGCAAGTGCATCACCTGCAGTGGAGCCATGACCGGTGACGATGTTCACCACACCGTCCGGGAATCCAGCCTCTTGTACAAGCTCTGCTAAACGCAATAGACTGATCGGCGTCTCCTCCGAAGGTTTAATAATGACCGTATTCCCTACTGCCAGTGGAGCAGTGATTTTCATGACGGCATTCATGAGCGGTGCATTCCAAGGAACAATTCCTGCACAAACCCCAAGCGGTTCCCTTCTTGTATAGTTGAAAACTTCGCCAGGAATGGAAGATGTATGTGTTTCTCCAGTAAGCTTTGTTGCCCAGCCTGCATAGTAGCGGAAGTTATCAGCAGCAGCACCGGCAAACCCTAAGGTAGTAGACAATGGCTGACCATAATCCAATGTATCCAGATGAGCCAATTCTTCACCGTTTGCTTCAATCAGGTCCGCCAATTTCAACATCAGCTTCGCTCTCTCATTCGGTTTCATTCTGGACCAAGGACCCTCTTCAAATGCTTTTCGTGCTGCTCGGACAGCTGCATCTACATCTTCTTTATCCGCTTCAGCTGCAGTCGTGATAACCGTCCCATCTGCTGGATTTCTGATCTCCGTCCGTTTGCCAGAAAGTGCATCCACCCATTTTCCACCAATGACCATTTTTAATGGCTTGGACGTAAATGCAGCTGCTTTCTGATTCAAAGCTACTAGAGTTGACATAAAAGCTTCCTCCTTTATGTTTTAAAAATACACAATTTTTAGTAAAATAGTAATGCACCCTTATTATAAGTGGATGGTATAACGCTTTCAATCATTAATTTCAGTGGAAATGTCTATAACTAAACAATTTCTTCTAATGTGTTCAGGAACGCTAAAATCTTATAAAAGAGGTATCTAAATGAAAAAAACGATGGATAAACGGGTGAAGCGAACCAAAAAGGAATTCCAACGTACATTATTGGCATTACTGAAGGAAAAGAGATTGGAAGACATCACGATTACGGAATTAGTGAGGGAAGCAGATTACAACCGGGGGACATTCTATATTCATTATGAACAAAAAGAGGATCTGCTTCATGAAATGGTAGAGGAAATGCTGAAAGAACTGCGCAATGCTTTTCGACAGTCCTATCAACATCTGGAAAATGAAATAAGCATCATGGAGTTATCCACGATCAGCCTGTTTGAGCATTTCCTTCATAATAAAGACTTTTATCAGACCATGCTGAGTCCAAAGGTACCCATCAATTTTCATGAGGAGATGGTTTCCTCCATGGAAAAGCATTTCAAAGAGGACATTGATTTCACATCGAACGACGTACCAGATGACATTGACCTGAAGCTCTTTTATCGTTACCGTGTCAATGGAATTATCGGATTGATCACCGATTGGATCAAAGATGACTTCCAGCAATCTAAATGTTATATGGCGGAGCAAGTTGTCAAAATAGCTACATTCAATACGGAGAAGGTATTGATCAAGAATGTGAGGCAAGCAACGGGTAGTCTAAAAGAACACAGCAGTTAGCCGACTATGTGAGATCCCCAAAATAGCAAAGGGTCAGTCCCCCACACTTTTGGCATGAGAAACTGACCCTTCTTTATGGAAGATATTTATTTGTACGGAGTGTTTCCTATTTAACTAGTAAGCGGCACTGCAACTACCGCTCCAATACTCCGCCGAGCTGTTATCATGCACAGCGGCAGTCAGCTGCAATATCTATACTAAACTGTCTTCTGCATTCTTTTCTTTAAAGCTGTCCAGCAATGCACGCACTTCATCTGTCGACTCTGTCTCCATCAATTGATTCCTTAATTCACTCGCACCTCGGAACCCTCGGACATAAATCTTGAAGAAACGGCGCAGTGGTTTGAATGGACGTGGCTCGAATTCTGTAGAATATTTATCGTGGAGGTCAAGCTGCAGCTTCAATAGATCAAGCAGTTCCTCACTGCTATGCTCTCTCGGCTCCTTTTCGAAGGCAAAAGGATTTTTAAAAATGCCGCGCCCAATCATGACTCCATCCACCCCGTATTTCTCAACGAGTTCCAGGCCAGTCTGGCGGTCAGGAATATCCCCATTGATGGTTAGCAATGTATCTGGCGCCACCTCATCACGAAGCTTCTTGATCTCCGGGATCAATTCCCAATGGGCATCCACATTACTCATTTCCTTCTTTGTACGCAGATGGATGGAAAGATTGACGATATCTTGCTCCAATAAGTGTTTAAGCCACTCACGCCACTCATCTACATACGTGTACCCGAGCCTTGTCTTCACACTGACAGGCAATCCACCTGCCTTCGCTGCTTGGATCAGCTCTGCAGCAACATCCGGACGACGGATCAGGCCGCATCCCTTCCCTTTCGGTGCCACATTCGGTGCAGGACAACCCATATTGATATCAATCCCGCGAAAGCCTTCCTTCGCCATCCCGATACTCATGTCCCGGAAGTATTCAGGCTTATCCCCCCAGATATGAGCTACCATCGGCTGCTCGTCCTCGGTAAACGTCAAACGCCCCCGCACACTATGGACCCCTTCCGGATGGCAATAGCTCTCTGAGTTTGTAAACTCCGTAAAAAACACATCAGGTCTAGCTGCCTCACTCACGACATGACGGAACACAACATTCGTCACATCTTCCATTGGTGCCAATATAAAAAACGGCCGTGGTAAATCACGCCAAAAATTATCAGTCATACCAAACTCCATTCCTTTCATGATGGTGCCACAGGACGAATCCTGTCATATCCCAAAAATAAAAAGCAGAAATGCTTCTGCTTCCTTTATACTTATACCATGGTTTAGTGCTTTTTATCAAATTGTAGTAAATGAGTATTATACCATAAAGTTACAAGATCAGGTTGGTATACCATTTTGCTAACTTAACTATAACAGTATACCATTTCTTCGTGAAGATAGACTCCTTAGCCAGCTGAGCGCCTAAAAACTAATATGCCTAACACTATTCTTAGAAACATGTCCTATCACTAGATCTTGCCCATTCCTTTCTCTTCCATCTATCCTATCAGTAAACACCATTCCCACAATTTCAACTTCATCGTTTGTATCGAGATATTCTCCATCTCTATCCTTAATCAACTTCATATAGTCAACTAACTCACGTAATCCAGTAACCGCATATTCTACTCTAGTCGTATGCTTAACCTCTCCAATGACGACCCTCTTCAATTTATTTGTTTCCTTTTCGTATATTTCAACCAACAAATCTGGTCGGCCACTCCAGTAAGTAGATGTGACAAACCCATTACCAAATAGTTCACTAGCTAGGCTCTGAGCTTCCGCCATCGAACTTAATTTACGATTAATAAATGGGTGACCATATTCTCTTACCTCATCAGTAGTTACATGGAAACCAATATTCTCTGAACCTGTGGAATCATGGTACACTTTATACAAATAGGTATCATCCTGCCATTGAGCAACCAAGTTGTTCTGGCCATCCATTAATTGCAGCTCTGCGTCTTTTCCATTTTGCTCAATCAGTTGGACAACCCAATACAGCTCAAACAGAACATCTTCCTCCTGAGGATACACAAAGGTCTCTCGCAAGAGTCGTTGTACCTCTTGCTGGTTGATATCACCGGATAAAAGCTTACGATATTGATGCAAAATAGTTGCAGCTGATCGATATAATGGATTGCGGTGTTTTAATGTATCTAAAATCATCCGGTCCGTTACATGCTTCTGTTCTGTACGAACACGGGACAAGTAGATATTCTTGTATAGTATATGATTCACGATAGGCTTTAGCGTTTCCCATTCCTTAAACCAGCTGTATCTCTTATAGTATTCGCTGTCTATTGTTCTATAAAGAATAGTATGCAACGTCTGTATCGCCTCTAGTAGGACAAGATTTTCTTTAATAGCATACGCTCGATTCCGTTCATTTACTGAAAAAATGGTTTTATTCTTGGCATTCATTCTTAATCTATCATTGATGGTTTTTGGCCAGTCAATTTGCCCTCTAATCTGACCATGATACGTATCTTGTTTTACTTTGGTCGACGTTTTAAATTTTCTAATTAGAATTGGTAAGTCACGAACAAATTCTTTCACTTCATCTTTTAGTAAAAAATGAATCTGTAGGAGCTGCTCTAGTTGAGAGATGTGTAGTTCGGTCTTCTTAATAAATGAATTGAGGCCAATTTCCCCCGATTTCAGATAGACGACTAAAAAACCGCTGATTTCTTCAATTAATTGCTCTGCACTTCGTTTCATCGATTATCCCTTCATATGGAAAAAGTCTTGAGCAAATTGTCTTAGAAGATCCACATCAATCTCAGGTAATTGGCTTACTCTCTCAATAAACTCTATAATGTCATGATCTAATAACCCTTCAAACTGCGGCAGAACATAAAGAATAATTGCTGAAGTAAAATCTGCCTCTACAGCTGTGTACTTCGCAATATCCTCGACAATTGCTGGACCGATTTGTCTGTATCCATTTATTTGCTGCCACACAAAAGCTAACTCCTCTGTATATCTGTAATCAGTTATATTCCATTTATACAAAAATGATTGTACAAGCAATGAATCAATCTGTTTAGGGACACCAACTGGAATAAAGGCAAACCTTCTCATGAACGCATAACTCATTTCATAGAGAGAAGCTTTATCCAAAGTATTCATGGTCCCGATTAAGCGCCAATCATTCGGGATAACATATTCATAATCGTTAAGAACCACGTGTTTATCTTCTCCTTGAGGACGAAGTAAGAACGATTGGCCACTTTCCGATTGAAAGTTCAATGTAATAGTATCTCCAGTCAATGCAGAAAACAGTGAACCAAAGGCTTTATCTATATCGGCTCGGTTCATTTCATCAATAATTAGCCACTTGTTGGCTGGCCTATTTGTATTGTGATCCTTGAAACAATCAAGAAACAATCCTGGATGGAAAGTCAATGTCCCGTCACTCTTTGGTCTGTATCCTCCTATTGTTTCATAGGTTGACCAATCAGACGTCGCGGTTGCCATTTTGTATGATGCATCAAAGGATGTGCATATCTCTTTTGCTAACTTCGACTTCCCTGTTCCTGGCGGTCCAATAAAGATAATATGCTTTTCATTTTGTAATGCTGTCTTCACTTGTCTTAGTAACCGTTCCTCTTCTTCAAAGTGCAAATTGTGAATAGATGGTTCCTTATCAAAAGAGATGGTCGGAATCTCTACATCAGCATTCGCAACTTGTGTTGGTTCCAGTGATAAAATTGTTTCAAATTCTGCCTTGGTCAATTCAAAAAGGCTTCCCTGTGCGCCATTTCTTATTGGAGAACTCTGTTGCAATTCCTCAACTTCAGCAATGACTTCCCAACTTATTGGTGTGATGTCCTCTACAAACCGGAAGGATACACCTTGGATTGGTTCTTTATCCTCATCATCCTCGACAACATGTAAACTTTCTGTCACTTCGCCCTGTGCGACAATTTCTTTTCTAGGAGTAGATTCATAAAAAAGGATCTTATCACCAGGCTGCGCATTCTCAAAAGCCGAAAAGACTCTCCGTTTGTTCCCTTTCTCGTTGTAAGCCGTATAATTCACCGCACCACCTTCTTTTATTTCACTTACACTCCAAATCGATGGGTTAGACGTTAACCAGAAGTACCTTTTTTCCTCAGATTCCTTTATGACAGGCTGCGCCGGAGTTGAAAATTGTGTGGATTTGTTATCCTCTCTAACCATTCCTTCTACATCTAGGTTCGAATTAAGATCATTTTCTTCGATAAAAGCGGGCAACACTTCCTCAAACTTTTGTTTTATTTTTTCGTAGTTAATTTTTTCTATGTCTGTTATTGACTCTAAATTTTCTTGTCCTCGCTTTGGATGGTTTGTTCCATAAACTAGTCCATATCGCACTCCATTTTCATCAAAAAGAACAAATAACTGCGCGGCATCTTTATGCGTCACCTTGTTGGCAGGATAGACAGCTAGCCAACTTTCCGTTCCACCAAAATTATGATTCCAATTAAACCCATTTAATACCTTATTTTCTTCTAAGTCTAAGTCTTCGATACCCTCCATTTTTTGAATAGCTTGATGAACGGTTTTCAATTCCTGGTTTACTTTTTCTTTTACTGAGTTATAAAAAACCTGGAACAAGATCGTAAAGTTAGTCCAAGCCTGTAAGATATTTCTCTCGTTCTCCTCATTTACTTGCTCTTTTATTTTTTCTAACTGTGCTACATCCAGTTCATCTGTTTCCAGATATTGATCAATCATTTTGAATCTTATTTTATTCACTTTAGTATCATTGCGATAAGCTTCTCCAGTTTTCCTAAGCGTTTCTCGGTCAAGTTCCTTTATAGCTTCAATGAATACCTGATCATTTTGCTTGTATTGATTAAGCTTATTTGCAAGCGTGTAGATATACTCCACAGCACTTTCAACTTTTGGTTGATCATATTGTGTTAGACAAAAGAAAAAGTCCTGCACATCTAGCATCGTGATAACTTTGCCTTGGCTGACTAGATGTTTGTAAACCACTAGACACATGTCATAGTAAGTTTGATAATTTTCATGTACGGGACCTAGTTTCTTGTTGATACCGAACACTTGCTTGATATCCTTAAATACTTCCTCTTTGTATAACGGAAATTTTTTATAATCATATGCCGCTAGAAGATATCCAAATAAAGGAGCCCCTAGGCTGATCTTTGAATTAAATAACTTTCCTTTATCCCGAAAGTTTTTAATTTTCTCTGCCAATGATACAGAGTGATTATGGTACAAATGATGTAACAAGTAAGCGACTTCCTCGGGGTTGGAATTCGTATAATTCAAAAGGTCACTCGTATTACTCCAATGTACAAAACTACCCTCTTGAGGATTACTCGTTTTGATTTTCTTGATAATCTCAACAATAGTATCTTTATTGATCTCAACGTTTTGGATATAGCTGTTTAATTCTGAGAGTATTTCCTGCTTGTATGCTTCATCATATAAATCTGTTTGCATGAACTCTTGATACCGTTTATATGCGATATCTAGGTAATTATCTTTTAGTACATACTTTTCTATTATTGATTGATTCATATAAACACCTCATTACTTCAGTTTCCACTTTAGAAGATACTTACACCTCATAATGCTTAGCGTTTAAGATTAGTGTACTAAACTTAAAACAATAGATGTAACTTAGTAAAAGTCGTGTTGCCTCCTTGAATAAAAGTTATTTAGATAAGGTCTTCCAACCCAATTGGTTACCCACTAGAAGTTTTGATTAAGCATTCATCTTCTTGGCACTAGACATGAATCTGTTATGCCTCATTTTCTCTTCCATTTCAGAACCAGGTAATAATTTCTTGTAAAGATATTATAAAGGCAATTCCTTATCCTTCTTTGTTTCTCATCAATTCAAGTGTAAGATATAGGAGCTTGCGTGTTTTTTTATGCTTAATTTTTTAGACGTAAAAAAAGACCTCAACCTAATCGTTGAAGTCTTTTTAATGGTTATTGATACCGGTGGTCGGGATCGAACCGACACTCCAGAAGGAACACGATTTTGAGTCGTGCGCGTCTGCCAATTCCGCCACACCGGCATATGTGCAGAACAAGGCGGTAACCGGATTCGAACCGGTGATAAAGGTTTTGCAGACCTCTGCCTTACCACTTGGCTATACCGCCACATGGAATGATTGGTGGAGCGGAAGACGGGATTCGAACCCGCGACCCCCACCTTGGCAAGGTGGTGTTCTACCACTGAACTACTTCCGCATTATGGCTGGGCTACCAGGATTCGAACCTGGGGTACACGGGATCAAAACCCGATGCCTTACCGCTTGGCTATAGCCCAATAAGGGGCGACCGGTGGGGATCGAACCCACGAATGCCGGAGCCACAATCCGGTGCGTTAACCACTTCGCCACGACCGCCATAGAAATGAAATGGCAGGGGTAGTAGGAATCGAACCCACATCAAAGGTTTTGGAGACCTTCGTTTTACCATTAAACTATACCCCTACTTGTAAAGAAGATGGTGGAGGGGGAGAGATTCGAACTCCCGAACCCTGAGGGAGCGGATTTACAGTCCGCCGCGTTTAGCCACTTCGCTACCCCTCCATCTTATATATGAATGTTTAAATGAAAAAGTGGTGGCTCGGGACGGAATCGAACCGCCGACACACGGATTTTCAGTCCGTTGCTCTACCGACTGAGCTACCGAGCCATAACTTTAAGTGGACACTTAATAGAATTAAGTGGCGGTCCGGACGGGACTCGAACCCGCGACCTCCTGCGTGACAGGCAGGCATTCTAACCAACTGAACTACCGGACCGTATTAAAATGTTTTGGATCATCAGTTGTGCTTTGCAGTATCACTATCAAAAAAAGATTGGTTGCGGGAGCAGGATTTGAACCTGCGACCTCTGGGTTATGAGCCCAACGAGCTACCAGACTGCTCCATCCCGCGATATTGATAATGAATTACATGGTGGAGGATGCAGGGCTCGAACCTGCGACCCCCTGCTTGTAAGGCAGGTGCTCTCCCAGCTGAGCTAATCCTCCATGTTGGTGACCCGTACGGGATTCGAACCCGTGTTACCGCCGTGAAAGGGCGGTGTCTTAACCACTTGACCAACGGGCCATATTAAAGGTGGCGGAGAGCGAGGGATTCGAACCCTCGAGACCGCGGTAGCGGTCTACACGATTTCCAATCGTGCTCCTTCGGCCACTCGGACAGCTCTCCATATGGCTCCACAGGCAGGATTCGAACCTGCGACCGATCGGTTAACAGCCGATAGCTCTACCACTGAGCTACTGTGGAATAGTTTTAATGAAGAATCAAACATGGTCTTGCTTGTCCTATGAAATGGGATATTCAGTTTGATCTTACTGCCTGGCAGCGTCCTACTCTTGCAGGGACAAAGTCCCAACTACCATCGGCGCTGGAAAGCTTAACTTCTGTGTTCGGCATGGGAACAGGTGTGGCCTTTCCGCTCTCGCCACCAGACAATTCGATCTTTTTTCAAGCAACCTTTTTAGTCAGTCACAAACTCTATTGTAATAGATTCGCTAGAAAAAGTCAAGGATAAATTTTATTAATATGTAATTAATTTATACCTTCAAGACTAAATAAGAGGCAATACCGTGACATCGTAAAAGAATGTAGTTAAGTCCTCGATCGATTAGTAT
>NZ_JBHRSA010000039.1:0-621 GCF_042643145.1 Virgibacillus xinjiangensis
TGAAGCGACCTAATTAATATATCATGGCGAGAAGTTTTTGTCAACAACTTTTTTAATTCGTTGTTTGTGTCTTTTCTCTTCCCGGTTCGCCGTTCTTTATGGCGACTCTATTAATATATCACATACCGCATTCAGCGTCAACTGTTTTTTTAAAGGCTAAAGAAAATTTAAAAGGAATAGATAGAAAGTAGTCCGTTGTGCAATCCATTCTATTTTCCCGCTCCGTTAGGAACGTTTTTTCAACAGCAAAAACAATAATACAACTATCAGCTTAGGAAGTCAATAGGAATTTAATAAAGGTTTTGTTTCGAAAAATCTTTATATTTCCTTTCATAACAGATACGAAATCAACAGGAAGATCTTCACATTCGCCAACCCTGTTCTTCCTCTGTTAAAAGTCTGTGGTTGATCCTCTCTGCTCCATCCATGATATGTTATTAAACAGATTCTGCTCCCACCTTTTCAAAACCCTGGGTCAATATAGGTGTTCTCAAGCAATTGATCATGTATATGAAAGGCTCCTTCTGTTTTTTTATTTTTTACTCCATACACACAAAAACCCCGGGAAGTGAATGATCACTTCCCGGGGTTCCGGTTGCCTGGCAGCGTCCTACTCTCGCA
>NZ_JBHRSA010000004.1:0-335257 GCF_042643145.1 Virgibacillus xinjiangensis
GTATACGGGTCCGTACGTACGGTGGTGTGAGAGGACGGAGGTTAGTCACCTCCTCCTACTCGATTATGAAATAAAAAACATAGGAGTTGTTAGAATGACTAGAACAGTATTAGTAACAGGCAGTAGTAGGGGGTTAGGAGCGGCTATTGGAAAGACATTGTCACAACAAGGATTTCAAGTGGTTATCAATTACTATAAGAGCAAAGATGCTGCGGAGAAGCTCGTTTCTGAGATTGGTAAAGAGAATGCTGTTGCAATTCAGGCTGATGTAACAAATCGTAGTGAAGTAGATAGATTGATAAAAGAAGCAACAGAATATTTTGGCCAAATAGATGTTGTTGTCAACAATGCATTAGTAGACTTCAAGTTTGATCCAAATAAACAGAAAGCCTTCACAGAACTTACTTGGGATGACTACCAAAAACAACTAGATGGTACTTTAAAAGCAGCATTTAATGTAGTTCAAAGCGTCATACCTCAATTTATTGGACGGCAAAATGGAAGTATTATAAGTATAGGTACTAATTTATATCAAAACCCTGTGGTGCCTTACCATGAATATACGACAGCTAAAGCTGGATTAATAGGTTTCACACGTAATATCGCTTCTGAATTAGGACAATATGGGATAAAAGCGAATGTAGTTTCAGGCGGGTTATTAAAAACGACGGACGCCAGTGCTGAAACAACACCAGAGGTATTCGACGTAATTGCTCAATCAACACCATTGAAGAAGGTGACCACACCCCAAGATGTAGCCAATATGGTCGCTTATTTATCTTCGGAAAATGCGGACGGTATTACAGGGCAAAACTTTACAGTAGACGGCGGATTGACAATGAACTAGTAGCTAAGATTACCAAGAATAACTCTTCACCAAAAAAGGAGTAAAGAGATTAATAATGATGTATGTTGAGGTGTAAACAAATGACTAGAACGAAAGAAAAACAACTACACTTAGGTGTTTTGCTGTATGGTTGTGGACACCATCAAGCAGCTTGGTTAATGCCTGAATCGAGCGTGGAACACATCGGAGACATTTCATATTACCAATCTTTAGCACAGCTGGCGGAAAAGGGTTACTTTGACGCAGTATTTTTTGCTGATCATCAATCATTTCAAGGCAAAGATTCTAGTGAGATGCCAGCGTTTTGGTTTGATCCAGTAGTCAATTTGACTGCTATCTCACAAGTGACTGATCATGTGGGGTTAGTTTCAACCATTTCAAGTACCTTTTCTAATCCTTTTACAGCTTCACGGCAGCTATTAAGTTTAGACCATATTACAAAAGGTCGGGTTGGTTGGAATCTCGTTACGTCAATGACTGATTTTGAGGCGTTGAATCATGGTATGGAAGAATTACCTTCCCATGACAAACGTTATGAGAAGGCAGATGAATTCGCTGCGTTAATGAATAAATTATTTCTTTCCTGGGACAGCAATGAGTTTATCCATGATAGAGAAGAAGGAAAATTGATAAATCCGGCAAACATTCAGCCTTTTAACCACGAAGGGACCTATTTCAAAGTGTATGGCCCATCCACTACGCCAAAAAGTCCTCAGGGCAAACCAGTATCAATGCAAGCAGGGGCATCTAAACAAGGCATTGCGTTAGCCGCAAAATACGCCGATGCAGTCTATTCAGTGTCATGGAACTTAAAGCAAGCAAAAGAATTTCGCGAAAAATTAGATGAACAAGTTAAAAAAAGCGAAGACGGCAATAGGCATATTAAAGTATTTCCTGGCTTAGTAACCTATGTAGGCCATACTCATGAAGAAGCTTTAGCCAAAAAAACAGCATTAGATGAGCAATTACCTCTTGAAACAGCTTTAAGAAAGTTGAGTTTCTTTATTCAACAAGACTGTTCTGATTGGGAAATTGATAAAGAAGTACCTCAATTACCCACAGTAGAAGAATTTACTGGTCCAGTTGGACGTTACGAAACGATACTAGAAATTATAAATGATACCCGACCTACAGTAAGAGAATTATTAGGATATCTAAGTGCTGGCGGTGGACATCACACGCTGATAGGCACACCTGGAGAAATTGTGGATCAGATGGAAGTCTGGTTTGAAGCGGGCGTGGCTGATGGATTTAATCTTATGCCTCCTACATTACCCGGTAGTTTAGAAGACTTTGTTGAACTGATTGTTCCTGAAATGCAAAAAAGAGGTATTTTCAGAAAGAATTACGAAGAACATACCTTCCGTGAACATTTAGGATTAACCTAATAAATTAAATATAAAATAACTGTACTGGTTGAAAAGGCAAGAAATGATATTAGTATGAAAACTTGAGAATTTTCTCGTAATGGTAATTGTAACTAGACTTACTTATCCGGTCAATGGTTTATATAAGAGGGTCAAATAAATAAAAAAATCAATAAGGTGAGAAATACATTGATAATTAGTTTTGGTTCGGGCGCAGTTGCTGAACAACACATGATACTCTTTTTTCATAAATTAAACTGCATCTGCTAGTTAGACACACGTTTCGTGTGTTTTCCCAAAAGGCAAAGGTATTGATGATAGATTCCTGTATGATAGAAAGAGAATAGGGTAAACGTCTTGAACATTTACTTTCTCTAGATTCTATGTGTGAATGCCTGGCTTTCGGTTGATCGAAACCAATTTATTTCATCACGGAAATCATCACGGAAATCCACCTATCATCTTTCCGAAACCATTTTATGCAAGTTTGTAAAATAAAGAGGGAGTGTAAACCTAACGGTATAAAAGAAAGGTCTTGAGTTTTAGGAAGGTTTACACTCCTGATGCATTTTTTTGGACTCTTGTCCAGAAGATTACAACTGATCTTGCCCCCAACGATGCCCCAATTATGCCCCAAAATAATTAAAAGCTTTCTCATTATATGGCAAGGTTAATATTTAACAAGGGATTTCTCTTTCAGCTGAAGAGTCGAATCATTAAATCTTTTCCCATACTTACCATGGCATAGCTATGTAAAAATTGTTGTCCAATTAATTATTTTTTAAATTATTTAAATTTTTATAATATATGTTGCGTATAGAGGAATTTTTACCTTATATTCCCAAGTACATGCCATTATAATAGGGTTTATTATTGAAGATTGAGGAGGTGCTTACCTGTATCATTAGAATTCTAAATATTCGATAATTAACAAGACGATTATTATTGGAATCAGAAATGAGAAGGGGAGATGTGTAATGGCAAAAGTAAATCCGGAACGAATTATTGGTGACAGTAAATTTAAGCGCTTTCATTTAAGTCTATTTTTATGGAGTTTTATAATCATTTTGTTCGATGGATATGATTTGGCTGTCTATGGAACAGCTTTACCAATCATAATGGAAGAATGGGGGTTAAGTTCGGTCCAAGCAGGGACAATAGCAAGCTACGGTCTCTTCGGAATGATGTTTGGAGCAATTATATTTGGTATATTAGCTGACCGTATTGGGAGAAAAAGAGTTATTATCATCAATGTACTGCTATTTAGTTTATTCACCTTACTGTGTGGTTTTGCAAACTCAGCAATGACTTTCTCTATATGTCGTTTTATAGCGGGATTAGGTTTAGGAGGTATTATGCCGAATATTGCAGCATTAGTATCAGATTATGCTCCTAGAACAATGAAAATCAAATTAGTATCTTCTACACTCATTAGCTTTGCCATTGGCGGAGCACTAGCACCAACTGTTGGAGTTCTTTTGATTGAGGCATTTGGATGGCAATCTGTTTTTATTGTTGCAGGCTTGCCGCTTCTAACGATCCCTTTCTTAATGAAGCAACTACCAGAGTCAACTAGCTATCTTATCCGGACTGGTAAGAAGGAACAGTTATTTGCAACTCTGGTAAAAGTGAGCCCTGATTCAACATTCAAGATGACTGATGAAGTCGAGGAAGTAAAAACAACATCAACAAAGGTTCCTGTTGCAGGATTGTTTAAAGAGAATCGAGCTTTAAGTACTATTGGATTTTGGATAGCATTCTTCTGTGCCTTATTAATGGTATACGGATTAAACACTTGGTTACCTAAGCTAATGATCGAAGCTGGCTATGGCTTAAATTCAAGTTTAGTCTTCCTTATTGGGCTTCAAGGCGGAGCTGTTCTCGGGATTCTTGCTCTAAGTAATTTATGTGAAAAATATGGTTCTAAAAAGGTTATCATTGCATCTTATATTTCCGGAGCCATTGCTTTAGCGTTACTAGGATTAGGCGGAAGTACATTCTATATTTTTGTATTAGTAGCAGTTGCAGGGGCTGCTACAACAGGTTCCCAAGTTTTGATACAAGCTTATGTAACATCGTTCTACCCCTCAGAAATGAAATCAACAGGTTTAGGGGTAGCTTCAGGAATTGGGCGACTCGGCGGTATGACTGGACCGATTCTAGGGGGATTCTTGTTGACAATGGCTTTACCTAACTTCATGAATTTCCTGGTATTTTCAATAATCGGTGTTGTCGCAGCTATTGGTTTATCAACCATTGCTGATAAATATTCAGCTTCCAATATAGAGACAAGAGCCACTAGTAAGAGTGTTGGTATACTAAGTAAAGCAGAATAGGAGGCTCAAACAAGTGAAAATTACCTATGTAAATCAATAGCATTAATAACTTTGGAAGAGAAAATTTGAGGGATATCTACAATCATATGTCCAGCTTTTTTGCTCCAGCCAAAATAAATATGGCTTTTGTAAATATAATAATCATCGACACAAATGCTTCCATACCGGTATCTAACTTTGTTCCCATATGACTACTTTTGTCGAAACTATTGCCATAAAAATGGAAAGTTGTCATAATCATATTCGTTGGGTCTTTAAACGAAAGGCCTACTCGAAATTAATAAAGAGGAGAAATGAAACATGGGGCAAGTGATTGAACCAGTAGACATGGATCTGCCTGCACTTATCAGGAGAAAGAAACAGGAAATGATTCAACTCGGCTTGGTGTTTGGATTGACAAACCCGATGACGCTCGAATGCAGCCAACAATTGGATAACCTCTTGAACCAATTGCAACAAGGAAAACTATACTAAGAAACAATAATAAAAATAACAAAATAAGAAGGATCATAAGGGCACCGTGCAAGCGGTGTTTATTTTTTCTGTTAAATTTTTATGGTGAGGTGATACAAATTGCTAATGTACAACACTTGCTTGGCTCCGGATGCTACGCCGTATTTCAGAGGACCTTCTGTTCAAAAGTTCTTAACTAATATGCAAGAGTGAAGCAACGGAGTATAATCACGGATGAAATCTTAGAATAAGTCCGTATAATTGTGTAAAAGTGTAAAAAAGAATGATCACATCAATTCTTGGTTAAAATGTTTTCTACGGCCGAAAAAATTTAAAAAGAGAATCGATGTGACCCCATTACAGTTTAGCCTAAATATGGATGTTTTAAAAGCCTTTCCGTAATGAGCTCAAATATTGATGCGGTAGTAAAACCGACCATTGTTCTGGTACTGAATAAGTACTTGGAAAAAAAGAGATGAACACCTAAAAGTTTCCCGTTATGATCTTTCAGAGAATCGGGCGTACTATAGAAATGGCTATTACGAGCGAGATTTTATGATGAATATCGGAAAGAAAACTTACGTGTACGAAAACTCTCATAGGGGCTTCGCTCCGTCTATATTTGAAAATTATCAGCGATTCAATAAAGCCTTCGTACTTTCCATGCTTGAAATGGCAGTTGACGGTGTTTCCACTCGTAAAGTAAAGAATATAAGTAGAAGAGTTAGATGGAGAGGGTGTATCCAGTCTTTTGTCTCCTTCTTGACCGAGAAGTTGGACCCAATTGTAAACAAGTGGATGAAGTCAAGGTGGAGTTGAAAAAGGATTTTTGATACCGTAAAAGCTAGAAAGTTCAAAGATGAATTCATCATCCAATATGAAGAAGATCAGAAGTTGAAGAAGGTGATAGAGACCTTGGAAGAGGGGTTTGATATGTCATTCAAATCCTTAATGTACCGGTGAAATACCATCAGTTTATCCGGAGTACGAATTCATTGGAACGCCTGAAACAAGAGGTTCGACGCAGAAAAAAGGTCATCCGTATCTTCCCGAATACCCAATCAGTTTTCCATTTGAATGGGCTGTACTGATGGATTATGCAGAGGAACAAAAGAAGAAAATATTGTTTAGAAAAGGGTAGTGTGAGCGCCCGGAAATTTGGTTTGGCAGGAAGGGGGAACCCCCTTCTGCCAAACCAAATCCAACCTTAATCAATAAGTGGTTGAAAAATTGTAACTAGAATTTACACAACGATGGGGACTTGACTAAAATTGACGTGCAGACTATGTGCTTCAGCAATGTTATAGTAAAATAACGAGAAAGGGACTTCTGCCTGGTCATTTAAGTGTGTGGCCGAAATGAAAAAATAAAACCCCTTGCTGCATGATAAGAAATGAGATTACATTATACTAAGACTGTGAATATGCCTTAGAAGGGGGCTTGAGGTGTTAGGTTCTCCATTTGTATATGAGCTAATACTATCGTAATGTCTACATAAGGTTAGTGGCTTATGAAAAGAGTTAGTTCAAGGCCACTGAGCTCTAGGATGGACATAAGCTCCATACAGAGCCTATTTTTATGTTGATTTTATTGAAAATTCACTATTTATTGATAAATTTTGTTATAATAAAGCCAAGTGTATAAGGCTTTCATGGGTGGTGATTCACTCCCTTCTCAACGCTTGCAGAAAGGGGGTGTTTCTGATGACAGTATTCGAAGCATTGATTCTAATGATTTCCTTTGGAACATTAATTATAGCCATACTGTCGGATAAAAAATAACCACCCTATAGGCCTGACAAGCGATTAAGGTGGTTTTTTATCCGAAAGTGAGTCGCCCCCTTGAAGGGCTATTACACTTGGCCGTTTGGTGTTACAGCACCATACGGTTTTTTAATTTAGGATTTTCTATCTTTAGTATATCCCAAATTTGGTGAAATTAAAACCATTTGTTTATATTTTACAATATTGAAGTATTTCTAGAGTATAGCACATATAATAAAGGAAACACCAAAAGGTGCGAATAAGTTGTCAAAGTATGGTGAATAATGCTGTATCGCCCAGCAGGCATTAGATAATATTTCAAAACTTCTTTCTTCACATATTAGTCTGCATTTTCTCCTCATTCTACTCAACTTGGTATTTTACCTTTGCGTGTCTGTTAACGGGTATAAGATTTAAAGGGAAGATTTCTGCAAAACAATCACTATTTAAGTTTCATTTGTTTAGCTAGTGTGTTAAATTCATAATTAAATTAACTCAAGCGGAGAGAGCCACTCGACTTTACTAGATCTTCCTCTGTTATGTATTTTTTTTAACATATGTTTACACTGTCCATTTTGAAGGGAAAACTTCTCCCTAGTCTTCAACCTAACAAAGGAATCGTTGGATTTCTGGGGGATTCGTATAGTTCATCTGTTGCATTCTCATAATCTAGCTTTTAAATATACAACTACCCGGGATCAACCCTGAAACTTTACAAATTAATTACGATTGCCCCATAAGTTGGACTCATTTTAAAGAGCGGGAACATCGCCACTCCCTTTACCAATCTCGCAATACCTAACCCATATCCGATCAGTTGAGGGGAGAATTGGAACGTTATAACAATTGGATGAGTAATATTACTTTGAAATGCTCCTTATTTTGTTGCCCATAATTGCTCTTTGTGGGGTGTGCAAAAGGGTTCAAAAAGGAGCGAAATAAATACCTGACGAGAAAAATATTTTGTACCTGTTAGGGTTACTCATTATCTTACTTACAGCATGTACATTATCAGGGGGAAGACCTAGCGCCCGGTAATCATACATATTCAGAAAACAGATTTTATAGTTGATTAGCAACAAATAGCTATGATAATTCGTCAATTTGATGACCAGAAAAAATCTTAACAAAGAATATCTCCGGCCGAGAAGGAGAAGGAATCATACAAGTAGTCATTCAGCTTATCACTTGGTGCAAGGACTTAACCATTTTTTCTCGATTAATTTTAATTATGGATAAACCAACAAGAATTATACCTCCTCCCCCTAGAAGGCACTTGCACACTATTTATGCAAGTACCTTCTAGGGAGAGGAGGTATATTGGTACAGGGGAAAACGGGTGGTAAATTAGTTAATCTCCTATATTTTCCATTAAATTTTCCAAGGTGCTGACGGAGCTGCTAACCATTCTTTCATAGACATTCAAAATGGATTGACCGTATTGGTCTCCCGGCACAGCCCATTTTCCATTAAGGGCGACCCACGATGGTGCCGAGCCTCTCTGAACCAGATCAAACCGCGGATCCACCAATAGTTCGCCATCCGGGAGAGGATCAGTGGAAGCATAGGCGTAGAGGTGCTGAATATGGGCTAGAACACCTTCCCATTCGGTATCGAAACTTGCTCCGGGATTATCCGGCCCAGTTGCGCCTATTCCTGCAAAGTTGTGCTGTTCGGGCTGGACAGTTCCTGTAAATCGGAGGAAATCAGTCTCAAGCATAGCTTGTGCAAAAGCAATATCCCCCCTGATGCCGTAATGTTCTCCGATTTCCAAGTAATACCTCGCAAGGTCTATGGCCTCTGGGTTTATCTCTTTGGCATACATGTTCATCAGTTCCGGGGACAGATACGTTTCTCCGAGAATCGAGTAACCTTCTGTCTCTTCCTGCATCCCGTTGCTCTCCGTGATTATAAAGGCATCTTCCACCCCGGCACTTCTGACCTGTTCGAGACGTGTTTCGGCATTTACTCTGTCGGAAAAGGCACCGGCCTGGATACGATACCATTCGGTACCAGAAGTAACATACGGAACAATGAAAGACTCAATCTGCCGTGATTGGAGATAGGCTACCCTTTGTTCCGCATTCTCCCTTGACTGGAAGGAACCGGAGATCACCTTATAAAGTGTCTCATTGCTTGGTTTTCTCTTAAGGTCGAAGGCTCTTGCCAATCCATTGACATGTCCCTGAGCTACCCTTTGCCGCCAGGAAGGATCGCTGATTAATCGAGCATCCTGCTGATTGTCGATAAAGCCGTTTTCTGTAAGGAGGGCAGACATTCGTGTTTCGCGTAATACATGAAAATTGGCTTTTTTCCTTCCACGATCCGTTAGCTGATTGACCTCCATGACTTCTTCATGAATGATGTCCCTGTACCGTGCGGTCGCAGAGGAGTCTGATAAACCGCTGTAGATATAGTCTTCATATCCTCGTGCTGAGCCATTGAAGGCATTGCAATGGATGCTAAGATAGTAATCTGCGCCCCAGGAATTCGCCTCCGTTGTCCGTTGATTCAAACTCTTACTGGTGTCCGTGGTACGGCTCATCCTGACTTCCACATCTCCATAATTGGTAGTAAGGATGGTCCGAATACGCTGGGCGATATCCAGTACGATATCCTTTTCCAGCATGCCATTGCCTTGTGCTCCCGGGTCTGATCCCCCATGCCCGGGGTCCAAATAAAGTTTCATCTGTTAATCTCCCTTTCTGAGATAATTTGAATTTACGTTACCATGATATGTAGAGAAAGGTTGGGAGCACTGGACAGACATGTTAATTATTCAAGAAAGAGGTATTTGTCTAACAGGGAAGGAAAGCAATTAAGTGAGTAGATTTGGGTTATTATCACTGGCGATTAATTATATTTTTATGAAGCGTATAACACTTATAACGAGATAAGTCATCATTTTACTGGGGGAAGCTGAAATTGTTATCCCAAGAAGAAGAGTTAGCCACCTTTTCTTTATGATGAAAGATCTCAAAGCAAACTGAATATACATACTGACTGCGCTTCTTTGTCGAGTAGACAGCATAGGCTCTATATAAGAAGATTATCGATGAGGGTAATATTACTAGTCTGATAATGATTAAGCGGCAATTGTATAGCTGTGCTGGTTTCCAATTGCTAAGAAGCGATTAATATTGATCACTAGACAATCCCCCTTTTACTTCCAAACAGACAAAACATTGTTCAATGTTCGGTCGCGCCATATTTGTGTGCTTTCTGTTTGAAATCTGCAAACATCAACAAAGTTTAAACTTCTTCCGTTAGGTCAGTTTTTCCTATAGAAACCTCAATTCCTTGGTTGCTCTTATAGTTTTTTCTACGGACTTGAACGACTGTTGAATTTGAAGGGAAGAGTACAGACTATCTGGATTCACATGACAAGTGAACAAGAAGGTATTCCCATTAACAGGAATACCTTCTGCTATATCTACCATTAAAAGTTTGGTCTCTTTTGGGCAATAACCACGTCTTCTGGGTACATCTCCGTGTTCATTGGTTTATTGGATAGGAAAGAGCGATAGACGATTTGTTGGTTATCATCGCCGGCTTCAACTAATACAATGATTTTGCCGTCTTTAAGATATTGTTCATATTGTTTGGCCTGCTCTTCAGGAATGCCAGCTCCAACCAGAGCTCCAATAATTCCTCCACTGCCTGCTCCGATTGCCGTGCCGGAGAGGGTCGTCGCCATTGGACCTGCTGCCGCTAGTATCCCGATCCCGGGTATCGTCAATAGACCGATTTCCGCAACCAAACCGACTAGACCGCCTAGTACCCCACCTGAAATAGCACCGATGCCAGCCCCTTTGCCAGAGTTTTTTCCTCGCCCGCCTTCATTAGTGGTAGCATCAGTTCCTGTATCATTTTCGATTTTACTCACATTGCCTCTATCTTTAGCAAGAACTGAAATATCTTTACGGGTATATCCTATATCTTTCAAATGGCTAATCGTTCTCTCCGCACTCTCCACATCCGAAAAGGCGCCGCCGATTATCCGATCCATTAGCAAAATCCTCCTTTTATGGGGTTATTAGTCTATACCCACAAATAAGAAGGTTCAACTCTTCAAATCATAAATGAATGCATTAGATCTATGAAGAAATGATGGTTGCATTGTATTCTGGGACACTTTGTTCACAACTTTTCGCCCCTTCCTTGCCGTATCGTTGAGCATTTATATTTTAATGAGACATGACTTAATCTTCTTTTAGCGAGTTACAAGTTTAAATTTTAAATGATTATGAACGCCTCTACATGTAAACACTAAACCCATCTTTATAGTGGGGGGATACTTTTGACCAATTCGACACTGTTTCGACTCGGATATGTAGCGATGAGCGTTAATGTAAAAAACTGTTCGCCCTCGCAGACGATGACCTACAAACGGTTTCAGCAAATAGAGGATAAAGAGGCGGCGGTTTCCCGCTTAGAACGCATTGCCGAGTCAAACTTTCAAAATTCTCTTCGTTTGCTAAAACACAATCTTGCTCATGATATTAAATTCTTCAGGCTCAGTTCACGTCTTGTGCCGCTCGCCACACATGAAGAACTGGCTGGGTGGGATTACTTGGAAGCGATACGTGATGATATGCGAGCAGTAGGGAATTTTGCGCAGAAGCACAACATGCGCCTTGATTTTCATCCAGATCATTTTGTTGTCCTGAACAGTACAAAAGATGGAGTTTTCAACGCATCTGTTAAAAACTTGATCCATCATGCTCAGCTACTTAAAGGGATGGGTATCGATTTAACTCATCGCAGTGTCCTGCATGTCGGGGGTACCTATAAAAATAAGCCTAGGGCATTGGAACAATTTATTTCCAACTGGGCACATGTCCCGGCAGGTATTCAAAAGATGTTGATGATTGAAAATGATGATAAATCATTCAACTTGCAGGATTGTCTCTTTCTTGGTGAAAAACTGGGAATCCCAGTGGTTTTTGATTATCACCATCATTTAGCCAACCATGAGGACGTTAATTGGGAGTCGCACTGGGATCGGGTTATAGGCACTTGGGAAAGTTCACCACTCCCTCTAAAGATGCACATCTCCAGTCCAAAAAGCGACCAAGCTTTTCGAAGTCATGCAGATTTTGTTGATTCCGATATGTTCATGCGATTTTTAAAGGAGGTAAATGGCTCAGTTCCCCAAATGGACTGCATGATTGAAGCTAAGAAAAAAGATAGCGCTCTATTTCAATTAATGAAGGATTTAAAAGATAGGGAAGACATAGAAGTGGTCGATGAGGCAAGTTTTTACGTAAAAACTTAGGCATGGACAAGTGATAGCTATATCTATACATGTTGAACATGCTGCATGGCAGCCTTTCACAATGCCCCTATATTTGTTGCATAGTCACTTCTTTTGTCGAAACTATTGTGTGAATCACTATATGTTGTCATAATATTTTCGTTAGGTATTTAAATAAGGAATGTAATTGGCTATAAGAAGGGAAGAGGAAAATGGGACAAGCAGCAGAACAAAATGAGTGGGATTTGACTGCAGCTATTATAGTCAAAAAGCAGGAGATGATACAACTTGGCTTGAAGTATGGATTGGCTGACATTCAGACAGTCCAATGCAGCCAACAATTGGACGATCTTCTAAACAGGTTTGCTAAAGGAGATTTTTATTAACTCACCAGGACAAACAACATACAGTTTTTTATAAGTAGCATCGTTTTATAGGACGGTGCTACTTATTTTAGTCTACAGTCGTATCCCATATAGCGTAGTTTCTATAGGTTCTCGAATCGGTCCCTCGCTTCTTTGTCACCTTGGAGTACAGCTTACTGATCCCAATGATTCGCCTTCTCGACATTCATTTCCACGCCCATTGTTATATAGCCAACGGTGTAAATGGATTCGGGAATCCCTTGTTCAGCAACGATGGAAAACGCTGATCATCCTTCTCTACATATTCTCCCGCTAAAATACATGTCCACATAATTGTTCATCACAAACTCCCACTCATTCCTTCCAATCGACTTGTAAAAATTACTAAGCTTGAGTGGTACCTCCGTGATAAGAAGTTTCTTACAGGGTGTATTCAACCGCTCTGGATAATAAGAGACCGAATGGTTAACTTAAACATGAAGTATTAAAAAAGAGGAGCGTGAAAAGCTTGTTTTATCATGTAAAGGAACTTCAATATGAGGCAAAGCCAGAGCGTCCGGATCCTGTGTACGCGAAGAAGCTGCAGGAAGTGCTGGGTGGTCAATATGGTGAGATTACAGTAATGATGCAATATCTCTTTCAAGGATTTAATTGCCGGGGGGAACAGAAATACCGTGATATGCTATTGGACATCGGTACTGAAGAAATTGCCCATGTTGAAATGTTGGCTACGATGATTGCACAGTTGCTTGATAACGCACCTGTTCAAGAGCAGGAAGAAGCTGCTAAAGATCCAGTAATCGAGGCGGTGTTAGGAGGCATGAATCCTCAGCATGCAATTGTTAATGGATTGGGTGCGCAGCCTAATGATAGTGCGGGATACCCATTCAATGCGCGGTATACAATTGCGAGTGGAAACTTGCTAGCTGATTTCCGGGCTAACCTGAACGCGGAATCCCAGGGCCGGCTACAAGTTGTGCGTCTCTATGAAATGACTACAGACCGTGGTGTACGTGATATGCTTTCCTGGTTGATTGCAAGAGACACCATGCATCAGAACCAATGGATGGCTGCAATTGAAGAACTTGAACAAAATCAAAAAGCGATTGTTCCGGCAACCTTCAACCAACAATTTGAGAAGCAAGAAGTCTCTTATTCATTCATGAACTTCTCACAAGGAGAGGAAAGCAGTACAGGCAGGTGGGCTAATGGAACAAGCATGGACGGCCAAGGTCAATTTGAGTATGTAAGCCAACCTAAAGCGAGGGGACAGAACCCTAAACTCGCACCAGCACCTCCTTACATCCACGGCACACCGCCTAATAATGCGAACCACAATCCGTCACAATAATACTTTGATGTATGTATAGAAATCCCCATAACCGGCGTAGGTATGGGGATTTCTCCTTTAAAAACCATATTTAACAAAAATTCCCCTTTTGTTCCTTATAGAGGAACAAAAGAGTTTATATAATGCGAATTATTCTATAAAATAAATGTATGAAAGCATTACCATAAAAAATTCTTGAAAAAGTAGATCTACTCATGGAACGGTATACTCTTATGGAGATATATTCAAGCCCAATAACGGTAAGTTTTACAGTGGGAAATACAGGCAGCACCAAGGTACTTTCCCTTTGCTGAGGGTTCCGTTCAAATTAATAAACAATTAACAGGGAAGGGGTATGAAAATGAAAAACATCACCGTACTTGGAGCAGGCATTATGGGGCATGGTGCGGCTCAATTATTTGCTCAAGCAGGAAAGAACGTATGCATTCGAGCCAGGCGTGAATCCTCCTTGGAAAAAGCACAAAACCTTATGACTAACAGCTTAGAGATAATGGTTGAAAAAGAAATGCTTTCAGAAAGCGAGATGGAGCAGACTTTATCACGTATTACATATACAACGGATTTACATGAAGCTCTGCAAGATACTGATTTCGTTTTCGAATCTATTCCAGAAATTCTAGAACCAAAGCTAGAGACTTACGAAATTATTGAGAACAGCGTTTCAGCTGATACGATCATCACATCGAATACTTCTACCTTTCCATTGGAAGAGTTGAATCAACGGGCGAAGCACCCGGAGAGGTTCATCATTACCCATTTCTTTAATCCACCACAACTCGTGCCGATTGTGGAGATTGTCAAAACGGAAAGAACTAGTGAAAATGTTGTAACAACAACCTATGACTTAATGAAAGAAATTGGTAAATCTCCAGTAGTATTAAAGAAAGAAATCACTGGTTTTATCGTGAACCGTGTGCAAGTAGCCATGCTGCGTGAAGCTTTCAACTTAATGGAAAGCGGGGTAGCTACCGCAGAAGATATTGACACCGCTATGAAGGGAAGCATGGGATTTAAATGGGCTTTTTGCGGCCCGATGGAGAGTCAAGATTTGGCTGGTCTTCAAACCACAGAAGCTATGGTTGGAAATATTATGAAGGACCTATCGAATACTAGAGAAGTGCCTTCCTTCTTAAAGGAAATGATAGACAATGATCAACATGGTATCCGTACTAATAAGGGCTTTTATCAATATGATGATTATGGAGAAAAAGCAATCCACAATCGAGATGAAAACTTCCTTGACCTTCTCAAATTATTGCAGCAAAAAGATGAGAATAACAGAGAAAATGTCTCCTCTATCAAATAAGCAGGAAGGCCTCCTTGCGTAATCTTCATTCTAATCCGGAGAACAGGGTATGCAGTCGGTGGTCAAGATTGTGGTTCTATCTTATAAGCGCTTTAAAAATGAAGCAATATACCATTTTTCCTATATCGTCCTGTCATACATAAGACAGGGCGATATTTTTCTTGTGGCAGTTATTAAACAATACAAGATTGGCTTAAGAAATCACCTGAGGGCAAATGAAGGAGGCAACCTGAGGATTGCTATCCCTTTCTCTTATGGAAGGGCAGTTTTACAAGTGGTGTAAATCCCCACGATTGGGTATTGCATGATACACTAATGGTTGGATAAGATGAGTTAGCAGCAAAAATAGGACCATATAAAAGATTATGGTAAAACTGCAGCGAGAAGGAGTTTTTCGTCTAAATGAACCAAGAATTCTTGTCCATAGTATTAATTATTGCACTTGGGTATTTCTTAAAGCGTTTAAACGTTTTACAAGAAAGAGATGGAGAAGTGATTGCTAAAATCATCTTCAAAATTACGCTACCAGCCCTTGTTCTTGTCACGTTTGATTCGGTGAGAATAGAAACATCTTTAATGTACATACCGATTATTGTGATTTCTTATGGATTGGTGACCACACTATTCGGTTTTTTGATTTTCCGGAAAGAGGAAAGGGAACTTAAAGGATCTTTTTTAATGCTGACATCCGGTTTTAATGTCGGCTTATTTGCATTTCCACTAGTATATGCCGTATGGGGAATGGACGGTATAACCTATTTCAGTATGTTTGATGTCGGAGCCTCATTTATTACGTTTGGAATTGCTTATATCCTAGGAAGTTATTTTTCACAGGAAGGGTTGAGCCTTAAACCATTAGGTATTTTGAAGAAACTTGGCAAATCTATTCCATTAATGACCTATTTTATTGCAAGTATGCTTAATTTCAATGATATTCAGTTGCCGGAGATGGTCATTTCAGTGGCTGGCACCATATCAGAGGCTAACATACCACTATCGTTATTGCTGTTAGGACTTTATTTGAATTTTAATTTCGAAAAGCAATTCTTGCTGCCGACCATGAAATTTTTAACTTTCAAGTATAGCTTTGGTCTGATATTTGGGAGCATTCTATATTTCACGCTGCCATATGAGGACATGTTCCTCTATACTGTTTTAATCGGTCTATTATTGCCGGCAGCCACTTCTGCTATCACATTTGCTGTGGAGTTCAAGTATAGTACCAACAGCATTCGGCTTATGGCGAATATTACCAACACAACCATCTTCATCAGTATTATCATTTTATATGTTTTTGCCAATTTCATACGCTAGGAAGTCAAATACCTCTTGGAGGTTTCACTTTATGAAAGGTATTCAGGAGAGGAAGGGATATGTTTATCATTTACTAGACGAAGGGTATATACTTAGTATCTGTCTATAATTGAATGCAAACAACTCAGTCGTATAACACAATGCTTTCTAAGAACGCTTTGCGGGGGGGACGTCAAATGAACTTGGAAAATCAACTAATCAACAAATCCTATTACACTACAATTATAGAAGACAATGACAATATTCACCCAATAAAGGTACTTAGTGAAAAATATATGGAGGAACAACAGAACGAAGTATCAGACTTCTCGGATATCCGCTTCGCACAGGGGGAGGTGTATTATCGCCACAAAGATTATGAAGCTGCTATTTTTAAATGGGAGAATGTGTCCAACGAGTTAAAGCCGTGGGCGCAAAAAAATATAGGGGATGCACATCTGCAATTGAACTTGCTTGCGATTGCTGAAGAGTACTATAAAGCAGTGGAGACTGATTCCTCCGTACTCAAAACGGAGCTGCTAATGCAATTATTCATATTATACATAAAACGCAGCAATTATAATTTGGCGTCTGTATCTATTAAAGAGGCGGTCGACCTATATCCTGGTTACCCGGATGTAACCGCGACTGCTCGTTCCTTTTTCGAGGAGCAGGCTGACTGGGATGCAGCAGTTGAGCTTGCTGCAAATGAAGCAGTTCGTACAGAATCACAATCCTGGTTCAAGGTGTTAGAAACTTACATAGATGAAGGGCATGCGAAAAATACAGCACCTAGATATTTTAAAGAAGTAATTACTGCTGCTTTTTATGTGGATAGGAGCCGATTTGATAACTTGGCTGCGGCACTTTGGAATAATTATATGCATACTGGTTACTATTTCCAATGGTTGGAAGAGATCAATCATATTTTACTTCAATTAGAACTGGGAGACGAAGACTATATATGGAAATTGCTTCCGGGTTTATATGAAGAGACGTATGATGTCCTTATTGATGGGAGATATTTGATCAGAGAAGTATTTCATCTTTTACCAAGTCATTTAACTAACTGGATGCGGCTGACTGCGAATACGGATGCCTCGGTTTCTGCATCGGCCCTTTTGGCATGGAGCAGGATATTCCCTTCAAATATTGATGCTTCCCTAATAGATGAAGCGGAAAAATGCTTATTCAACCATCCTTCCTATCGGGCTGCGGACGGTGTGATGGACGCTTATAAACTCTTTGAGGCTGTTAAGGATTGGGGAGAGGCACACGACACAACCGTGGATGAACGAATAAAATGGATGGTGAAAGACCTGATTAGCACAGATACTGTTCATCTGCTTCTAACTGGCAAGGAAGTACAAATATTACATGAGTTGATGGAACAAATAACTGAGGGGCAAGGTTTGGCATACTCACATAATGGTGTGACAAGGCTACAGGATGCAGAAGAAGCAGAACTTCACGCGGTAACTGAAACGGAGGCACGATACGTAGATGACTCTGGAGGAACCTCGGAAGAACTTCCGGATGAAGAAATATATTTTGACTATAAAACTCCAGCGCCTTTCCTGAGAGAAAATCATCTATCTATGATAACTGTTCCGGAAAAAGATATCGCTATGTATCTTCCCATGGCAGACGGATTGCTGTTTGCATTCGCTTTTGATAGCAGAACGACCATAACAGATGCAGAACTTGATATGGCAGTGAAAATGAGGGGACAGAAGCCTGATTTGCCAATGTGTATCCTGCTTGGCAACACTTCTACAGCTGCTAGTAATCAGGAACAAGAAGGGCGAATCGATATAATGAAAGAAAAGATCCATACCTTTTTCCCTGACGCACAAATTCTTACAGTCCCCATGAATACGGAAAGCAGTGGTCTCAGGAGTGGGTTACCTACATTTCTTCCTGCTCTCAAGCAAGATGCTAATATGGAGAGGGAGCAGGCCAAAAAGATTCTCTTCTATACAGAAAAATCAATACAATTGTTGAAAGAAAAACGTTTGGAACGAGAAAGAATACTCATCCAGAATATAAAAGACAACAAGGAACTGGTCAGAAAGCTAGAAGGAGCCCATGGCCAACTGAGCGATATACAAAAAAATAAAGTACAGGCAATTACCGAATCCTATAACAGTATTATCAATCATTTACAGGAAAAAATGGTGAAGGAGATTCCAGGCTTGCTGCAAAGCTGTTCCAAATATGTGAGAGAAGATGAGGACTTTGAAACCATGTTGCGGGAATTGAATGAGGAAATGAATAAACAGGTTGCCCATTACTTTGAGGAGACAGCAATGCCTCTTTTCAGATCTTCTATGAACCGTTGGATGGAGGAAAGTGAAGAGGAATTCAAAAATAGCCAAATCTTTTTGCGTAAAACTGCCGGCAACATTAACAAATTCCTTGGAGAAGAACGACTGGATTTGCATGGAGATATGCAAATACTTGAGGATTGGCAGAGGGATGTGACTCGAATAACAAGCAGAAGTGTCAAGTTGGAGAAGAATGACTTGGTCAGCCATCCTGGTTCCTCCACGATCTTGTTCAAAGGGGCTGGCAAGCTTGCTGGTTCTATCCCTCAATATAGAGAAAGGCTTTATAATAAGTACAAACAGTACATTGAATCTAAAGATTACAGTGAAGCAGCTGCATCTGTGACAGAGATGTTCATGCAGCAGTTCGAGTTATTCGAGAAATCGTTGGAACGAGATATACACTTGTTTTTCACTGAGCCTGAGCAAGAATTGAAACGGACAGTAAGTCAAACCCATAAAGAAATTGAGGAAGATGAAACATCCCTCCGTAAAATGAGGGAGAATCCTGAAGAATATGAGGATCCGCTAACTTTCTTCGAATTAAGGCTGCATCAATACAAGTGGATGTCTGTGGCAGGTAATTCCCTTTATGAGTATCACTAAGTATGATGGAGGAAGTCATTGGACCTTCTTGTTTTTCCATTCCTGAAAACTAACAACCAACACCCATCCCTAAAAGGGATGGGTGTTTCACGTCTAAGAGTAATAAACTCCATTTAAAAAGCTTAGGTATCCAGTGTAGGAAAGAGAGGTCCTATCATGATGGACGACGGGGTAGTGGACTTTATAAGGGGCAAAACTTCGAGAAAGCGAAGTGATACGAGCGAGATGGCCAAAAGAAGGCCTGGTAGCGGAACGCATTAAATACGCTGATCGCGTTCCACCTGGTCTTCGTTGTTGATTTAAAGATTGGATAATCCGTTCCCCGGTCGTAATCCCCATACCGTGCCCAAAGTACATGCCGTCTTCCAAAACTACTGCATTTTCTCCTCTCCACCAGTCCGTTTCGGGATGGAAATCGGGATTGTTGAAATAAACAACATCGCCTGGCAATATATATTCTGTCTGAATTCGTTGGATACCCAGATCTGTATCATGATGCCAGCTGTATAAATATAGCTGTTGAAAATATTGATTAAACAATCTTTCTCCGATGGACTCCAGTACAGCATGGTAATAGATGATCAATATAGCTGTAGCACATTCAAAGCCATACAAAGAGCTGTTTTTGTATATATCCAAGATACCATCAGCTGGCGAAACATCCTGTCTTAAACGGAACCCTCCAACATTTGTACGATGCCAAAAATCGGGGTTACAGCGGGAGTTTTTAAAGGTTTCAAATTTTGCTTCACTCTCATTCAGTGCTTTGGCACTCCTTATGATATTTTTGCGCAACTTTAATTCAAACTGTAATCCATCAATAGATTGGTAGGAATAAACGACAGGCTGGCTATGCATTTGGTTAAGAATCGTATGTTCAATGGGATCGGAAGCCCAATTGAATGCTGATTCAAAATCCAGTCCGGGCAGCTGTATCATGTCTCCACATCCCTAATGTTATAGTTGTGATTCCTTGCCAGTATATTCTCTGTTTAATGGGGTGTGCACGCGATATGAAAAATAAGGTACGACACTGTCCGGGTTTACTTGGCAGTGTTGTACCTTATTGGACCAACTATGGTGGGGGTGGCTGGTCTAGCTGGGCTTGAACCAGCGAATCAGGGATCAAAACCCGCTGCCTTACCGCTTGCCTATAGACCAATCAGCAGATTAAGTATGGGAAAGCGGCTCATGAATGGAAGTTCTTTTTAATTTGTATGTACCGCGAGGGGCATCTGCAAAACGAAGACAAAATTATATTGTATAGGAAATGTTTGCTCGAAATTAGCAGTCCAATTCTAGCATGTATATGGGCAAGGAACATTAAAAAAGCTGCCACATGGCAGCTTTTTTAATGGATATTCCTGTAGAGACCTATTACCTTTCCAAGTATCGTCACATTGTCATAGATGAGAGGTTCCATGGTAGCATTCTCCGGCTGAAGACGGATATGATCCTTCTCTTTGAAAAACCGTTTTACTGTCGCTTCATTCTCCTCGGTCATCGCTACCACTATATCACTGTTCTGAGCAGTGTTCTGCTGCTTTACGATGACCATGTCCCCATCAAGTATTCCAGCTTCTATCATACTTTCCCCATCAATTACTAGAATAAATAGATTATCATCCGTACCTGCAGTGGAATCAGGGAGAGGAATGAACTCTTCGATATTTTCCACGGCAGTTATAGGCAAGCCTGCTGTAACTTTACCTATGACTGGGGCATACCGAACTTCTTCTCTTGGAATATTGTTTTCCTCTTCCAGATTCAAGACTTCTATAGCACGCGGTTTTGTAGGATCCCTCCTGATGAAGCCCTTGCTCTCCAATCTGGATAAATGCCCGTGTACCGTGGAGCTGGAAGCCAGTCCGACTGCTTCAGCGATTTCTCGGACGGAAGGTGGATAACCTTTATCGCCGACTTGTTCTTTTATATAATCAAGGATCATTTGCTGCCTTTTTGAAAGCTTAGTCATCTATCAAACACCTCGCACATAGAATTTACTAGTGATAGTTTACCATTCGGTACTAGCTAATGCAAACGTTAGTTCGAAAAAACGGTTGACAGGACCGTATGTTCGTATTAACATGATTTGTATGCGAACAATAGTTCTTATATTTTAGTGGGAGGAATGCTGAATGTTTGGTAAAATAACAAAGACCGATGCATTTTATATAATTACTTTTATATTAATGTTGGGGTTTCTTTATTTTGCTATGATAACCAGCTGAGATTAACACAAGGGGTTTTGTCCAATGAAAGCTATCGTGTATTGTAGAGTAAGTACGAATAAAACCGAACAGGAAACATCACTCGCAAGGCAGAGGAAGGAACTTAATGATCTTGCTGTGAATTTCGGTTTTGAAGTGGTTGCCACCATAGAAGAACAGAAGAGCGGTTATGATATTGACCGGGACGGGGTATTTGAAATGCTGGATTATTTTACAGAAGGAAAAGCTGACTGTCTTCTAATACAGGATGAGACAAGGCTCGGCCGGGGAAATACCAAAATCGCTTTGTTCCATCAGCTGCAAAAACTCAAGGTTCCAGTTTATACCGCAATCCACGATGGAGAATTGGAACTTTCCGAGTCCGATTCCATGGTTCTCCAAATTGTAGGAATCGTAGAGGAATATCAACGTAAAATCCATAATACCAAAATTAAGAGAGGAATGAAAAAGGCGGTCAGCAACGGCTTCAACCCAGCAGATAACCTTTCCAACCGCAATAATGCCCCAGGCAGGGAGAGAGTCGATTTCCCAATAGAAGAAGTAGTACGGTTGAGACAGAATAAACTTACGTTTGAAGAAATTGCCAGGACCTTGAATAACTTGGGTTACCCTGTCTCGAAAGCGACGGTACACCGTAGATACAAGGAGTATCAAAATACTTGATAATGTCCATATGGAAAGATAAGATGAAGAGCAAGGACGAGACTGTCCCTGCTCTTTTAGTTTGTTGGACAGGACAGCCAAGGAGGTTATAGACCATGTTATCAAAAGGAAAAATTGAGCGGATCAATGAGCTTTCCAAAAAATCAAAGAAAGACGGATTGACGGAAACGGAAAAAGAGGAACAGAAACAGCTTCGGGAAGAATACTTGAAAAATGTCCGCAGGTCGTTTAAAAACCAGTTCAAATCGATGACAGTCATGGATCCTGATGGGAACGATGTAACTCCTCAAAAAGTAAGGGATCTTCAAGACAGGAATAAAAAGCACTAAATTTAATTTTACGTTTCCATAGGAGCAGAACTCAGACTTGTTATGTGAAATGTTTCATTATAGAATGTATATGTGACAAACTTATCAGACAGAAAGAGTAAAGGAGATTTTAAATGGCAAACGCAATTGAACAGAAATCAATCAACACCATTCGTACATTGTCGATCGACGCGATCGAGAATGCAAACTCCGGACACCCGGGTTTGCCTATGGGCGCTGCCCCAATGGCTTATACATTGTGGACAGACTTTATGAACCATAATCCTAAAAATTCCAAGTGGTTCAATAGAGACCGCTTTGTTTTATCTGCAGGCCATGGTTCCATGCTTCTATACAGCCTGCTTCACCTTTCGGGTTATAACGTGACAATGGATGATCTGAAGAATTTCCGTCAGTGGGATTCCAAAACACCAGGACATCCGGAAGTACATCATACCGACGGTGTGGAAGCAACTACAGGGCCACTTGGGCAAGGGATAGCAATGTCAGTTGGAATGGCTATGGCTGAAGCTCATCTAAGCGCAAAATTCAATAAAGATGACATCGATATGGTTGACCATTATACTTATGCAATTGTCAGTGACGGGGACTTGATGGAAGGGATCTCTCATGAAGCTGCATCTTTGGCTGGACATCTCGGCCTAGGGAAGCTGATTGCTCTTTATGATTCCAACGATATTTCCCTTGATGGTGATCTGAACAGGTCTTTCTCCGACAATTCTGAGCAGCGCTTCAAGGCATATGGATGGCAAGTACTCCGTGTAGAGGACGGAAATGATGTGGACGAAATCCGTAATGCCATTAAAGAAGCACAAGCGAATACAGACCAGCCGACATTGATCGAAGTTAAAACTGTAATCGGCTATGGTTCTCCGAACAAATCTGCTTCTGCTGCATCTCACGGTGCTCCTCTGGGCGGAGATGAAGTCAAACTCACGAAGGAATTTTATGAATGGGAACATGAAGAGTTCCATGTACCAGAAGACGTCTATGCCGATTTCAATGAAAAAATCGGTAAGCAAGGGGAAGAAGCTGAAGCAGAGTGGAACCAAAAACTGGAAACATATAAGGAAAAATATCCGGAAGCAGGCGAAGAGTTTGAACTCGCACTTAAAGGGGAACTCCCTGCAGATTGGGATAAAGAACTTCCAGTATTTGAGCCTGAGAAGGATACATTGGCGACACGTGCATCGTCAGGCAAGGTGCTGAACGCTATTGCCAAGTCCGTGCCAAACTTCTTCGGAGGAAGTGCCGACCTGGCAGGCTCAAATAAAACGCTGATTGAAGGAGAAGATGATTTTTCACGTAAAAACTATGCTGGAAGAAATATCTGGTTCGGTGTGCGTGAACATGCCATGGGTGCTGCCCTGAATGGTATGGCACTTCACGGAGGGCTAAAAGTGTTTGCAGGTACATTCTTTGTCTTCAGTGATTATCTGCGTCCATCTATCCGTTTGGCTTCTATTCAGCAGGCTCCTGTAACATATGTGTTTACCCATGATTCCATTGCTGTAGGTGAAGATGGTCCTACCCATGAACCGATCGAGCAATTATCCTCTCTGAGAGCGATGCCAGGATTATCTCTAATCCGTCCAGGAGACGCTAATGAAACACAGGCTGCTTGGAGACTTGCACTCGAATCAACTGACCAGCCAAACGCTCTTGTGCTGACCAGACAGAACCTCCCAACATTGGAAGGAACAAAGGAAAAAGCCTATGAAGGTGTTAAAAAAGGTGCTTATGTCGTAAGCAAAAGCGATAAAGAAACACCGGATGCCCTGCTTCTTGCAACGGGTTCTGAGGTCCAACTGGCGGTACGTGCGCAACAGGAACTGAAAGAAAAAGGAATTGAGGTCAGCGTAGTAAGCATGCCTTCTTGGGATCGCTTTAATGCACAGGATGAAGCTTACCGTAATGAGGTACTTCCTCCTGCTGTGAAAAGTCGTGTGGCAATCGAAATGGGCTCACCTTTCGGTTGGGAACGCTATGTGGGCGACGAAGGAAAAGTACTTGGCATTGACAGATTCGGTGCCTCTGCCAATGGAGAAAAAGTGATGGAAGAATATGGATTCACCGTCGAAAATGTGATTAAGTATGTAGAATCTGTTATCAAGTAATTGTCTGAAGATGGCTCCTTTATTGGAGCCATCTTTTTTTGACAAAACTAGTGGGGGTTTGCAAGAGGAAGTGACATTTTTTTAAAGTTACATACGTATAATAGGTTATAAAAGGAGATGATTGTATGTATGAGTATTCTATCTTCTGGATCAAAGAAGAAATAGCTAATAATTATTTCCATAAAAGTGATCTATTATACCGTTTCATATATGCTTATCAACGCAACCACCGCAGACCAGACCTAAGAAATCAATTTAACTATATTACAAACAGTTTTTCCGTCAACGATTTAGTTACATATTTGGAGACATGCCGTGACTTTGGTTTTTCTCGTAGTGAAAAGATCGTAATAAATGGGGACATGGTGGAATTCTATCTGGAAGATAAGTATATTTCTTTACACATAAAGGAAAAGCAATTACAATTTGTCTGTAAAACATTACAGGATGCAGAAGATTTGTTGTTTCCCCTGCTTCGTAGATTTGATAACAAATTATTCGTAGTAGGAAACAATCATTTGAAGTTCGGCTGGATCTCTCCCATCCAGCAGCTCAATGTATCCCTGAGTGGACATGTGTTGTATTCTTATCAGTAATTTACTATACTGTATAGGAGACAACACGAAGGAGGAAAGCTTGAAATGAGCACGATTTGGGTCGTACTAATTGCAATTTTGGCATTGATTGCCGGTGTTGCGCTTGGATTTTTCATTGCAAGAAAGTATATGATGAATTATTTAAAGAAGAACCCGCCAATCAATGAACAGATGCTACGCACATTAATGATGCAGATGGGACAGAAGCCTAGCCAAAAGAAAATCAATCAAATGATGCGGGCGATGAACAACCAGAATCAGTCCGGTAAGTAATATGCACTAATTCATTATTCAAAATAATGTGAGGCATGCAGATATACTCCTTTCTATTCTTATAGTTGGGGGTATTTTTAATTGCTGGAAAGTTTGATGTGATTGTTGCGTTATTGTCAAAATCAATTGCTTGTCTGACCTTCTGATTCTGTTAAAATGAATAAAGCGATGTCATTAGGAGGATTACTATGGAAGAGATCAATGTTTTTCTCGCTTTCGGGGCAGGTTTCCTGTCGTTTGTATCCCCCTGTGTTTTGCCTCTCTTTCCAGCTTTCCTATCCTACATAACCGGTATGAGTGTAAGCGATATTCAGGAGGAAAATACAAAGCTCAATAAAAAGGCCATGCTCCATACCTTGTTTTTCCTGCTTGGTTTCTCGAGTGTATTCATCATGATAGGTTTTACGACTTCCTATATCTCCGAGTTTTTGATGACTTACCAGAACATTATCAGGCAAATTGGAGCCGTTCTGATTGTCTTTTTCGGTCTTGTGATTGTAGGTGTCTTGAATTTTGAATTTCTGATGAAAGATAGAAAAATTCAATTTAAAAACCGGCCTGCCGGTTACTTTGGATCCTATTTAGTGGGTACGGCATTTTCTCTTGGATGGACCCCTTGTACAGGGCCCATTCTGGCTATTGTTCTGTCACTTGCAGCCACGAACCCTGATGTAGGCATGGTAATGATGATCAGTTATGTACTAGGATTTTCCATACCATTTTTTGTCCTGTCTCTTTTCATAGGAAAATTAAGTTGGTTTAAAAAACACAGTTCCCGTCTGGTGAAAATCGGCGGTTATGTAATGATTGCCATGGGGGTTGCCTTGTTTTTTGACTGGACGACCAAGATAACTGCATTTCTAGCCGGGTGGTTTGGGTTCTACGGATTTTAATGGATTTTTAGGTATAATTGTACTATCATTAAGTATTATAAGGTGAATGAAAAAGGGGACGTATTTATATGAACAGAACGAATGACCTAATTCTGCGGACGACCACTTCCGTTATTACATTTATTCTGCTTGGCTTTTCCATTTATTTGTTTATCGCTGGACACAATGCTCCCGGAGGCGGGTTTATCGGCGGTTTATTGACAGCCGCTGCCATTCTTCTATTGAACATGGCCTATGGAATGGAAGCCGTAAAGAAGATGCTGCCAATTAATTATACGACAATGATACCGATCGGTTTGGCTGTCGCACTGGGTACCGGAGCCGGTTCCTTCCTGTTTGGTGTGCCATTCTTATCCCAAACTTTCGGTTATTTCCATTTTCCAATATTTGGTGAAGTGGAATTGGCAACAGCCATGTTATTTGATCTAGGTGTTTATTTAACGGTTGTCGGTGTCATGATGACCATCATCTTAACGATCGCTGAAGATACGGAGCAATAAGGAGGGGCTTGAATGACTTATAAGCTTATTGAAATACCGTATTTGCCAACAGGAAAGAGTGGTTAGCATGTTTTGGCTGATAGCTAGTACCATTGTTGCTGCCTGTATGGCTTCCATGATGATTGTTATCCGCCTCAGGGCGGCTAAGAAGCCCGCCTCAGTAAGGAAGATCATACTGCCGCCTTTATTTATGAGTACGGGAGGATTGATGTTTATCTTTCCTATGTTCCACATCAATTTTTTGCAGGTTCTCGAAGCTGGAGCGGCAGGTATGGTATGTTCAATCTTTCTTATTAAAACAACCAAATTTGAGGTAAGGGGCCAGGACATCTACTTGATACCGTCTAAATACTTTGCGGTCATCCTCGTGGCTCTGCTTGTATTCCGACTGGTCTTCAAATTGATTATCGGCAGTACGATTTCCTTTGGTGAGACGAGCGGAATGTTCTTCATTCTGGCTCTCTTCATGATTCTGACATGGCGATCTGCCATGCTCTATAAATATGTACAGATGGAGAGGCAGCTGAAATGTCAGACAGCCTAAAAATGCGCCAAGAAAAACTCTTGGCGCATTTTTGTGGACAATCATCGGCCGGAGGGATAGCGCTCCTGCCAATTTTCCGCATAATCCACCCTTGACTGGCTGAACAGGTGCTCATATGGTGTAGTGTCGATATTTTTTTCCTCCAGTTTCTTTCGGAGAAATTTATGATCCCGCTTGGGAGTTGCTACTATATATCCTTCAATCAATGTATCCTCAGTAATGGTCTGTTCATTTTTTCGGAGTGCCACTTCACCAACCTTACTGGCAATCTTGTGTCTGGCAACGTCTCGGAACAGCTCCGGGACTGGCGAGACAAGTTCCTCTAGAAATTCCTTCTCCTTTTCCTGCCACATATGTCGTGTTTTCTCCATATAAAATTCTTCCCAGTCCATATCAGAACGGCCGTCAGCTTTTGGCAGTTTTTTCAGGAACTTTCGAAACATGAAAAAACCGCCAATGCCCATGAGACCGATCATGATAAAACCCCAAAGTACGATTAAATAATCCAATACAATTGCCATTTTTTTCACCTGGTTTTCCAAGAGAACGATAACGGAAACCCTATTTTCTAATTTCAAGCGATTTATTTTTTGTTCTCTTTATAGTAGTATTACATATAATCTGATAGTAAAATTATGGTAGGAACATACAAGCCGTTAACATCAATTATAATAGGAATTTATGGGTTAGACAAGACACAAGGCGCTTGAAAGGGCAAACAGAACGGACAATAGTGTATGTGAAAATTGCAGGCTTTTATATTTTGGAGGGAGGAATTTACAACCATGCAGTATAAAAATCTATATAAACAAAACAACCCGGAGACAAACAGAGGGTTTTCAAGTGGGATTCTAACAGACCAGTCCAAGCTCCCTCCCTCAATTTTGAGTTGGATAGGTGAGGCCACCGATAGAATGATTATTGTTTGGGACGAAGGAGGGAATGCCAGGTACATATCTAAATCCTTTGAGAAGATGCTCGGCTATGACCTTTCGCAAGTCCGGACACTCAAGTGGCATGAACTAGTATCCCCCCAGGGTGCCTCTTTCATAAAGAATACCGTAGATAAGGCGGCGGAACACAGCCAAACGTTTACGGCCAGTCTATTGCATACTAATGGCGAGTACATCAGATCTGAATGCAATTTAAAAAAAAATAGAAGACCAAATGACAGGCAACCATTTCTACGTCAGCATCTTTAAAGATATGACAGAGAGAAAAGAATTGGAAGAACTGATGATTCGGTATGAAAAAATGTCCGACGCTGGACAGCTTGCTGCTGGTATTGCACATGAAATCCGAAACCCCCTTACTTCATTGAAAGGGTTTCTCCAATTATTGCAGGCTGGAGTCAAAGGCAGGGATGAGTATTATAAGATCATGTTGGAAGAAATTGAGAAGATGGAAAAAATCACCACGGAACTGCTTTTTGTTTCCAAACCATTGACAGACCATCTGAAAATGGAGCCGGTGACAGAAATGATAAGGGATGTGGTTACACTGATGTCGACCCAGGCGAAAATAAAAGGTATCGACATTAGCCATATAGCAGAAGAGGAAGATGCCTCTTTCATCTATTGTGACCGTTCACAAGTGAAGCAAGTTTTGCTGAATTTAATCAAAAATTCCATAGAAGCAATGGAAGAGCCTGGCAGAATCGTTGTAAAAACGATAAAGAATACTGAAGAAATCTGCATCCAGGTAACGGATGAAGGAGCAGGAGTTCCTGATGAGCTCATCCACAAATTAGGTGAGCCTTTCTTCACCACCAAAAAGGGTGGCACAGGGCTTGGCTTGATGATCACCAAAAAAATTCTGGAAAGGCATAATGGAAAACTTTCCGTAAAAAGAAATGAAGAGAAAGGAAGTACTTTTATGATAAGTTTTCCAACACAAGAAGGGATATAAGTTCAGAACATAGCTGTTTAGCAAGAGTATAAGTTTTCCTTATCACTTTACATAAGATATTAATATATCTACTTTTACGTTAAATAATTGTTTTATAGTCTCTCTTCGTATAAAATATAAATCGAAATGATAATTTTCATTCATTTCCTTTATGCAATTAGTATTAACAGAGAATTGCACTACGGTCATTTGTACCCGTTTTCTTTAAAGATAAACAGGGACTATGACGACAGCAAGATTTTGGGAGAGGGGTTAAAATATGGGAAATAACGCGTTTAATTCCAAAAAGCAATTTGACGTTAACGGAAAAACGTATACTTACTATGATTTAAAGGCGGTAGAAAATGCTGGGCTGGGCAAAGTTTCACGTCTGCCATTCTCTATCCGTGTTCTGTTGGAATCATTGCTTCGCCAGCATGATGGCCATCAGATCAAAGATGAGCATGTGGAAGGTTTGGCTAAATGGGGAACAGAAGGTGGGAAGGGCAGTGATGTACCTTTCAAGCCATCCCGCGTAATCCTACAGGACTTTACAGGGGTTCCTGCCGTAGTCGACTTGGCTTCCTTAAGGAAAGCTATGGTGGATATGGGCGGAGAGCCAAACAAGATCAACCCGGAAGTTCCGGTAGACCTTGTTATCGACCACTCTGTTCAAGTCGATCAATACGGTACGCCTAATGCGTTGAAAGCAAATATGGACCTTGAATTTGAGCGAAATGCGGAGCGTTATGAGTTTCTTAATTGGGCTCAGAAGGCTTTTGAAAATTATCGTGCAGTACCACCAGCCACAGGAATCGTTCACCAGGTAAACCTGGAATACATTGCAAATGTGGTACACGGAAACAAAAATAGTGAAGGTGAATTGGAAGCATATCCAGATACATTAGTCGGTACGGATTCACACACCACTATGATCAATGGTCTAGGAGTCCTAGGGTGGGGTGTTGGCGGCATCGAAGCTGAAGCTGGAATGTTGGGACAGCCATCCTTTATTCCTGCACCTGATGTGATCGGTGTGAAATTCACGGGAAGCTTTCCGAATGGAACAACAGCTACTGACTTAGCTTTAAAAGTTACACAGGTGTTGCGTGAGAAAAATGTAGTCGGCAAGTTTGTCGAATATTTCGGGCCGGGACTTAAAGATATGCCTCTTGCAGACCGTGCAACCATTTCCAATATGGCACCAGAGTATGGAGCGACATGCGGCTTCTTCCCTGTGGATGAAGAATCTTTAAATTACCTGAAGCTTACAGGCCGTGATCAAAGCCAGGTGGACCTCGTAGAACAGTATTGCAAAGAAAACAATCTATGGTATTCCGCCGATCAGGAAGACCCAGAGTATACGGAGTTAGTGGAAATTGACCTGTCAGATCTTGAACCGAACTTATCTGGACCGAAACGTCCACAGGATTTGATTGCGCTTTCCGACATGAAAGAGGAATTCAATAAAGCTGTAACTGCTCCGGAAGGAAACCAAGGATTCGGTATGGATAAATCCGAATTTGATAAAGAAGCAGAAATCGAGCATCCTAATGGCAGCCGTTCTGTGATGAAAACAGGTTCTCTGGCAATTGCAGCCATAACTTCCTGCACAAACACCTCCAACCCATATGTTATGCTTGGTGCAGGACTGCTTGCGAAAAATGCGGTCGAAAAAGGGTTGGATGTTCCGGAGTATGTCAAGACATCTCTTGCTCCTGGTTCCAAAGTTGTTACCAAATACTTGGAAGACTCCGGCTTGATGCCTTATTTGGATCAGCTTGGATTTAACCTTGTCGGGTACGGATGTACTACTTGCATCGGTAACTCAGGACCACTCCGTCCAGAGATTGAGCAGGCTATAGCCGATAATGACCTGCTGGTTTCTTCTGTGCTATCAGGTAACCGTAACTTTGAAGGGCGGATTCATCCATTGGTGAAGGCGAACTACCTTGCTTCTCCTCCGTTGGTTGTTGCGTATGCATTAGCGGGAACAGTGGACGTAGATCTATCTAAAGAACCTTTAGGCCAAGATAAAGACGGAAATTCCGTATACATGAATGACATTTGGCCTTCTATGCAAGAAATCAAGGAGCAGGTCGAGAAGGTTGTTACACCTGAGATTTTCCGTAAAGAATACGAAAATGTATTTGAATCCAATGAAAAATGGAATGAAATTAATACGACAGACGAACCGTTGTTTGAATGGGATAAAGATTCTACTTATATACAAAACCCTCCATTCTTTGAAGGGTTGTCCAAAGAAGCAGATACAGTAAAGCCATTAAACAAACTGCGTGCTATTGGCAAGTTCGGTGATTCTGTAACGACGGACCATATTTCACCTGCTGGTGCAATCGCAAAAGATATGCCGGCTGGCAAGCACCTGCAGGATAAAGGAGTATCTCCTCGTAACTTTAACTCCTATGGATCCCGCCGTGGAAATCATGAGGTTATGATGCGTGGAACATTCGCCAACATTCGAATCCGTAACCTTCTGGCTCCTGGTACGGAAGGCGGATATACAACATATTGGCCGACTGGTGACGTCATGCCTATTTATGACGCTGCTATGAAGTATCAGCAGGATGGCACAGGATTAATCGTCCTTGGTGGAAAAGACTACGGAATGGGTTCTTCACGTGACTGGGCAGCTAAAGGTACAAACCTTCTGGGCATCAAGACAGTTATTGCTGAAAGCTTTGAACGTATCCACCGCTCAAACCTGGTCATGATGGGCGTGCTTCCATTACAGTTTGAGAAAGGCCAAGGTGCTGATCAACTAGGTCTGACCGGTAAAGAGACATTTAATGTGGAGATAGGTGAAGATGTCAAGCCGCATGATCTGGTAAAAGTAACTGCTGTAGATGAGGACGGGAAGACGACAGAGTTTAACGCGATTGCCCGTTTCGATAGTGAAGTGGAAATTGATTATTATCGTCACGGAGGAATCCTGCAAATGGTTCTTCGTGATAAAGTAGAGGCATAATCGTCTTTTAAAGAACCAGCATCGATATCGATGCTGGTTTTTTATTATATAAAAGATAAATTTTATATATTCAATTAACGAAAAGTTATATTAATTGAAATAGCTGGTGATACTTCTTACTAACAGCTTGGCTGTATACCAAAAATGCTGGAATATCAGCTGGTAGAGAGACGATGATCGTCATGCTGGAGCTTTTCCAGTAATCAACCCTTTTCTCTACGGCACGTAAAGGAGTGAACTGCTATTTCTTTGAAAAAGAGATTAACTTTTGAGGAATTAGTAAAGGAAAACCGCCAACAAATATTGAACGATCGTTTGTTGATGGATAAACTGGAAGAAGAAGTGGATAAACGCATCCATCTTTCTTCTCAAAAAAAGAAAGCCGAATAACCTAGTCCCATATCCAATCATACTGGATATGGGATTTCCTCTGTCTCTGTCTAAGGTAATCATTTACAGTTATATTGATCCATATTTTGAAAAGACTATGGGTGAGCCATACAGAGGAGGGTTATAAGTGACACATCATAATTATAAGCCGAAGCCAGACGATCGCAGTGACAATGTAGAAAAGCTTCAGAGTATGGTGCAAGATACTTTGCAGAACATGGAGAAAGCTAACGAGACAATGGAGTTTTCCCATGGGGAACAAAAAGAGAAAATCAAGGAAAAGAACAAGCGACGAGAAGAGGCAGTGAGAGGAATGCGCCAAGAAATCAAGGATGAAGCACAACACAATAACCTTCACTAAGCTCAAGAAGGGGCCATTATTTGGTCCCTTCCTCCTAATGCCCTTCGAAACAAAAATCTGCATTCTTACTGGTTATCTATGGTAGGATATAGAAAGTTAGACAGTGAGGGGGGCAGAACATGAGGAAAATACGAACTACAATAGAAGTAAGGTATCAAGAGACAGATAAAATGGGCGTTGTTTACCATGCCAATTATCTCGTGTGGTTCGAAATAGGAAGGACCAAGTTCATTGAAAACCTTGGTCTCAGTTATACCGAAATGGAGAGAAATAATGTCGTTTCGCCGGTGACCGATGCCAATGTCTCATTCAAGAGGCCCGTCCGGTATGGAGAAGAGGTTGCTGTCATCACTTGGCTTGAAGCATATAATGGCGTCCGGACAACCTATGGCTATCAAATCCTCAATGGTGAGGGCGACGTTGCTGTAGAGGGCACAACCCAGCATGTCATTGTACATAAAGATAGCTTCAGGCCCCTTTCGTTAAGAAAGGCTTTCCCGGAGTGGCATCAAGCATACCTTCAAAGTAAAGAGGACGATTAAAGATGGCATTCGGAGTAAGTAAAAAAGAAGTGGAAACATGGAAAAAAGATGTAACAGATGGGAAGATCGCTTTCTTGACTCATTTTTGGCTGGATGATCGTTTCCCCGGATGTGACTCTGTCACAAAGGTTGGATGCAGTAATTTAACCAAACTGGAAAAATGGGGAGCGCAGTATGACCTCCATCCAAAGTGGATCCACCGTGATGAGAATTACCCTCATTTTGACTTATTTGGGAGCAGGCAGCGAGATATTTTGAAGAGGGAAGGGAAGTATGAACACCTGAAAAGATTTAAGCTGGATTAGAAAAGAGGTGTGCTTGCAGCACACCTCTTTTTTAGTGTTCTAAATATTTAAACTGTGGTTCGTCATTTTTTCTGCTGTAGGTTATTTTCAGGTCTTTGCCATCAAAATACCAAGCATCATTACTTTCAATGAAAAATTGGAGACCTTCCACTTTCTTGGAAGTATGTGGATTCTCGGGAATACTCTCTTTCACTCCCAATGAAAATCCTGGGATGTTTCCTCCCATTCCGCCATATCGTACGTAAAATCGCAGCGAAGTGGAATCTTCTTCTATGTCCATTTCTCTTTTGTACCATTTTGCTGCTTCTTTACTGATTTGTATTTCCAAATATAATCTCTCCTTTAAATCCAGATCCCTTATATCATCGTTTCTGGTCGTCCTTCTCTGGCACCAAATCAACTCCGCCAGCATGGAAAGGGTGACATTTACTGATTCTTTTTATGGTCAAGTAGGCTCCCTTCACTGCTCCAAAACGTTCAAATGCCTCTAATCCATATGCAGAACAGCTTGGATAAAAACGACAGGAGGGAGGAGTGAAAGGGCTTATTGCCTTCCGATAGAATGTAATGATTCCTATGAAAATGTGTTTCATCCTATGACCCCTTCATTGGATCTGCTATCATCACTTAATGGTTCAAGTATACTAAAGTCTGACAGCATGGTGCAATACATAGGTCACATCCAAGTGATTTTGGGCTCTGTCTTGTTTTTTATACGCCTCAAGTTCTCCTTATGTCTATAAAAAACAAAGAGTGTAAGCAAAGCTGTGACGATGGTGAGTCCCAGTTCCCCCATAATAGAGGAGGCAATTACAGCTACAATACCCGTAATCATCGATGATAATGATACATACTTGGAGAAGTACAGAGTAAGCAAAAAACTGATAATCATAAGAGCAAATAGCAATGGGTTCACTCCCAATATAATACCTCCCGAAGTAGCTACAGCCTTCCCTCCTTTAAATCTAGCGAAAAGAGGATATGTATGGCCAAGAACAGCGAACAACCCAATTACAAGTCGGTTGACATCCCCGTCCATTAAGAGAGGTAGACTTGCTGCAGCTGTACCTTTTAAGATATCAGACAAAGTGACAATGATCCCAGCCTTTAACCCCAATACTCTGAATGTGTTGGTTGCACCTAAATTTCCACTACCATGTTCTCTTATATCGAGCTGGTATCCAACTTTCCCAACGATCAAAGCCGATGGGATAGAACCTAAAAGATATGCAATAATACCAAATAAAATATAGTCCATCATCGCTCCTACTTTCTAAAAGAATTCCTGATCCTTTTGAATCTGTTGTTATTTTAGCATGAAGTAGGGAAGGAAAGAACCTTAAATTGGAAAGATCCCTGTTCTTATCCCCGGAAAGGTGTATCGTTTTTCTTTATTGAATGTAGGGTATAAACTAAAGACTGTAAGAAATCAATGCATATTAAAGTTCTACAGCAGGGGGAAAATGATGATTGAATTCAGGAACATATGGAAAACTTATACGGACGGGACCGAAGCAGTCAAGAATTTTTCCTTAACGATCCGAAAAGGGGAAATTGTTACATTGATAGGTCCAAGCGGGTGTGGGAAAACAACCAGCCTTAAAATGATCAACCGCTTAATAGAGCCGACAGCCGGATCCATCTATATAGATAACCAGGATATAAAAACATTTAACATCGATGAACTTCGCTGGAATATCGGTTATGTGCTTCAAGAAATAGCGTTGTTTCCCCATTTGACCATCGCTGAAAATATTTCTGTGGTTCCAGAGATGATGAAATGGAAACGGAAAAAAGTGAAAAAAAGATGTGAGGACTTGTTGGATATGGTCGGTTTGGAACCATCAACCTATATGGACAGGATGCCTCACGAATTGTCTGGTGGGCAACAGCAGCGGGTTGGAGTGGTCCGGGCCTTGGCGGCTGATCCAGACATCATTCTTATGGACGAGCCTTTCAGTGCATTGGACCCTATCAGTCGTGAACAGCTTCAAGAAGATATTCGTAGGCTTCAGAAAGAAATTGAGAAAACCATCGTTTTTGTTACCCATGATATGGACGAGGCATTAGCAATCGGGGATCAAGTGTGCCTGATGAAAGAGGGAGAAATCGTACAATATGACCAACCTCAGCAGTTGATCGTCAGTCCAAAAAATCAATTTGTCAAAGATTTTATCGGTGAGAAAAAATCTCCTTGGCATACCGCCGTAGATGTCATTGCCCAACCTGCGGATGAGCGCGTGATTACAGAAACATTTTTTGATAACGGAGCAATACCCCACCAAGGATTATATGCGGTATGTGATAAATCTGGTTTATATTTGGGCGCGGTACAGGATGGGGAACCCACCGCTGTTACAACACTGGACAACCATCTGCCATTGATTAGAGCTGCGGATATGGTTTTGGATAATAAACAGGAATTCTTCCCCGTATTAAAGCAGGACAAGTTAGTAGGGATTCTCAGTCATGATCAAATCCTTTCTTTCCTGAAAGATGAGGAATTGCAGAAGAACGGGGGTCTTACTAGTGAGTGAGTTTATTTCCGTTCTTCAATCGAGGCAAGACCAACTTTACCAAACACTTTGGGAACATCTGCAGATTTCGATCCTTGCGTTGTTGATCGCTATCATTATCTCTGTGCCTGTTGGTATCATTTTGACAAGATATCAAAAGGTCGCGGACCCGGTTATTGGTGTATCAGCTGTCTTGCAAACCATTCCGAGCCTAGCCGTTCTAGCGTTCTTGATCCCATTCTTTGGGATCGGGACTACACCTGCCATTGTAGCCTTAACGATATATGGAATTCTACCGATTTTAAGAAATACGTATACTGGCATCAAAGAAGTCGATCCAGCATTGAAAGAAGCCGCTACCGGAATGGGGATGAATTCATATAAGCGTCTCACAAAGGTCGAGCTTCCATTAGCAATGCCAGTTATCATGGCAGGGATCCGTACATCAATGGTACTTATTGTTGGTACGACAACCATTGCAGCTCTAATTGGAGCAGGCGGACTGGGAGAACTGATCCTTTTGGGGATTGACCGGGGCGCAGATGTTCACCTGATTCTGTTGGGAGCGATACCGGCAGCCTTGCTGGCGATATTTTTGGATGTCATCCTACGTGGTTTGGAGAAAGTTTCTGGCAAGATTGGCTTTAAATCTCTCCTGGCAGTTTTAGTCAGTGCCCTGTTGATTGTAAGCATTCCTTTCTTCACCACAAAAGATTCACGTGCCGATTTAGTTATCGGTGGTAAGATGGGCTCTGAACCGGAAATATTAATAAATATGTACAAACTGCTGATTGAAGAAGATACAGATCTGACAGTGGCACTCGAACCTGGTTTAGGTAAAACAGCGTTCGTGTTTACTGCCCTTCAGGAGGGGGACATTGATATTTATCCTGAATTTACAGGCACGGCCCTTGTAACGCATCTAGAACAACAAGCAGAGAGCAACGAGGCTGGTGATGTATATGAACAAGCGAAAAAGGGTATGAAACAAACATATGGCATGGAATTTCTGCAGCCGATGAAGTTCAATAATACCTATGCGGTAGCGACAACCAGGGAACTAGCAGAGCGGTATAACTTGGAAACGATCGGAGATCTCAGAAAGGTACAGGATGAAATTACTGCCGGTTTCACGCTAGAATTCACCGACCGTTATGATGGTTATGTTGGGATGCAAGATGTCTATAATATCGATATAAGTAACATCCGCACAATGGAACCGGGAATTAGGCAGGATGCACTGTCGAACGGGGAAGTTGAAGTTATCGATGCTTATGCAACAGACAGTTATATGGTGGAATTAGGATTAGTAACCCTGGAAGACACGGAAAATCTTTTCCCACCATATCAGGGGGCACCACTTATTAGAGAAGAGACTCTGCAGCAATACCCTGAACTGGAAGGTTCCCTGAACCAGCTGGGCGGGAAAATCACCGATGATGAAATGCGACAGATGAACTATCAAGTTGATTATGAAGACAGATCTCCACATGATGTAGCAAGGGAATATCTAGTGGAAGAAGGCTTACTGGAAAATTAGAGGAGGATGGTTCTTATGGGATGGGAAAATCCGTCGAATGAAGAGTTGCGAAATATATTGGGTACGTCAAAGAACATTGCGGTGGTCGGCCTGTCGGATAACCCCGGCCGGACTTCCTACCAAATTGCCGATATTATGCAGCAGAACGGATACAGGATTATTCCAGTCAACCCTATGGTGAATGAAGTTCTTGGTGAAAAGTCCTATCGTTCTTTGAAAGAAATTGAAGAACCGATTGATATCATCAACGTATTCAGGAGGCCGGAACATCTGCCGGCAATTGCTGAAGAAGCCGCAGAAACAGATTGTCGTGTTTTTTGGGCTCAGCAAGGCATTATCAATGAAGATGCCTACCACTACTTGAAAGAACGTGAATTTACGGTAATAATGGACCTATGCATTAAGGTAGTCCATGCCGTTCTCTTGAAATAATATGGAGAGCGAGAGGGATGACACACAGCTGTCATCCTTTTTTGCTGTTAGCATGCTGCTTACAGATATAGTATACTTAATAGCACATGTTTTGAAGTACTTATAGGGTGGCGTGAAAACAAAATTTTACACAAACAAACATTTGTTCTATTATAGAAATATAGCATGTATCCATGGACTCGGTGAACAAGAAAGGAGTCGACAGCAGGTTGGTAAATCATTCAGAAACATATACAGACGAATCGATTCAGGTACTAGAAGGTTTGGACGCTGTCCGAAAACGGCCTGGCATGTATATTGGAAGCACAGATACTCGTGGTCTTCATCATTTAGTATTTGAAATAGTGGACAATGCCGTAGATGAAGCTTTGGCCGGTTACGGCAATCTCATCAAGGTAACCATACATAAAGATAACAGTATATCGGTACAGGACACCGGAAGAGGGATACCAACAGGTATGCATCGGACAGGCCGGCCGACAGCAGAGGTGATTTTCACAGTTCTGCATGCTGGCGGCAAGTTCGGCCAAGGCGGCTATAAAACTAGTGGAGGACTGCATGGCGTCGGTGCTTCGGTAGTGAACGCACTGTCTGAGTGGCTGGAAGTGACCATTTACAGGGACGGAGAGGAATTTTTCCAGCGGTTTGAGCATGGTGGCAAACCAGTAGGATCCCTTGAAAAGAAAGGAAAGACACGAAAGTCCGGAACTGTTATCCATTTCAAACCGGATACGTCCATATTCTCAGCAACTGTCTATAATTTTGAAACATTATCTGAACGCTTAAGGGAATCTGCATTTCTCCTGAAAGGCTTGAAAATAGAATTGGAGGATAAACGGTCAGGTGATAACGAGTTATATGAATATCCCGATGGATTAGAATCCTTCGTAGCATATTTGAATGAAGAAAAGGATACTTTGCATGAAGTGGTTTCATTTGAAGGGGAGCAGCAGGGGATCGAGGCGGATTTCGCTTTTCAATTCAATGATGGATATGCAGAAAGCATGCTGTCCTTTGTAAATAACGTTCGCACGAAAGACGGTGGTACCCATGAATCAGGCGCGAGAGCTGCAATCACACGTACGTTCAACGAGTATGCAAGAAGAACTGGTCTCCTGAAAGAAAAAGACAAAAACCTGGAGGGGACAGACCTTCGAGAAGGTTTGACAGCAATCGTTTCCGTCAGGATCCCAGAAGAAATGCTCCAATTCGAAGGACAAACGAAAGGGAAGCTTGGCACTTCGGAAGCCAGATCATCTGTTGATGCAGTGGTTTCCGAGAAGCTCACTTACTTTTTGGAAGAAAACGCGGATATTTCTACATTGCTTATCAAAAAGGCGATTAAGGCGAAAGAAGCCAGGGAAGCGGCCCGAAAAGCGAGAGAAGATGCCCGCTCCGGCAAGAAGAAACGGAAAAAGGACGCACTGCTCAGTGGTAAGCTGACGCCTGCACAGTCCAGGAATGCAAGTAAAAATGAGCTATATCTTGTTGAGGGTGATTCTGCTGGAGGCTCTGCGAAACAAGGAAGGGATCGGAAATTCCAAGCGGTACTTCCCCTAAGGGGAAAAGTAATCAACACAGAAAAGGCCAATCTCGAAGATGTCTTCAAGAATGAAGAAATTTCCACTATCATCCATACAATCGGAGCAGGTGTAGGCGGAGATTTCAACATGGAAGATGTGCAATACGATAAGATTATCATCATGACAGACGCAGACACAGATGGTGCGCATATTCAAGTACTTCTACTCACCTTCTTCTACCGCTATATGCGTGCACTCGTAGAGGAAGGTAAAATATTTATTGCCCTTCCGCCTCTATTCAAAATCTCCAAGGGCAAAGGGAAAAAAGAAAAGACTGTCTATGCTTGGGAAGAAGAGGAAATGAAACAGGCAGTAAAGGAATTTAAAAACGGCTACATTATCCAGCGGTATAAAGGTTTGGGTGAAATGAATGCCGACCAATTATGGGAAACTACAATGAATCCTGAAACACGCACATTGATCCGCGTAACCATCGATGACCTTGCAAGAGCCGAACGGAGAGTGACGACATTGATGGGAGATAAGGTAGAACCCCGCAGGAAGTGGATTGAAGGCCATGTGAAGTTCGGGATGGATGAAGATGCAAGCATATTGGAAAACGATAAAATTCATAATTCATAGATAGCTAATTAAGGGGAGATTGCTTTGGCACAGCCAGAAAAATATTTGGACCTTCCTTTAGAAGAAGTGATAGGTGACAGATTTGGAAGGTACAGCAAGTATATTATCCAGGATAGAGCACTGCCTGACGCACGAGACGGGCTGAAACCTGTACAGAGAAGAATTTTATATGCCATGCATGAAGAGCGGAATACTCATGATAAGAATTTCCGTAAATCAGCGAAGACAGTGGGAACCGTTATCGGCAATTACCACCCACATGGTGATTCTTCTGTCTATGAAGCAATGGTACGGATGAGCCAGGATTGGAAAATGAGAAATGTATTGGTGGAAATGCATGGCAATAACGGAAGTATTGATGGAGATCCGCCTGCAGCTATGCGTTATACGGAAGCCCGTCTGGCCCGGATCACATCAGAACTGCTTCGTGATATTGATAAGGAAACGGTAGATTTCATCCTTAATTTCGATGAGACCTCCGAGGAGCCGGTCGTTCTTCCAGCGAAGTTCCCTAACCTCCTGGTCAATGGCTCTACCGGCATTTCTTCCGGCTATGCAACAGATATACCTCCTCATAACCTTACAGAAGTAATTGATGCGATCATTTTGCGCATGGATAAACCTCAGGCTGGTGTTGATGATTTGATGACGGTTATGAAGGGACCGGATTTTCCCACCGGGGGGGTCATTCAGGGGGTAGATGGAATTAAGAAGGCGTATGAGACTGGACGCGGGAAAGTCATTGTACGCGGTAAAGCCAACATCGAAGATCTTCGCGGAAACCGCCAACAAATTGTCATCGACGAAGTCCCATATGAAGTGAACAAGGCGAATATGGTTAAGAAGATGGACGAGCTCCGGCTTGACCGAAAAGTGGAAGGCATTGCAGAGGTAAGGGATGAGACAGACCGGACAGGCCTGCGTATTGTGATCGAATTGAAGAAAGATGCTAACAGTCAAGGTATATTGAACTATCTTTATAAAAACACGGACCTGCAGGTAACTTACCACTTCAACATGGTTGCTATTCAGGATAAAACACCAAAACTGCTCTCCCTTCCCCAGATAATTGATGCATATATCCAGCATCAGAAGGATGTCATGACTAGACAAACCGCCTACGATTTGAGAAAGGCCAAGAACCGTGCCCATATTGTCGAAGGTCTGATCAAGGCCGTTTCCATCCTGGATCAGCTGATTACGACCATCAGGGAATCCAAAGACAAGCAGGATGCCAAAAGGCGGATCATTGAAGCGTATGGCTTTACAGAAGTCCAGGCGGAGGCAATTGTCATGCTCCAATTATACAGGCTGACCAATACCGACATCACCATGCTGGAAAAGGAAGCGGAAGAGCTTCAGAAGAAGATAGCAGAATATGAGTCCATTTTGTCAAATGAAAAAAAGCTTCATCAGACGATTAAAAAAGACTTGAAGGAAATTAAGAAAACATTTGCAGAACCTCGAAAAACACTTATTGAAGATAAAATAGAGGAATTGAAGATCAACATTGAAGTGATGATAGCCAGTGAAGATGTACTCACTTCCGTAACAAGAGATGGTTATGTCAAGCGGACAAGCCTGCGTTCCTACGCTGCTTCAAATGGAGAGGACCTAGCTTTGAAAGAAGGAGATCACCTTATCTCACTGAATGAGTTGAATACGACAGATAAACTGCTGTTATTTACGAACAGGGGCAGATATCTCGTCATACCTGTTCATCAGTTGCCAGACATACGTTGGAAGGATATGGGGCAGCATATTTCCAATATTGTCTCCATGGAAAAAGAAGAGCAGATTATAAAAACCATACCAATCAGAGAGTTCCATGATGATCACTACCTGATCTTCTTTACGAAAAATGGGATGATCAAACGAAGCGAATTAAAATTGTATGATGCTCAACGACATTCAAAGCCATTGATTGCGCTAAACGTGAAAAAAAATGATGAACTGATAGATGTTCATATGTCCAATGGCAGATGTGATATTTTTATTGCCTCCAATACCGGTTACGGCTTGTGGTATGAGGAATCCGAAGTGTCTTTGGTTGGCCAAAGAGCCGGCGGAGTCAAAGCTATACAGTTGAAAGATGAAGAACATGTTGCTGCTGGTCAGGTATTTGATGGTCTCTCCAACCCATCGCTTGTACTGGTAACCCAACGGGGTGCTTGCAAACGTATGAGATTAAGGGAATTCGAGAAAACGGGCAGGGCTAAGCGCGGCCTGGTAATGCTAAAGGAATTGAAGAATAAACCACATCGGGTGAAAGGATTTTATGCAATGGAGGAAGATGAGAAGCTGGCTGCCAAAACGGAGAATGGCGAGATATACACTATTTCCCCTGAAGAATTATCCTTCAGGGACCGGTACAGCAACGGATCGTTCGTCATCGATGCTGATAAGCATGGCCAGGTGAGCGAGGTCTGGGCAGAACCCGACTATGAAAAACCCTTTGAGGAAGCCGAGGAATAACAGGACAATCAGCTGAATATGATGTAAAGTTAAGAAAATAGCAACAATTATTGATGTTTGTTAGCGTACAGGCTAATATTTAGATGTATACTCTGATTGATAACTTATTCCGGTACGCCGAGGAGGGTTATGGGGTGAATTTTGAACTGACAAAGGAACAATCCATGGTGCAAAAAGTGGTTAGGGAGTTCGCCGACGAGATTATACGTCCCAGGGCACAAGAAATTGACAAAGAGGCTAGATTCCCGGCAGACATTTTCAAGCAAATGGGCGATTTGGGTCTGCTGGGAATTCCTTTCCCTGAAAAATATGGTGGTTCGGGGGGAGGCACCCTGTCCTATGCACTTGCGGTAGAGGAAATCGGACGAGTATGCGGAAGTACTGGCCTGAGCTATGCCGCAGCCGTTTCATTAGGTGCAAGTCCCATCTATTATTTTGGATCTGAAGAACAAAAACAAACATTTCTGGTTCCTATGGCTCAAGGGAAAACCCTTGGTGCTTTTGGTCTGACAGAACCAAATGCTGGTTCAGATGCGGGCGGAACTAAAACGACAGCAGTGGTGGAGGGTGAAAATTACCTGATTAACGGTGAAAAATGTTTCATCACCAATGCTGGATATTCTGAGCAGGTGATTGTAACAGCTGTTACTGGTAAAGATAGAAAAGGGAAGAAGACGATTTCGTCCATTATCGTACCAAGTGATACTGCAGGAATCCAGATTACAAGCAACTATGATAAAATGGGTGTCCGTGGTTCGGATACGGCACAAATCATCCTGGAAAATGTAAGCGTTTCACAAAAAAACCTCCTTGGACAGCCGGATCAAGGTTTCTCGCAATTTCTAAAAACCTTGGATGGCGGTAGAATATCCATAGGCGCACTTGGTTTGGGAATCGCCCAGGCATCTCTGGATAAGTCATTAGCCTATGCTAAAGAGAGGGAGCAGTTCGGGAGTAATATTTCCAATTTTCAATCCATTCAGTTCAAATTGGCGGATATGGCAATGGAAATAGAATTGGCACGTAATATGGTATATAAAGCTGCATGGTTGAAAGATAAGGAGAAAGACTTCAGCAAGGAAGCTGCTTTTGCGAAACTGTATGCGACCGAAACAGCTTTCCGGGCGGCAAACCAAGCTGTACAAATCCACGGTGGCTATGGTTATATGCGGGAATATGAGGTTGAAAGATATTTAAGAGATGCCAAATTGCTGGAGATTGGTGAAGGGACTTCAGAGATTCAGAGACTTGTTATTGCGCGGCACCTCGGCTGTTGAAAGTGAACTTAATTGGCAGGCTGCGGGCATGAAGGACAAGAATCAGGGGAGGCAATATCCATGATTAAGAGACTGTTGATCGCCAACCGGGGAGAAATTGCCAGCCGTATAATCCGTACGTGCAAAGACATGGACATACACACAATTGCTGTTTATTCAGAAGCAGACCAGTACGCCCCACATGTCCGTTTAGCTGATGAAAGCTATTTAATCGGACCATCAAGGGCGGAAGAAAGCTATATGAATATGGATAAAATCATGGAGGCCGCTAAGAAATTGAAAGCAGATGCTATTCATCCAGGATATGGCTTCCATAGTGAAAACCCGGCATTTGCTGAAAGGTGCAGACAGGAAGGAATCATCTTTATTGGACCATCAACGGAGATCATTAGAAAGATGGGGAATAAGTCGATATCCAGGAAACTTATGAAGAATGCAGGAGTTCCAGTACTTCCAGGATCTGAAGGGGTTTTAACCTCTGCTGCAGAAGCCGTCAGATGTGCTAATAAAATCGGCTATCCGATCATGTTGAAAGCTTCTGCAGGTGGAGGCGGAATCGGACTCCAAACCGTGAACAATGATGAAGAATTGATGCAAGCATTCGCCAGTAACTCCAAACGAGCAAAGGCGTTTTTCGGGGACGGCTCTATGTTCCTGGAGAAGAAGCTTGTTGAATCCCATCATATTGAGATACAAATTATTGCCGACTCATTCGGGAATGTTGTTCATCTGTTTGAACGGGAGTGCTCTATTCAAAGGAGGAATCAAAAAGTCCTAGAAGAAGCCCCCTCCCCATTTATTTCTGAAGAAACCCGAAGAAAAATGGGGAAAGCAGCTGTAAAGGCTGCAAAGGCATTAGGTTACGAAAATGTCGGCACATTAGAATTTTTGGTGGATGAGCAGGAGAGATTCTACTTTTTAGAAATGAACACCCGCATCCAAGTAGAACATCCAGTTACTGAAGAAATTACAGGTGTTGATCTGGTCAAGACCCAGATAGATATAGCGAATGGAGAGAAACTCCAGTTCAGACAAGAACAGCTTCAAATTCAAGGACATGCAATCGAGACACGAATTTATGCAGAGGATCCACTTTCATTTTATCCCTCGCCCGGTCATATAGATAGATTTCAACCGCCCCATGGAGAAAATATACGTAACGAAGTCGCTGTCACCGAAAACTATCAGGTGACACCGTTCTATGACCCAATGATTGGGAAACTTATCGTGAAGGGGGAGACGAGAGAGGCAGCTATCGAACGATTAAAGGAAGCTCTCGACCAATATGAAATCAAAGGTATCAAGACAAATCTGCGAACGCTCCGGGAAGTTGCACAATCAGAGGCATTCATCAAAGGACAGACTACGACTTCCTTTATCGATGACCATTATCATCCCATAGCCAGAAATAAACAGGAGGGGATATGAATGCAGTTGCTGAAAGCTAGTATGGCCGGCAATGTCTGGAAAATAACTGTCGGCATCGGAGACACTGTGGAGGAAGATCAGGATATCGTCATCCTCGAATCCATGAAAATGGAAATACCTCTGACAGCGGAAGAGGATGGGATTGTCAAGGAGATTAAAGTGAACGAAGGGGATTTTGTAAACGAAGGCGATATCTTAATTGTCATCGAGCCAGGGTAGAAGCTGATTATCAAATGCACATTTAAAACGGGTTCATCATTCTACAGGAGAAGGAGGATATAATGGCTTTAGTCGAGTGGAAAGTGACGGAAGCGCATATCGCCCGGATCACCTTGAACAGACCGAAAGCAGCAAATTCTTTGTCGACTGAACTGTTGGATGAGATGAACGAAGTAATCTGTCAAATCAACAGAGATTCCCGAGTATACTGTACAATTATCACGGGTGCAGGTCAGAAGGCCTTTTGTGCAGGAGCTGACCTTAAAGAAAGAAGCGGAATGTCAGAACAAGAAGTTATTCAAACGGTCAGCTATATCTGTGAAACCATTGGGAATGTGGAAAAAATGAGAATGCCGGTCATAGCTGCAATGAATGGTGCCTCTTACGGAGGAGGGTTGGAACTTGCACTTGCCTGTGATATCCGATTAGCATCATCAGAAGCCAAAATGGGACTGACCGAAACTTCCTTGGCAATTATTCCAGGTGCAGGAGGCACCCAGCGCCTGCCACGGTTGATAGGTATTGGGCAGGCCAAACGTCTGATTTATACAGCCAAACCGGTTACTGCTCTTGAAGCACTCAAACTGGGATTGATTGAGCAAGTGACAGAACCGAGTAATCTATTAGAGTCAGCAGGAACCCTTGCTGCTTCCATCGCTGAAAATGGCCCAATCGCTGTCAGCGAGGCTAAAACAGCCATTAATCACGGGATGCAGACAGACATCTCTACCGGTTTGGCAATAGAACATTTGAGCTATAAAGGAACGCTGTATTCTTCAGACCGACGCGAGGGGTTAAAGGCATTCCACGAGAAGAGGAAGCCGGTTTATAAAGGAGAATAATGGCAGGAGGTCATTCCATGAAATATATTGACGATCTGCAAAAGAGGACAGATGAAATCAAACAAGGCGGACGGGAAAAATACCATGAGAAAAATAAAAAGCAGGGAAAGCTTTTTGTTCGAGAGAGATTAGAACTGCTCCTTGATGAAGGATTGGATATAGAAGATGCTTTTTTTGCAAACTGTCTGGATGAGTCCCTTCCTGCCGATGGTGTAGTTACTGGTATTGGCACAGTGAACGGTCAGTCCGTCTGTGTTATGGCAAATGATTCTACCGTTAAAGCAGGATCCTGGGGGGAAAAAACGGTCGAGAAAATACTGCGTATCCAGGAGACCGCCATGAAACTCGAACTCCCAATACTTTATTTGGTGGATTCGGCCGGGGCACGAATCACAGACCAAATAGAAATGTTTCCTGGCAGAAGAGGGGCGGGCCGGATTTTCCATAATCAAATAAAACTCTCAGGGAGAGTACCGCAGGTCTGTCTGTTGTTCGGCCCCTCTGCTGCAGGAGGAGCGTATATCCCTGCTTTTTGTGATGTAGTGATAATGGTGGACGGGAATGCTTCCATGTATCTCGGTTCTCCAAGAATGGCAGAAAAAGTAATCGGGGAAAAAGTGAGCCTGGAAGAAATGGGCGGAGCGAGAATGCATGCAACTGTTTCTGGAGTAGGTGACGTTCTTGTAAAGAATGAGAGAGAAGCAATTAACTATGCACGCAGATATTTATCGTATTTTCCTGCCAACTTCCGGGAGAAACCTCTGGACGTTGCCACAAAAGGCATTAAGGACATAAGCGGAAGCATTGCCGATCTGATTCCGGAAAACCCAAATGCACCATTCAATATGTATCATTTGATCGATCATCTCATCGATGATGAGAGTTTCTGTGAAGTAAAGAAAAAGTTCGCCAAAGAAATTATCACCGGTTTTGCTAGAATAAATGGGAAGTCAGTAGGCGTCATCGCAAACCAACCTAAAGTAAAAGGGGGCGTATTGTTTCCAGATTCTGCCGATAAAGCAGCAAAATTCATCCAACTCTGTGATGCCTTTCATATACCGCTATTATTTCTGGCTGATATTCCTGGATTTATGATTGGCACGCACGTCGAACGAGCGGGCATTATCCGGCATGGTGCCAAAATGATTGCAGCTATGAGTGAGGCCACCGTTCCAAAAATTTCCGTTATTGTGCGCAAAGCTTTCGGGGCTGGTTTGTATGCAATGGCTGGACCTGCTTTTGAGCCTGATTGCTGTATAGCCCTGCCCTCAGCCCAGATAGCTGTGATGGGGCCTGAAGCGGCCGTTAACGCCGTATATGCCAATAAAATTGCCGAACTGCCAAATGAAGAACGCGAGGCATTTGTCCGAGAAAAACAGGAAGAATATAAGAATAATATAGATGTGTACCGGCTGGCATCGGAAATGGTGATTGATGCTGTTGTACAGCCTTCTGCATTAAGAAAAGAATTAATCATGCGTTTCGAGGAGTATAAGAGAAAGGATGTCCAATTCACGGAAAGAAAACATGGGGTATATCCGGTTTAGTTGTTAGCTCTGGTTGAGCCGGGGCTTGTTTTTTTGCAGTCAACTTTATTTACTATAATATTATTATGTAAACAAAGATTTCTATTGAAGGTAGAAATACCAACAGGTTTCTCGTATAATAAAACGATAGAATATTGACAAATCAGGAAAGGAAATGAAAACGTTGCCAGTTAAAGATGCTATAAGACCAAGAATCAAACTTGACCAGCTCGTGGCTTTATATAAAGTGATGAAGAACCATGGAGATCGGTTGAATGCTGAGAAAATAGGAGAACTATATGAGAAGCTGAAAAATGAAGAATTGGTCATCAGTTTTGCAGGGCATTTCTCTGCAGGCAAATCTTCTATGATCAATTATCTGCTCGGAGCTGATATTCTGCCGAAAAGTCCCATCCCGACCAGTGCCAATGTAGTTAAAATCAGTTCCGGAAAGGGAACCGCGCGGGTTTACTTTCGGCGTCATCATCCAGTGGAATATCAAGAGCCATATGATATGGACATGATCAAGGAATACTCGAAAGATAAGGATGCTATTGAACGGATTGAAATCAGCACGGCAAAAGAGCTGGTACGGCCGGGCGTATCGTTCGTCGACACTCCGGGAATTGATGCAGCAGATGATGCAGATCGGATCATGACCGAATCCTCTCTGCATTTAGTAGATGTCCTTTATTACGTCATGGATTACAACCATGTACAGTCGGAAGTGAATTTACATTTTCTGCGATCCTTACAGCAGAAAGAAATTCCATATTACGTAATCATCAACCAGGTGGACAAACATGATGAACAGGAAATACCTTTCGAACAATTCCACACGAGTGTTACTGATACGTTCAGACAATGGGGATTGCAGCCAAGTCGAATCTATTATTCTTCCTTGTTCGATCCCAATGCTCCTCATAATGAGGTAGAGGACATTAAGACATCGGTTAAACAAGTAATGAAGAAGAAAGATTCCTTTTTTCATATCGAACACTCCGTCAAACAAGTGGTGGCAGATCACAAGAAAGAGTTAATCAAGCGATACGAAGATCAGCTTCCCGAGGGGGAAAACGACGCAGAAATGGGAGAGCTTGAAGAATGGGAATCCAAACTGGAGGAGACCGAGGCTGAAGCTGAACAGTTGGAAAAAGCCTTTCAACAGGAGATGCAGCAAACCTTAAAAAATGCCTATTTGATGCCTGCCGATCTTCGTGAAACGGCCAGACTCTATTTAGAGTCCCAACAAAGTGATTTTAAAATAGGTCTTTTCAATTCGAAAAAAAAGACGCAGGAAGAACGTCAGGCGAGGGCTGAAAGATTTATAGGAGCACTTAATAAAAATGCTGAAACAGCAATTCAGTGGAAACTTCGGGATAAATTCGCCCGGTTAGTAAAAGAGTATGGGGTAAATGAAAGTAATATAGACCAGACAATCCAGGAAATCACTGTTGCCTATCGTCCTGGGGATGCAGAAAGGTTGATTAAACCTGGAGCGAAAGTAACTGGAGATTATTTACTCAACTATACTAATGATGTAGGAGCAGATATCAAGAGTAAATTTAAGCAAAAGTTTTTGAAATTGCTCCCATCACTCAGGGATGCCATAGTAGAAAAGAACAGAAAAACGACTGAAGACTTGAAGCAGAAGATAGAAAAGCTGAAAAAGCAGAAACATATAGAGGAAGAACAGCATAGGCTGAAAAAGGAACTTGATGAACAATTACATCATCTGGAAGCACAGTTGCAGGCACCTGCAACCGACAGGGAGGATTGGGAGCTGATCGAAGGCACGTTGACCAGTAACCAAGAATTCCTCCAGCCGGATGAGGTGGAAGAACAACAGACTATCTCTCAAAATACACCCGACAGGGAAATGACAGACATTAGTACAGAGAGGGATGACACACTTTCGGTGCATGATGTATTGCAGGATATAGAAAAGACAATACAAACAATCAATGGACTACCAGGATTTCAAGGTCATATAGATGATCTGAGGAGCAAACAGAATCGATTAACCGATAGATCCTTTACCATTGCTTTATTCGGAGCATTCAGTGCCGGTAAATCATCATTTGCGAATGCTTTACTCGGACAGCAGGCCCTGCCTGTCTCTCCCAACCCGACAACAGCAGCTGTCAACCGGATCCGCCCTGTGACGAAAGATCATCCCCATGGCACCGTCACCGTTAAAATCAAAGACCATGAGGCCATTAAAAACGATCTCCTTTTGATGACCAAGATCTTTCAGCCGGAGGATAAAAAGACAGAGGAACTGCTGGAATGGATTGAAAAAGAGGGAATTCATCGCAACAACAAACTGGACAGTATGTATCAGTCTTATTTGACAGCAATGCTGAGGGGATATAGCCAAATAAAAGATCGTATTGGCAACCAGGTCGACATTACATTGGATGAGTTTTCAGCCTATGTAACGGATGAAACGAAGGCTTGCTATATTGAATCAATTGATTTATACTTTGATTCTTCCTTAACAAGACAAGGGATCACCCTAGTGGATACACCTGGAGCAGATTCTGTGAATGCAAGGCATACAAATGTCGCTTTCGACTATATTAAACACGCAGATGCCATTTTGTATGTGACATATTACAATCATGCTCTCTCTCGTGCGGATAAAGACTTCCTAATGCAGCTGGGTAGAGTAAAAGAGGCCTTTGAACTCGATAAAATGTTCTTTATCGTCAATGCAGCTGATTTGGCGGCAGATGAAGAAGAATTGAGCATGGTAACAAACTATGTGGAAGAGCAACTGGTAGAGTTGGGCATTCGCTTCCCAAGGCTATTCCCTGTATCAAGCAAACGCTCTTTAAAAGAAAAGCAAGATGGCACCAAGCTGAATTCGCAGATTCGTGAATTTGAAGAGAGATTTCATCAGTTCATCAGCCAAGATCTCCAACGGCTTACGATTCAATCTGCAGCTATGGATGTTTATCATGCATATCGTACACTTAACCACTATGTAGAATCCTTAAGCTTAAATGAAAAGGAAAGAAAGGCACGTAAAGAAAAGCTTCGCTCGAATATGGAGTTAATTAATGAGACAATAAATGAATGGGATACGAGCCTGGACGAGACCAAGATAGCTCAGAAAGTAGAAAAACAGATTTACTATGTACTTGAGCGGTTGTCGATCCGCTTCCATGATATGTTCAAGGAGATGTTCAATCCTACAACCATCACAGAATCCGGCAGGAAAGCACAAGAACAACTGAAACAAAGCCTCCAAAAATTGCTGGATTACTCAGGGTATGAGCTGCTTCAAGAGGTACAGGCTGTCTCTTTAAGGATTGAATCATTCCTTCGTACTTTAGAAAAAGAGAGTCATGATTCACTTGCCAAGGATTTAGAAAAAATTGATGGGACTTTCTTTCTACCTGAAGCAGGTGAACAGGAAATAGAAACACCTTCTTATAAGCAGGCTTTCAGTCAGCTCAAGCCTGCCGAATTTAAACATATTCTGGCGGGTTATAATGGAACAAAGGCATTCTTTGTAAAGAATGAGAAAGAAATGATGAAGGACAAAATCTATCAAGAACTTGAGCCATATGCCCAACAATACCTCGATCATAATAGAACGAAGATGGAAAAGCATTATTGCACAGCATGGAAAAACAGAGTTGATCATTTCAAACAGACAGCAAAGTCGTATGCAGAACAGCATCTGAACAACCATTTGGAAATGATGAATGCTCCTGTAGACTTGGACCGTCTCAAGGATAAAGAAAAAGTCCTCAGGGAAATCAGCAAAAAACTTAATTAGAGGTGTAGCAACAAAATGGATAGACAGAAGATAATGTTAGTAGATGGAATGGCTTTATTGTTTCGGGGATTTTTTGCCACTTCCTTTCGGGGGAATTTCATGAAAACAAGCAAAGGTATTCCTACGAATGGCGTGTATCAGTTTCTAAGATATATGTTGGATGCTGCTGACAGATTTCAGCCTACACATATGATATGCTGCTGGGATATGGGAAGCAGAACATTCCGGACGGAGTTATATGAAGGATATAAAGCGAATAGGGATGAACCACCTGTAGAACTCTTGCCACAATTTGATTTGGTTAAAGAAGTGGTTGCCTCATTCGATATGCCTAACATCGGTATAGAAAACTTTGAAGCAGACGATTGTATCGGTACATTGGCGAATATGTACAAGGAAGAGAATGATGTCCTTGTTTTGACAGGCGACCAGGATATCCTGCAGCTGGTTGATAAAGGAATACAAGTAGCGATCATGAAGAAAGGGCAGGGGAATTATGATGTATACAGCCACGAGAATTTCTATGATAAAAAAGGCTTATTGCCCAATCAGATAGTTGATCTGAAAGCCTTAATGGGGGATCCTTCCGACAATTATCCTGGTGTAAAAGGAATTGGGGAGAAAACCGCACGGAAACTCTTGGAAGAATACACAACAATTGAAGATTTGCTTGAAAATCTTGACTCTCTTCCGAAAGGAGTCCAGTCAAAGATCCGTAATAATCTAGAAATGCTTCATCTTTCCCGAAATCTTGCTGAGATTAAATGCGATGTTCCCGTTGGTTGTGAGTTGGAATCAGCAGTCTGGCAGTATGATAAAAGAAAAGTCGAGGAAAAATTCCAGGAATTGGAATTCAGGAATCTGGAGAAACTCATATAATTCATAAATCAAGCACTAAAGGTGGCCTTAACCAGGCCATCTTTTTTTATTCCCTTTAAACAATATGGCACAAATAAATACCCCAGCCTCTAATCGATATACCCCCGCACCCCGTCAATATACCCACCACCCGTATTCCTCATACCCCATAGGTGTATTCTATCGAAAGGAGGGGGTATATGCGACGCGGGGTAGCATTTACAATATAGGTAAAGGGTATAGCGTAATATAAATCTTTGGAGGGGGAGATTTGAATGCATCGGTTGTTTGTCTATGGAAGACTGCGAAGAGGAGAAGAATTACACGAGCGACTAAAAGGAGCAGATTGCGTATCTCTTCATGCATGGGTGTATGGGAAACTGGAGGATACAGGGAACGGCTGGCCACTACTTAAAGAGGACCCACTCCAGAGAGTCTATGGAGAGATGTATAAGGTGACCATTGATCAACTGCAGACAATCAGAACTGACTCATCAATCGGTGGATTGATAGAATGGACAGCTTACAATGACAGGGCCCAATCTTTCGAGGTAATAGTTCCGCTCTATAAAGATGCTGTTCGAGAAACAGCAAGATCCATCCCTTTAGGAGATTGGAAAGTCTACCGCTATTTAATGAGAGAGGACCTCTTTTATTTTGCCTACGGCTCCTGCATGGATGATGAGCGTTTTAAGCTGGCAAAGGTAGACCAACATTTTAATGATTCAATCGGAAAAGCTTTGCTTCACAATCACGGTTTTCGGTTATCCAGATCCTCCAATGACGGCGGTAAGGCGGATATCATCGAATCATTTGGTGAACAGGTGGAAGGAATTGTATATAAGGTACCAATGGAAGCGATTGACTATTTGTACCAACGGGAGGGAGTATACTCGAATGCTTATCGTCCTGCTGTTGTACAAGTTGAACTGAAGTCAGGGCAAATCGTTGATACTTTGACTTTTATTGGAATGGAAAAACAGAAAGAGACAGCTCCTACACCAAAATACGCTGAAGAGATCCTCAGGGGAGCAGAAGGCATTCTTAGCGGAGGTTATATCGACGGCTTGCGAAGACGGTTGCTGAACCTTCTAAACAAGGGGTGAGGTTTACCCTATCTTTATTCAGGTTACTAGTATTAAAGATATATTCATAAGGAGGTAATACCATTGTCACAGCAAAAGAACACCTCATTGCCAAATCAGACCCAATCATTTTGGCGCGCCACAGCCGATCAGTTGAAATACAAGCAACTAGATGAAAATATAAATGTAGATGTAGCAATCGTTGGAGGTGGTATAGCAGGTATCACGGCAGCATACTTATTGGCAAAGCGCGGGAAAAAAGTTGCTCTGCTTGAAGCACGGGAACTTGTCAATGGTACCACCGGAAATACGACAGCGAAACTCACTGCCCAACATAATCTGGTCTACGATGAACTGATCAACCGATATGGGCAGGACTGGGCGAAACTATATTATCAAGCGAACATGGAAGGAATTGCCTTGATCAAACAGCTCTCCGAAGAGTTGCAGATCGAATGCGACTTAGAAGAACAGGAAGCATTTGTGTTTACCCAAGAGGAAGAGAATCGCAGCAAATTAATGAAAGAATTGGATGCCTATGAAAAGTTGGGAATAGAGGGGGACTTCTTGGAAGACCTGCCATTAAGCTTGGATATTGAAGCAGCACTTATGATGCGGAACCAAGCACAGTTCCATCCGATGAAATTCTTGAATGGTTTATTGGGAGAACTTGTTCAACTTGACGCAAAAATATATGACTACACAAGAGTAGTAGAGATAGAGAACAAAGACCATATCCTTTGCCATTCAGAACAGGGTTATAAAGTCACAAGTAATCAGGTAATTGTAGCTACTCATTTTCCAATCCATGAACCGGATAAATTCTACTCGGGAAACTTAAATCCGGAGGGCTCATATGCACTTGCCCTTAAAGTGAACAATGAGCTGAATGAATTCCCTGACGGAATGTATATCAACACAGACCTTCCAAGAAGAACATTAAGGAAAATGAATAAAGAGGGAGAAGACTATATTCTCGTGGGTGGAGAGAGCCATCCAGTCGGGGATGGGACATCCAGCGAGCAACGTTATGAAAAGCTTGCCACTTACGCAAAGGAGAACTTTGGTGAAGAAGAAATAGTTTACCGCTGGTTCTCTCATGACTATATTTCTCCAGACCGAATGCCTTTCGTAGGTTTGCTTAATCCACAGGAGGATGGTATATATACTGCAACCGGCTTTGGGAAATGGGGATTGGCTAACGCAGCTGTGGGCGGAAAATTGCTGGCTGATTTAGTCGAAGGGAAAGAAAACCCTTATCAGGAACTATTCTCCCCACAACGCAACATCGGCAGTATGCAAGATAATGAAAGATCGAATCACAACCCTGATGAGTACGAGACTTATACACGTCCTGAAAAGCCGGAGGATCTGAAGAAAGAGCAGGGAGCCGTTCTAAAAGTGGACGGAAAGGATGTAGGTGCTTATCGCGATGGTGAAGGGAATCTTCATATGCTGGATCTCACTTGCACCCACTTAGGTTGTGGTGTGGAGTGGAATGACGGCAATTCTACTTGGGACTGTCCATGCCATGGGTCCAGGTTCACCGCAACCGGTGAAGTGATCGATGGACCGGCAGTAGAAGCATTAAAACGTCTGGATGAACAATAAGGAAAAAAGCCGTATTCCCACTGGGAAGCGGCTTTTTTAAATCCAAGTTCTCCGATTAAATATTTTGGTAAAACCCGTCAGGTGATATATAATTGATGTATTCTATGTGTAAGGAGAATGTGATGTACTTCCCATCCAAAAAAGACCACTGGTTAACAGCTTTGATGTGGGGAATAGCTGTCATTGGTGTTGCTACTCCTTTAATAAGGGGTTATCTGTCCGGGGCAATATTTGTGCTGCCGTTCTCCTTATTGTTATTATGGTTCTGGTTCCGTACTGGCTACATAATCCAAAACAACCTCTTAATTATCAGATATGGCCCCATCAGGCTAAAAGTCAACATCGACCAGATCATCGAAATCAGGAAAGTAAAAAGTATATTTGCTGCTCCAGCCCTGTCCCGTCACCGCTTGGAAATCTATTCGGGCAGATATAATATCGTGTCCGTCTCACCGAACCAGGAAAAAGAATTCATCGATGAACTGATCCGACAAAACCCCGATTTAGAAATCAGAAAAAAATAAAACAGGAATGAGGGATAACGTATGAGAGTCGTTAATAATGTTACAGAACTTATCGGTCAAACCCCATTGGTGAAGTTAAATAGAATTGTCCCTGAAGAAGCAGCCGATGTATATGTCAAATTGGAGGCATTCAACCCAAGTAAGAGCGTAAAGGATAGAGCTGCCTTCAATATGATTAAGGTGGCAGAGGAAGAAGGATTAATCGAACCAGGGGCTACGATCATTGAGCCGACAAGCGGAAATACAGGCATCGGGCTTGCTATGAATGCATCTGCCAAAGGTTATAAAGCGATTATGGTGATGCCTGATAACAGCACAATGGAGAGACGGAATATCCTCAAGGCATATGGGGCTGAGGTTGTACTGACTCCTAGTGAAGAAAAGATGCCAGGGGCCATTCGAAAGGCGCTTGAACTCCAGAAGGAAATCCCGGGAAGCTTTATTCCCCAGCAATTCGAGAACACAGCCAACCCGGATATCCATCGTACCACTACTGCATTGGAAATTTATGAGCAGATGGATGGAAAGCTGGATGCCTTTGTATGCACAGCAGGAACCGGTGGAACTGTTACGGGAACCGGTGAGGCTTTACGCGAAAAACTTCCGGATTTGCATGTTGCTGTCGTGGAACCTGAAGGATCTCCCGTCCTTTCCGGGGGGCAACCGGGAAAGCATAAGCTGGTTGGTACGAGTCCTGGATTTGTTCCGGATATCCTCAATACTGAAGTATACAATGAAATTATCCGGATAGAAGACGATCAGGCCATCGGGATTTTGAGAAAGCTGGCCAGAATGGAGGGAATCTTTGTGGGTCCTTCCGGTGCTGCGGCCATCTATGCAGCTATCAATGTGGCCAAAAATATTGGAAAGGGTAAACAGGTTGTTTGCATCGCTCCGGATTCCGGAGAGCGTTATTTGAGTATGGACCTATTTGAGGACTAATTAAAAACCCCGGCATCTTATTGATGTCGGGGTTTTTAAATGAAGATCAAGTAATTCAAGAAACATATACTATTGGGAAAAAAGTATTCCTGCATCGTCAAGATCCTTGCAAGCGGACTCGATTTTCCCCATGGAATCTGCTTCTAAGGTATGAAGATGTATACCATCGGTCAGTGTCAATAAATACGCAGCTTCTGTATCCTGTATCCGCCTTACAAATTCATCTGCCTCTTTTCGATTGCTCACCCGCAAAGAAGCGGTCAAGTCACCATATACGGGATGTTCCACAATCACATCCTTCACTGTCACGCCATGATCCACGATATGATAGAGCTCATCCAGCGTTTGTTCAGGTACATGTTTGCAGACGACGACTTTGCGCTGTGTCTCTTTGTCAGCAGCTTGGCTCATATAGAAATACCCTTGGCTGGTTGCAATGATTGGTTCATTTTTGGCCTTAAGAATGGACACATCCTGTACAATCACTTGTCTGCTGACATTTGCTCGTTTGGCAAATTCACTCCCGGTAATTGGCTTTGATGATTGTTTGAGCATCTCAATAATCAATTCATGCCTCATCCTGCTGGACATTTTGATCTGTTCTTTCATATTCCAATCATCTCCTTATCGCAGAAAAATACTCTTCCGTCAGCATTTTAAATACCTCTGCTGCTGTATGTATGTCATTTCTCGTGGTGTGTTCACCAAAAGATAGACGTATTAGTTGCTTTGCTTCCAAATTCGACCTTCCTAATGCTAAAAGGGTGGAAGATGGCTCCTGATTGCCAGATTGACATGCGCTGCCGGTAGAAATAGCTACTCCATGCCGGTTGCATTCAAGCATGGCATACTGTCCTTCCATCCCTCCTATGCGGAAACCGAGAATATGAGCCAGGCAATGGTCAGACGAACCTTCTATGTATATAGGAACAGGCAGGGCTGTCAATAGATCAACCATCTCAGCACGCAGACTGCTGATTCGCTGGTTTTCTTGTGCCATCTTCGTATATACAGACTCTGCGGCGGCAATGAATGCAGCGATACCTGGTACATTGACTGTTCCAGGTCTGAATCCTTTTTCATGTGTTGTAGAAGGAATGGTGGGAATCCATTTTACTTTAGGAGCGATATAAGCGGCTCCTACTCCTTTAGGCCCGTATATTTTATGGCTGGATACAGATAAGCTGTCAATTTTCAATTGGTGAATATTAATATCCATTTTACCAAAAGCCTGCACAGCATCACAATGAAAGATCACCCCTCGTTGATCCAATAGTTCACCAATTTCCCCAATTGGCTGGATGGTTCCTATTTCTGCATTCACAAATTGTATGGACACAAGTATGGTTGTTGATTTTACAGCAGCTTCCAAGTCTAGTATGCGTACTCTTCCGGTTTCATCGGTAGGCAGATAGGTGATTTCAAACCCTTTATTTTCCATTCTTTGAAAGAAATGTCGAACGGATGAATGTTCGCCGTGGCTGGTAATTATATGGTTTCCTTTGTGTTTATGGGCTTCCATCAAAGATAGAAGAGCTAAAACGTTTGCCTCTGAACCACTACCGGTAAAATAAAAACCATCCTGGTCACCATTGAGAAGCCGTGACAACTCACTACGGCACATTTCCAGAAGCTGGAGGGAGTGGGACCCGGTATCATGTAAACTGCTAGGATTGCCAAAATAATCCTTGGAAGCTTTTATATATGAATCGATTGCTTCATTCGATACTGGTGTCGTTGCTGCATAATCCAAATATATCATTTGCCATACTCCTCAAAAAATTTTTAGAATTGACTTGCTAATATAGTAAACTTATGTAAATATATATGTCAAGACACCTGTATATACTAAAATAAATAACAACTCAATGGGAGGTGTATCATGCAAGTCTATGACGTAATTATAATTGGTAGCGGCTTGGCAGCACTGACCGCTGCAGGACGTTTAAGTTTGGACAGAAATGTGATTTTGTTCACAAAGTCACAAGACAAAGACAGCAACTCATATCAAGCGCAGGGAGGAGTGGCTGCGGCCATTGCGGCAGACGATGATTGGCAGCAACATTTCACGGACACGATGAATGCCGGAGCTTTTCATAACCTCTCCAAAAATCTCGAACAATTAACAAAACAGGGGGTCAGCACCATAACTGAATTAATAAAAGAAGGGATGCACTTTGACAAGGGGACGGACGGTAATTTGGACTTGGCTAAGGAAGGAGGCCATTTAAAGAGAAGAATCCTGCACGCAGGTGGGGATGCGACAGGGAAAGCTCTCGTTTCTTTTATGTTATCTCTTCTGAAAGAGAAAGTAGAGATAAGAGAATACGAGATGGCTGTTGATTTAATGATCCAGAATGGACACTGTATCGGTGTTCACGCTACATGTGCAGATGGAGAAATACGTCAATATCAGGCTCCTGCCACTATTATCGCGACAGGGGGGTGCGGCCAAGTTTATACATATAATTCCAATGATTCTACTATAACTGGTGATGGTATAGCGATGGCTTACCGGGCGGGAGCACTCTTGACAGATATGGAATTTATTCAATTTCATCCAACCGTATTGTATCAAAACAAACGGGCGATTGGATTGATTTCAGAGGCGGTGCGCGGGGAGGGAGCATTTCTTCAAGATCGCCAAGGGAACCGAATCATGGAGGGGGTTCATGAGCATAAAGATCTGGCACCACGTGATATTGTAGCCAGAACGATTTTCAACGAAATGGAGCGGGGAGAAGATGTCTTTTTAAATATCTCTCCTGTGAGACATTTCTCCAGACGTTTTCCGACCATTCACCAATTATGCAAAAGATATGGTCTCGACCCCGCCGGACAATTACTGCCAGTTATCCCCGCGGCACACTTCTTGATGGGTGGAATTAAAGCTGACAGCAATGGGGAAACCTCAATTGACGGATTGTTTGCAGTTGGGGAAACAGCCTGCACGGGGGTGCATGGCGCCAATCGAATCGCTAGTAATTCCCTTTTGGAAGCAATGGTCTTTGGTAACAGGACGGCAGAAAGAATCTTAGAGAAAAGGACAAAAATGCCAGCTAATACAAATGACTCTCTGAACGTAGACCACCACACTGCAAGTCTTCCCGACAAACAGGAGATCTCAGAAAGAATGTCCAAAAATGTAGGGGTTATAAGGACTCGACAAGGTTTAGAAGAAATGAAGAATTGGCTGGAACAATTTGATTTCCTGCATATCAATCAGCTGACCTTGACCAAAGATGAAATCGAAACGATCAACATGTTGACAGTCTCCTGGCTGATTACCACTTCGGCTTTAGAAAGAAATGCAAGCATTGGCAGCCACTTCCGAGCGGATTACCCAGTACCAGTCCAGCATGCAGGAAGGAAAGAAATCATCAGGCACATATCAGAAAATATAGTGGAACCAGTATAGGAGGGAAGAACATTGAATTCATTGGCGTTGCGGGAACATCTTAAGCATTTTCTAATGGAAGACATTGGACACACGGATATAACTAGCAGGTCCATCTTTCCTGACAATCAACAAGGAAACGGATTGATTCTTGCAAGAGAAGACGGTGTAATTTCAGGCCTTCAGGTTATCGGTAGTGCCTACCATTTGCTCGATCCGGCCATTGAAGTTACTACATACACCAGGGATGGGGAAAGGGTGCAGGCAGGGGAAACGATTGCAGAAATTACTGGCCCGGTATCCCAGCTGCTTGCAGGTGAGAGAGTAATTTTGAATTTGATACAGCGTATGAGCGGCATTGCTACATTAACCAGTAAATGTATATCCCTTCTGAATGATCCTTCCATTCATCTTTATGATACCCGAAAGACGACACCGGGCCTTAGAATGTTTGAAAAATATGCAGTTACGACAGGTGGAGGCAAAAATCACCGGTACGGATTATACGATGGAATGATGATTAAGGATAACCATATTTCTTATTGCGGATCCATTACCAAAGCTGTCCGGACAGCTCGGCAGAAGACAGGTCATATGATGAAGATAGAAGTGGAAACAGAGACAAAGGCAGAAGTCATCGAAGCAGTAGAAGCGGGGGCAGATGTCATCATGTTTGATAATCGGAGTCCGAAGGAAGTGAAGGAATTTGCAGCACTTGTCCCAAAATCCATCATTACCGAAGCCTCCGGCGGCATTACTCCGGAAGATTTGCCTTTCTATGCAGATACAAATGTCAACTATATATCCCTGGGATTTTTGACACATTCCGCAAAAGCATTGGACATCAGTTTTCAAGTAAATGAGGGGGAGAAAAAATGAGCGTAATGGAAATGCTACAAAACAAGAACAGCAGCATGCTGCCAGAGCATTATAAGACCATGCAAGTAGAAGAGATGGAAAATCGCATCCTGAAAATAAAGAGGAGAATGGGGGAGAAACTATTCATTCCAGGCCACCATTATCAAAAGGATGAAGTTATCCAGTTTGCAGATACAACAGGTGATTCGCTTAAGCTTGCCCAAGTATCCGCCGATCAAGCGAAAGCTGAATTCATTGTGTTCTGCGGTGTCCACTTCATGGCCGAGACAGCAGATATTCTAACAGCAGATGAAACGAAAGTTATTCTACCAGACATGCGGGCTGGCTGTTCCCTAGCTGATATGGCAAATATTACACAGACAGAGCGAGGTTGGGAAGTGATGCAGCAAGAATTCGGCGATACCATTATACCTCTGACGTATATTAATTCAAGTGCTGACATCAAAGCATTTGTCGGAGATAATGGGGGTGCGACGGTAACTTCATCAAATGCCCGGCACATGCTGGAATGGGCACTCACACAGAAAGAGAGGGTGTTATTCCTGCCCGATCAGCATTTGGGGAGAAATACCGCACGTGAACTGGGAATAAAACCAGAGGAGATGGCAGTATGGGATCCAATAAAAGATTGCTTTGAATACGAGGGCGATCTAAAAAATGTAAAAATCATCCTCTGGAAAGGGCATTGCTCTGTACATGCCAATTTCAGTGTCTATAACATAGAGCAAACCCGTCATGCGGATCCTGCGGTAAATGTAATTGTCCATCCGGAATGCAGCAGAGAAGTAGTGGAAGGTGCCGACTATGCAGGGTCGACCAAATATATTATAGAGACCATTGAAAATGCAGAGCCTGGGACCAAATGGGCTGTCGGGACGGAGATGAATCTGGTGAACCGCCTGATGAGCCAACACAAGGATAAGGAAGTTTTTTCTTTGAATCCGCATATGTGTCCATGTTTGACTATGAATCGAATTGATCTGCCACATTTATTATGGACACTGGAAAGCTTGGCTGAAGGTAATGTTATCAACCAAATTCAAGTCGGAGAATCTGTGAGTAATAAAGCATATCAAGCGATTACACGAATGTTCTAATCAAATAAGTTAAACAAACAGCGGGAATGCGACATGATTCCGCTGTTTGTTTGGTGTAGAGAGGGGGAAGGTTTATGACCGACAAGATGCCCCATATTTTTAAATTATTTTCTAGTTTACATAATATTTATTATCGGAAGTTATGTGAGAAAACGATTTTTTTGTCTCTATAACTAAGTATACTAGTGATATTGAGATATTAGATAAAAAAACATGCTGATATATTCATTTCATATCAGCATGTTTTTTTTATGACCTCAACTCTGTTATTAACATCATCAAGGATCAATCTTCTTCAAAGGTTTTTGAGCGGGTCCTTCGATAACGTCTCCAGTATAGGAAAATCTGGAACCATGACACGGACAGTCCCACGTACGATCACCGGAATTCCATTCGACTTCACACCCCATATGTGTACATGTGGTGTCGACAACATGCAGATTTTCTTCCTTATCCTTATACGCACCTGCACGTTGACCGTTGATTCGAATAACCGCAGCATCATCAGCTAATAATTCATCTATCTTCCGTTCCCTTTGTTCCATCTTGCCCCGCACCATATGTTTTACTACATCTGCATTGATTTGGGCAAATTCCCTAATTCCAGGATGCCCCTTGAATCTGGATGGCTGATAAATTTCTGCATACGCGTTTTCCTTCTTTAAGATTTTATCTGTAAGAATTTTCGCTGCTATCGTTCCGTTGGTCATACCCCATTTTCTATAGCCGGTAGCAATGAGAATATGGTCCTGATCTTTTTCCAATGAACCAACGTATGGAATTTTATCCAATGTGGTCAAATCCTGTGCAGACCACCTATATACCACTTCTTCCATATCAAAATTTTCTTCGGAAAACGCTTGCAAAGCATTGTAATGTTCCATGGTCGGTTTGCCTTGCCCAGTTTTGTGATTTTCACCACTGATCAACCATAATTTTTCTCCATTAAATGTGGTAGAACGTATAGATCTCGTCGGTGATTCGGCGTTAATGTACATACCTCCAGGGTATTTTTGACTTGTTTTGATACCTAAAACATAGGCCCTTTCCGCGTACATCCTTGCAAAATAAAGACCTCGCTTATCCTGAAAAGGAAAATGGGTAGCTGCTATGATATTCTTGCATGTGATCCGGTGGCCATCTTTCGTCAGAATAGCTGGTTGATTATTATACTCTACATCAGTTGCTACGGTATTTTCATAAAATTTCACACCTTGCTCTATGCATAGTTCGGTAAGAGCCTTAAGGTATTTGAGCGGATGGAATTGAGCTTGATTTTTCATCATCAATGCCGATTTCACAGCGAGATTCAAGGGCAGATGATCCGTCAGTTCTCCTGGAATTCCCAGTTTATCATATGCTTCCTTCTCCTTCTGTAACTGTTGGACATAGGAGTCCTCGTTCGTATAGATATAAGCATCTTCCGTCTGGAAGTCACATTCGATCTGATGCTTCTCAATATTTTGTTTAATCAGCTCTTTAGCTTCTTCTGCAGCCTGATAGTATTTGCTGGCAACTTCCTCCCCGAAATGTTGGATGAACTCATCGTAAATGAGTCCATGCTGAGCAGTGATTTTCGCCGTGGTGTGCCCAGTAGTACCATTAAGTATTTGATCAGCATCCAAAACAGCCACTTTTATATTCTGACTGGAAAGTAGATAGGCGGCAGTAATACCTGTAATACCAGCGCCTGCAATCGCAACATCCACGGAAATGGATTCCTCCAATGGGGGGAATGTGGGAAGCTCAATACTATCTCTCCAGTATGTTTCTGGATTGTTTGGCAGTTGATGGTCTTCCATTGACAGTAGCTCCTTTATTGGTTCGCTTTATTGTTATATAGTACTAGTATTGACTGAACACAGTTCGACTATGTAAAGACATAGGAACGTTTTAAAATGATATGCGAGGAAATAGAACTGAAGAAGGAGTTGATTTGAATGAATAAACAACTGATCGTCAGAGGAAAAGTTCAAGGAGTAGGATTTCGGTATTCAGCCCAGCAGGAGGCGCAGAAAATGGGGCTGACTGGATGGGTCAAAAACAAACAAGACGGAAGTGTTGAACTGGAGGTTGAAGGCTCTGATCGCAAAGTGGATGATTTTATCCAGAAGTTACAAGACGGTTTGAACCGTTCCATTTATGTGGAGGATATCATGGTGCATAAGGAGACATCTCAAAAAGGCTATGAGGATTTCTCCATAAAACGATAATATCCGGCAGCCTTTCGAGGCTGTCGGATATTATTCATCTTGCATACGGTTTTTAAACTTAACGGTCTTCAAAAAACTTTTGATTAATTTCAATGAATTTTTGTTCCTCTTCCGGAACTTCATCTTCCATATAAATGGCTTCTACCGGACAAACTGCTTCACATGCCCCGCAGTCAATACAGATATCAGGATCGATGTAGAACATATCTTTTCCTTCTTCTATACAATCAACCGGGCAGACTTCCACGCACTCTCCCGATTTTTCTTCCATACATGGTGACGTTATAACGAATGCCAATTTAATTTCCTCCTTTCGCCTCGTTCATGACGTAATCTATTACAATATTATACCTTATTTTACCTAAAAAATAAAATATTCATCTTTCGGGTTTGTCTACATATTATTTATTATTATGGTATAAGGGAGAGAATTAATATGGAAATCACTGTACGCCCCGGGGATTCCTACTGGTATTATAGCCAACTATTCGACGTTCCTCTTATCCTTATTCAAGATTCCAACCCGCAGATTAATCCTGATCAATTGTTTCCGGGCAGACAAATTCAAATCCCAGGCTATGAAGTCCTGCAATATACCATTACAGCAAATGACTCTCTATGGTCTATTGCTATGAATCAAAATCTCCCAATCGACAGTCTGTTTTTATTGAATCAAATGGTGGATCCAATGGCATTGCCTGTAGGCAGCCAGCTGTTCATACCAAGACGCATCAATGAACTGGTAATCAGTGATATCAACGGATATACGTATGAAAAGATGAGTCGGGACATTGAACGATTAGTGAACATATATCCTTTTATTGCAGCCGGTTCTGCCGGTAGTTCTGTAATGGGCAAGCAAATGACAGAACTTCGAGTCGGAGACGGTCCACGCAACGTCCATATAAACGGTTCCTTCCATGCCAACGAGTGGATCACCACCCCGGTGATCATCCGCTTTCTCAATGAGTATGCGAGAGCTCTGACTAATAGTCTGCCACTCCGTGGACTGTTTATGCTGCCGTCTTATATGGACTACACTCTTTCCACAGTCCCGATGGTAAATCCGGATGGGGTCAATCTGGTAATCAATGGTGCTTCTTCGGCTGGAGACTTTCAAAGGGAAGTATTGCAGATAAACAATGGAAACGACGATTTTTCGAATTGGAAAGCTAATATACATGGAGTTGATTTGAATAATCAGTTTCCTGCACTGTGGGAGATAGAATCCGAAAGAAAGCCCTCTGTTCCACAACCAAGAGATTTTCCAGGCTTTTCACCATTGTCAGAGCCTGAGTCCATTGCGATGGCAGAATTGGCAAATAGGAGGGATTTCCTACGGGTGATAGCCTTTCATACACAAGGTGAAGTAATATTTTGGGGATTCGAAGGCATAGAGCCACCAGAATCGGAGAGCATAGCAGAGGAATTTGCCCGGACCAGTGGGTATACTTCTATACAATATGTTGACAGTTATGCAGGATATAAAGACTGGTTTATTCAGAAGTTTCGCAGGCCGGGTTTCACTATAGAGCTTGGCAGAGGTATCAATCCTCTGCCCTTGGAACAATTCGCAGAAATTTATGAGGAGAGCTTAGGAATCATGCTTGCCAATCTTTATCTGTAATTTTGTAAAAAAATAACAGGGGGATCACCCCTGTTATTTTACTTCCTTGAAATAATCCTTCAGGAATCCCCCTACTCTATTGCTGTTATCTATAATGAAATAGAATTCTTCTGTTTCGTTTTTTACATCATATACCTTTCCAGGTGTTAACTTGTTATCCACGACAAACTTTTTTGCATCAGCATGGACACATTCAATTCTTTTGATGGTTTCTGTGTTTTCCCAATTTAAATGAATCACTGTTTACCCTCTTTCCCGACATGTTGTTTACATAATATTATTATAGTTAACATTAATCCTTAAATAGATGAAGGTATTCTCCATACCCTTCTTTTTCCATACTTTCTTTCGGGATGAAACGCATTGCTGCAGAATTCATGCAGTAGCGTAATCCCCCCGCTTCCTTTGGTCCATCTTCAAACACATGTCCCAGATGGGAGTCCGATGACTTGCTTCGGATTTCTGTACGGATCATCCCGTGGGATTGGTCCATTTTCTCGTTCACTTCATATCTGTCTACAGGTTTCGTAAAGCTTGGCCACCCGCAAGAGGCGTCAAACTTGTCCTTCGAAGAAAACAGGACATTTCCTGAGATGATATCGACGTAAATACCATCTTCGAATGTGTCCCAGTATTCATTTCTGAAAGGCATTTCTGTCCCATTCTCTTGTGTCACATGATATTGCTCAGGGGTCAATTTCTTCTTTAATTCTTCTTTGTCTACTTTAGACTGCCAAGTATTCTTAATGAAATCTTCCCTTCCAGATCCTTTTTTGTATAATCGGTAGTGAAAAGAGTTCTTTTTATAATAATCCTGATGTTTCTCTTCAGCCGGATAGAAGTGCTTAGCCGGCCGGATTTCTGTTAAGACTGGTTTAGAAAACTTGCCGCTTTCCTGCAATTCTTTCTTGGAAGCTTCCGCGATTTTCCTTTGATCCTCATTATGATAAAAAATTGCAGTCTTGTAGGACTCTCCTCTATCGTTGAACTGCCCTCCTGGATCAGTGGGATCAATCTGCTGCCAAAAAGTGGTCAGAAGCTTCTCATAAGGAAAGATATCCGGATCAAAAGTAATTTGAACAGCTTCCACATGGCCGGTAGTATTGGAGCACACCTCTTCATAGGTTGGATGCTCTACGGAACCACCTGTGTAACCCGATACCACTTGAATAATACCAGGTCGTTCGTCAAATGGTTCCACCATGCACCAGAAACAGCCGCCTGCAAATGTTGCGATCTCTTCTTTGGCCATTTTATAACCTCCAGTAAATCATACTTACCACTATTTTTTCGTTTCTGGTCAAAAAAATCAAGTATGGCGGCTTAGCTCTAGATAAATAATCGAGGTGTAGACTCTCCCCTGTTCCTTCTATCAGTTGTTCTATCTGTTTTTCTTCTTTCTTTAGAAGATGGCTCATCGTATACTGCATCTTGTTTGCTAAATGATTTTGTATCTGTTTCCGCTTCTTGATCAGGGCTGTCTTCTATTTCTTTTATCGCTTTCATCATCCTATACATAGCAGGAAGGTTTTTCACCATTGGGCCATATTCCTGAACAATCGGCGCAGCCGATTGGACCACTTTCAATACTTGTTCTACATTTCCAAGCGTCTTGGACAGTCCCTCTACTCCCTTATTGATTCTCTCTGCAGGAATACGTCTATCTGAAAAACCCCTACGGTTGGCTCCACGCGGTTGCTGTGCTGGAAACATAAAATCGCTTCTCTCATAACTGCCTGGGTGGTTTCTTGGATGTTGGGGCGGAAAAAACATATCATACTCCTCCTTTACAGTATTTCGCATACAGTATTGTATGTTTTAAAGATAAATACGTATAGGCAGGCCGACATCCATACCACTATTTCCCGGGTAACCGCAGAAACTACCAAGATTCCCACAAAAGTCCGTACGTATTAGCGAATCGGGTAAATACTTGCTAAAAAATGTCACGATCATTCCTATAAAATAAAACTATTATTTTGTCATGGTGATTATTGATCAAACGTTTGTTTGAATTATTATTTCACTAAAAATAACCATAAATAAAATGCTGCCCCATCATTGGAGCAGCATTTATTAACTGTTCTTGTATTCATCCCATAATTCATCGAAAGTCATTAAAGCATTAGGAAAAGGACTATTCCATTCCAAGTAGCTGCTGATTTCATCATAATCTTCCGTGTACTTGGGGAAGGTATGATCTTGGAAGGCCCAATCAGCCAGTCTGCTATAGTCGTCGGGTCTTTTTTTTCCTCTGTAAGTCAGGAGGAATTGATAAAACGATCGTCTCACGCTATCCCCTCCCCCTTAATCAATATGATCACTTGCCATAAACTCTTCATGTTTGCGTTCCTTTTTCCTGTATACCAGTTTGGATAGGTGAATACTGATTTCGTATAAAAGGATCAGGGGAACCGCAACGACAATCTGAAGAACAAAATCAGGAGGCGTCACAATCGTGCCAATGATAATCAATATAAAATAACCATATTTTCTCGTTTTAGCCATAAAATCAGGTGTTAGTATTCCTATGGAAGTCAGAAACATGGCAATGATTGGTATTTCAAATAAAACAGCAAAAGGCAGCGTCACACGCAGCAGGAATTTAAAATACCTGTCGACTGTGAACATCTCATTGAACATTCCTTCATTTAAAGAAAGCAAGAAGGGTAGAATCATTTCAATGAACATAAAATACCCAAAAACCAATCCAGCTATGAATAACAAGAAAAGTGCTGGTATGTATGCTAGAGATGCCCGTCTTTCAGTCTGGGTCAATCCAGGCTTTACAAATGCCCATATTTGATAAGCCAGCAATGGTACAGTTGCGATAATCGCAATAAGTCCTGCCATGGTAAAGTAAATCCATATGATTTCCCCAGGGGATATTACATTAAGCTGAAAATCAAGGTCCCTTACAAAAAACCAGTATATATCTCTGGAATAGATAAATCCTGCAATAAAAAAAGCGATAAAGAATATGGCTGTGACAATCAATCGATTTCTCAGTTCAGATAAATGCCCCGTAAAGTTCATTTCCTTTTCGTTCGCTTCAAAATTTTCCTCAGCCATTCATTTCACACTCCCAATCTTGGACACAAAAGAAGATGCAAGGTTCTTTTCCTTACACCTTCACGATTCAAGCATTAAGGATTATTGCTTTTTCGTCGTTGTGTCATCATCTGATACAATATCCTTTGTAGCATTCTTAAATTCCTTCAAGGACGCTCCGAAAGCTTTGCCGATTTCTGGCAATTTGGACGGTCCGAAAATCACCAATGCAACAATCAGTATCAAAATCAACCCAGGGACGCCAATACTGCTGAACATATTATTCACTCCCCAAGAATTCTATTTGCTTTCTTTCCCGTCGATTATTTCTTTGGTTTCACTAAATTCATCGGTGACATCACTAGTCAGTTCTTTTGTGGAATTCTTGAATTCCTTTAATGTTTGTCCCGCCGCTTTGCCAATTTCCGGAAGTTTTTTTGGTCCGAAAATGACCAACGCAATAGTTAGAATGAGAATGAGCCCCGGGATGCCTATACTTGATAACATAGCTACACCTTCTTTATCAATTAGTATGCAACAACTTGTCTCCATTACGTCTCACTGCTGTAAAACAAAGTCACGCTATTACAGGTAAAGTTTAACATGGTTATCCAGAAATAGACAACAATTTCCCGCGCTACTCCTATTATAGCCGATCATACTGCAGAAAATAATAATGATAAGGATTTTTTTGGTCTTTGTCCCCTTTAACTTTCGAAGTCAGCCGCCACTCGTTTTTATTGAATGCAGGGAAGAAAGTATCCCCTTCAAATACTTCATCAATAAAGGTGATGTACATGCGATCGACATAATCCATAGCCTGTTCAAAAATACGGCCGCCGCCAATGATGATGAATTCCTCGTCCGGTCTCTCCTCATTCCATTTTTTAATCACTGACAAGTCACTGATTACTTCCACACCCTGAGGAAAATCTCCTCCCTTCCTGCTTACCACTACGTTCGTTCGATTTGGCAAAACCTTTCCGATTGACTCAAATGTTTTCCTGCCCATAATGATCGTCTTTCCTGTTGAAGTTTCTTTGAAAAAACGGAGGTCTTTCGGCAGATGCCAGGGTAGATCATTGTTGTGGCCGATCACATGGTTTCGATCCATCGCAACTAGCAAAGATATCATTTACTCCTCTCCTTTTATCGAAATTTATACAGCTATCGGTGCTTTTATGGAAGGATGGGGTTGATAACCCTGAATGTCAAAATCGCTCAGCTCAAAATCAAAGATGGACTCTTTGTCACGGTTGATGATAAGCTGAGGCAGTTTGCGAGTCTCCCTTGAAAGCTGCTTCTTAACTTGTTCTACATGATTGGAATATATATGGGCATCTCCCAAAGTCAGAATGAATTCGCCTGTTTCCAAACCACATTCATGTGCAATTAATGAAGTTAACAATGCATAACTTGCAATATTGAATGGAACTCCAAGAAAAACATCCCCACTTCGCTGATACAGTTGACAGGACAGCCTACCGTCTGCCACATAAAATTGGAAGAGAGTATGGCATGGCGGCAGCGCCATGCTTGGTACATCCTCAGGATTCCAAGCAGAAACGATGTGTCTGCGGGAATGAGGGTTGTTCTTTAGTGAATGGATGACCTGCTTCAATTGGTCAATGGACTGCCCGGCGGATGTCTTCCAATCCCTCCACTGTTTTCCATAGACAGCACCCAAATCTCCATATTTGTCAGAAAATTCATCATCCGTTAGTACCTTCTTTTTGAATATCTCCATCTGCTCTTGATAAACCTGTTGAAACTCGGGATCTTTCTGGCTTCGAAGACCGAAGTCAGTCATATCCGGGCCGTTGTAATCCTCGCTATTCACCCAATTTTCGAATGCCCATTCATTCCAGATGTTGTTGTTGTTTTCCAGCAGGTAACGGATATTGGTATCACCTTTGATAAACCACAGTAATTCACTTGCAATCAATCGGAAAGGAACTTTTTTGGTAGTCAATAATGGAAATCCTTCCTGAAGGTTAAACCGCATCTGATAACCGAAGAGTGAGTAGGTCCCTGTACCGGTACGGTCCCCTTTTTTTGTGCCATCCTTGAGGATGGTTTCACATAAATCCAAATAAGTTTGTTCACTAGATCTCATTGTTATTCCTCCACAGTCAATATCTGTCCAAATTATTATAGCATAAGTTTATTCAGATGCCTGCCATTCCCGATGGAACTGCTTCAGAAATGTCAGAAGAAATTGATGCCTCTCTAAAGCAATTTCCTTTGCTGTTCCGGTATGCAAAGTATCTTGTAAGTGGAGTAGTTTATCATAAAAATGCTGAATGGAAGTTGCCCTGTCTCCATTCCCGTGAATCGGCTGTTCGTTCGCTCCTCCATAAGCAAACGTCCTGGCAATTCCGACCGCTCCTATTGCATCCAATCGATCGGCATCCTGTACAATCATTCCTTCCTTAGTCTTTGGTATCTCCCCCTTGTGGTAGGAAGTATCTTTAAAGGCTGCCTCGATATTTTCAATGGTGGTCGAGTCCGGATGAAGTGATTGAAGGAAATCATGCAGCTTCTCCAATGATTCTTCAGGCCGGGAGAATAGTTTCCTGTCACCGATATCATGCAGCCAGGCAGCTGCCTCGGCTATGAACGGGTCTGCTGCTTCATTTTTGGAAATGTGTTTCGCCATACCAGCAACCCGCCTCATATGGTGGAAATCATGCCCTGTCACATCTTCTTCAAATAAATGATAGGTGTAGTCCTGTATTTCCTTGAGAATTTTGTCCTTTTTCAATTGTCCATCCTCTCTCCCTCCTGTATGTCTTATACTTTCTATTCCATTATACTGACCGACATAAAGATTTACACTCACAAGAGTCAGGATGGGATTTGCTGGAAATGTAAAGGTTGTCATTTACAGAAAAAGTGTGTGGTTATTTCTTGACTACGCTCTTCAAATGAGCTATATTAGTGGCAAGCAAAGAAGATGTGCGGATTCATTAATGACAGGCAGCTTCTATAGAAGTAGGTGTACTTATGATCCTGCACTTCTATAGAACTGCCTGTTTTTTTGATTTTCTGCTGTCTCCTTTGTATTACCACGTTTTACGTGAAAGTTTCTAGGAGGATTATTTAATGGAAAACGGAGTAGTAAAATGGTTTAACGCAGAAAAAGGCTATGGCTTCATTCAATTGGAAGAAGGCAATGATGTATTCGTACATTATTCCGCTATCCAAGAAGAAGGATTCAAAACATTAGAAGAAGGCCAGGAAGTTTCTTTTGAGATTGTTGAAGGTGAACGTGGGCCACAAGCTGCAAATGTAACAAAAAAATAATTATAAATAGAACAAAGCGGTAATCCCTAGGGATTACCGCTCTTTTTGAGCTTTCTGTCAATGACGATAACATTCATCCTCTTTTTTCCATCTGGGCCAGTGCTCTTTCTTCTGCCGGAATGCGAATCGCCAGCAGTAAAATATGCAGGAATGGAAATAGGATCGCTGTGTAGATTGCTCCAAACAATAATGGTATGACAAATAGTTCAATACCTACCACCACATAATTCGGATGCTTTACATACTTGTAAGGGCCTTTAGCCACAGGAGAAAACTTGGGATTTACAATAATTTTCGTGTTCCAGAACCTTCCCAGTGACTGGATACACCACACTCTTATCATCTGGGTCAAGATAAAGATTAGAAGCAGGACATGGTTCAATTCAAGATGATGTACTCCTCTAACATATGCCTCTATAAAGATGGAAAGAAAAAACAGGACATGAACGAGGACAAAGAGCTTATAATGGCCTCCTTCTTTTTCCACTCCCCCCTTATTCTTCATCCATCTTTCATTTCGCTTTGCTATCACTAACTCCCCCAACCGTTGCAATATCAATAGAATTAATAATACCCACATATATACAGGCATGCTATTTCCACTCCATCAATAATAGTTCTGAACTGAAACCTGGACCAAGAGCTGATAGAATGCTGATCTCGTTTTCATCAACCTTCCTTCGCAGCATATCTCCCAATACATAGAGAACCGTAGCGGAGGACATATTCCCATGCTTCCGAAGTATTTCATAGGAAGATGAAAGTTTGCTCTTCTTGGTTTCCAATACATCTTCCATCGCTTCGAGCACCTTTTTGCCGCCTGGATGTGCAATAAAAGAATGGATATGCTTTTCGGCCAAACTTGTCTTATGAAGAAAGGAGTATATATGCTCTTTCCAGAAAGATTCTACGAGTTGCGGAATACTCTTAGCAAATATAACTTCGAGCCCTGTATTGCTGACGTTCCAACCCATTACATCCTGGCTGTGTTTTTTTGTTCGAGAATCAGTTGTAATAATTCTTGGCATCTTCCTTTTTACCCTTTTTAGCAGTGGAGATTTTTCACCTACTGCTAAAGCCGCCGCGCTTCCATCTCCAAAAAGAGCTGTACCCACAATATTGCTCTTTTTTATGTCATGCTTCTGAAAAGTTAAGCTGCACAATTCCAGGCAAATTACCAGAGCGGTTTTCTCAGGATGGGCACGCAGCCAGTCAAAAGCACGCGACAGACCGATGGCTCCTCCTGCACAGCCAAGTCCCCATAATGGCATCCTGTAAATATCTTCCCGGAATGGCAGGTCGTTGAACAATTCAACTTCCATAGACGGAGTGGATATGCCTGTACTGGATACAAAAATGATCATATCCACTTCAGATGGTGAAATGTCAGCAGTATAAGCATGTTGATCTGTCAGGCAATTCATGACAGCTTCCACCATATGTTTTTTAGCCAATTGCTGATAAAGGTCATTCCTCTCTTTAAATGAATGCTCTTTCTTGTACCAGTCAGGTTCAACTACAAACTGCCTGTTTTCAATTAATGCATGATCAAAAACTGACAACAGTCTGTTTATCTTTCTTTCTGATGCAGGAAAGATTTCAGTTATCAGCTGTTTAACCTCTTCCTGGCTGAGATTATGTTCGGGTATGCTAGTACCGACTGAGCTGAGATAGGCCATATTTGATACACACCTTTGCTGCATATTTTTTCAGAACCTGCTTCTCTAGCCGTATATTCCCTATATTGGATAGTGCTCCATCCGACGTGAGGTGAGCGTGGGAAGTGTATGATAAGCGGACAGAACTCCCGATATTTGGTATGTCCCGTATCTTTTATTATCTCACAAGAGGAAAATAATAATCTGTACTAATCGACAGGAGCCATTCTACCCTTTTACCTTCTTCCCAAAAAATTGATAGTAGTCTGTCTTGATGAACCCGTTAAACAATTTCCTTTTTCTTGTAGCTTTCTGGCCAAAATGCTTTTCGAACTGCTCATGCGCTGTAAGGATATAAATACTCCAGCTAGGATGGTCCTTCATAATTTCACCGAGCTGCTGGTATAGTTTGGCTGCTTCGTCCTCATCCCCAAGCCTTTGCCCATACGGAGGGTTTCCTATTACATACCCATTTGCTTCCCTGATAAACATATCCCGCACTTGCATCTGCTTCCATGTAATCAAATCCGCCAACCCGGCTTCCACCGCATTGTCTTTAGCAACTTTGATCATACTATGATCTATATCCGATCCGGTTATATGAAGCTTCTGATCATAATCAGCTTTATCTTCTGCTTCCTCAAATGCATTCTCCCAGTGTTTATTGCGTATAAACTTCCACTGTTCCGAGTCGAACTCCCTATTGAAGCCAGGTGCAATGTTTTGACCGATCAGTGCTGCTTCAATAGCGATTGTTCCTGAGCCGCAAAAAGGATCAACCAGCGGATAGTCCGGTCTCCAGTTCGTAAGCATGACCAATGCAGCGGCCAATGTTTCTTTTAAAGGGGCTTCCCCTTGTCCCACACGATATCCCCTCTTATGCAGACCAGTCCCGGAAGTGTCCAACGTGAGCATTGCTGTATCTTTATGTAGAGCTACCTCCACCTTATACATTTCACCAGTCTCAGGCATGTTGGAAGCCATCCCGTATTTCAACTTCAAACGCTCGGCAATAGCTTTTTTGACAATGGACTGGCAGTCAGGTACGCTGTATAGCTTCGACTTAACAGATTTACCACTTACTGGAAACTGTCCTTCTTCGGATATGAATTCTTCCCAAGGCAAAGCCTTTGTAGATTCAAACAACTGATCAAAAGTTTCTGCAGTAAATCTGCCGACAAGCAGCTTTACTCGATCTGCACTCCTCAACCACAAATTACAGCGAGGTATGGCTGATAGTGGTGCTTCAAATACCACCCGTCCATTTTCCACCTCCACTTCATATCCCAACTGTCTTACTTCCTCGGCAACTATAGCTTCTAGGCCCATTGCTGCTGTAGCAATTAGTGTCACATGTCGCATAATTCATTTCCCTTCATTCTGAATTTAAGTCTATTTTAGCTTATCATAACCATTGCAGTGAAATGAAAACCTGCCATATAAAAAACCTTTCTTCTGGCTGAATCAGCCAAAAGAAAGGTTTGTTTATCCGTCTAAGTGGACCGTTAAATACTCGATAAGCCATGTTCTGTACCAATGTACTGCAAATGGTGGTCAACCTCGTACCTTGGTGGTAATCATCTATCTACAAGCATTGCCTGTCCCTCGTTCGGTTGAATTCCCTACTAAAGGATGCCCCTACCATAATTTTGGGTTGCTCACTCGTGGGGTTTACCTCGTTCCACCCGAAGTGTTTCCACTCCAGCTCCGTCACTGTGGCACTTTCAAAGGGTGTCTTCCATATCTATTGAGACTTAGGAATTCCCCCTGCCGTTAACCTAGAAGGTTACCTTGACTTATGATTTCGTCAAGCACGAACACTACAAACATCTCAGTCTGTGTGAGCATGGACTTTCCTCTGCATGGACATGCAGCGATTACCTGAGTATCTAACTCGAACAGATACTCATTGTAGCATATGAAACACCGTTACACAATAGGCAATAAATATTTGTCATTGCTTCTGATCAGGACTCATTAGCATTCGATGTGTCAGCAAACTTTTTTCCAAATACTGCCTTCTCCAAATTGGACAAACGTTTAAGCACGTCATAATTCACCTGCTGTGCTGGCTGGGAAGATCTTGTTCTGGTCTGATCCTGACTGGTTTTCTTCAACCGTTCGTTTTCTTGTTGCAAGCGTTCGATCTCTTGCATAAAAACATCATAATCCTGAATGACTACATCCAAAAATTCATCGACTTCTTCCTGGTTGTATCCTCTCATAGCTGTTTTGAATTCCTTTTCCAGGATTTCTTTTCCGTTCAGCTGTACACGATTAAGACTCATTGGATATTCACCTCAAATTTCCTCTGGAATGATAATTGTTATATCATTATATGCTTTTGGTATTTCTCCACATTATATCATAAAAAAGGAAACTGAAAAGATTCAGCTTCCGCTTTTATTCAAATCATCCGGTTGAAAAGAGAATGGCAGCAGCTCATCTGTGGTAAACGTTTTGGCAGAGCCTTGCAGATTGGTCAGATGAATTTCCATTTTGCTGGAGAAGAACTCGCTCATAACCTGCCTGCAAGCCCCACATGGTGGAACCGGCCTTTCCGTGTTTGCTGCGACAGCCATTTCCTTGAATTCTGTCTCTCCCTCACTGATAGCTTTGAAAATAGCCACCCTTTCAGCACAGCAAGTCACTGAGTATGCAGAGTTTTCAATGTTGCATCCAGTATAGAGCTTGCCGGATTTTGTCACTAAAGCAGCTCCTACCGGAAATTGAGAGTAAGGCACATATGCTTTTTCCCTGATGTTTACAGCTTCTTGCATCAATTGTTCCCTATCCATCATCATCCCCGCTTTACCTTGTTGATTGTTTTATTATCATAGTTCCCTTAGTAATTGATCAAAAACATAATGAATGGACTTATATAGCTCCATATATCTTTTTCTTCTAACGTCAATATAATAACTGTGAAGCAGAAGCAATTCCATATTCTCACGCGTAGAGGTAACCTGATGAGGGTGTACATCCACTTTTCTCCCTTTCACGAGATCAAGAGATTTCTCTTCCCACTCCTCCAGCAACTCATACACTGGTGATGTCTCTGTTTTGACCATATGGAAGAATTCTTTATCCTTTTTATTTTCCGGTGGCTCCACCTTTTCAAACCTGTCCTTTAAACGGTTCAAATGCTGTTTCAATTGCTCTATAAGTAAGTTTAATTCCATTTAAAAGCCGCCTTTATCCTTGTTTTGCACCTTCTACTTTATCATGTTTTTTATTAAATGACACTTCTTTTATCGATGATTTGGCGGATGACAGATCATTTATCTGGTTGCGAAAGTTCATCCATACTTCCGTATCTACTTGCAATGTCAACTGTTTATCGATTTGTCTAACCTGTGCGCTTAAAGATTGGAGAGAATCCTCTAACCTTCTCCGCTGACTTTCATTATTGTCTATACCTGCCGGGTTAACTGCCAGTTCCATTCTCATCACCCTCGCTTTTGGTTTGTTTAAAAGATTCTTCATCCCTTCCACACTCTCCTGCACGTTCGACAAAACTAGAAGGAAACGTACAAAACAACTGGAAAATCAATGTTTACTGCATGAAGCGACCCTTCCATAGAAAATACGTTTATGTTTTCTGCAAAAATAGACACACTAATTACGGAAGGAGGTTGAAAAACATGTCACACAAGAAGAGACAAGAAAAGAAACCTGAAAAACAGAGGACAAAATCTCTGAAAACCGGGGACAAAAAATTGGATGGACCTAACAGACCGTCCGTATAAGGCTTTGATAGGACCCACCTAACTGATTGTGGGTCCTTTTTTACATAGATTTCTTGGTTGGCTGTCATAAAATGTTCTTGATTTGGAAGGAGTTACATACGCAAATCCGGCTTTTCTCTATATAAATCGTACGCTTTATAATATAATTACAAGTAGTGTTTTCATCTTTATTCGACAAGATGGATTCACAGAGAGCATGACCGCTAGGTTGCAGGAGGGATCCATGGTGAAATATCCGAATGGGAGGAAGCGGGCTCCGTTGGCCGGAAATAGATCGGAGCAAAATAATTTGGTTAACCAATACAGTAATAGGGGAATGACGTTGGAGGATGATTTGAACTCGACAAATGAATTTTATTTACAGGCAGATAAGGCAATCATTCATAAAAAGCCTACACCCGTCCAAATCGTCAACGTAAATTATCCGAAAAGAAGTGCTGCAGTCATTACTGAAGCTTATTTTAAGCAGGCATCCACTACTGATTACAATGGCCTTTATAGAAATAAATATGTAGACTTTGAAGCCAAAGAGACAAAAAATAAGACATCATTTCCACTGGCAAATATTCATGAGCACCAGATCAGACACATGGAAGCTGTAGTCAAACACGGAGGGATCTGCTTCTTGATCCTGCGATTTACAGTGCATGACGAGACCTATCTTTTTCCAGCGGAAAGGCTGTTTCCTTATTGGAAGAAACGAATGACGGGCGGAAAAAAGTCGATACCATACGAAGTTATTAAAGAAGAAGGTTACATCATCCCTTTTCAGTATCAGGCAAGGCTCGATTATCTTCGTATTATAGATAAGCTTTATTTTTAGAACGGAGGAAGAAAAACCATGGCAGAAAACAGCCAGTCAAGAACAGCTAGAAGGAAACAAAAGAAGAACAAAAATAAACCACTATGGAAAAGAATTATTTTTACCATATTCATCGTACTCCTGGCTATAGGCATAGCCAGTGCCGGTTTGGTCACGTACTGGATTGCGACCGCACCGGAAATTGACGCATCCATGCTTACCGATCCTTTTCCCTCCCAGGTGCTTGATGAAGATGGAAACCAATTTGCCTCTCTGGGAGCTGAGCAGCGCTCACGCGTAGAGTATGAGGAGCTGCCGGATGTGTTGGTCGACGCAGTCACTGCCACCGAGGATGCCAGGTTCTTTGAACATCCCGGCATCGACTTGAGACGTATTGGCGGCGCAGTCATTGCCAATGTAACAAGTGGATTCGGTTCTGAGGGAGCCAGTACCATCACACAGCAGGTGGTAGAAAAGTCATTTCTGTCACCCGATAAGAAAATTAGCTTGAAGGTCCAGGAGCAGTGGCTTGCACTGAAGCTTGAGCGCGAGTATTCGAAAGAAGAAATTCTAGAAATGTACTTGAACAAGATTTATTATGGCGCAGGAGCATATGGTGTTGGAAAAGCGGCTGAGATATATTTCGGTAAAACCGATTTAGGAGAACTCACATTACCTGAAGCAGCCATCCTTGCTGGATTGCCACAACGCCCTTCTGCGTACAACCCATTTGAAAACCCCGACTTGATGAAAGAAAGAATGAACACGGTATTAACTCTCATGGTTAGGCATGGCAAGATATCTGAACAGGAAGCGGAAGAAGCAAGAAAAGTGGACATCCCTTCCCTTCTCACAGACACACGCAGAGATCCTGTAGCATATGAAGCATTCCTGCAACAAGTCGAAAAGGAAGTAAGCGAGAAAATCGATGGAGCAAATATCCATACAGATGGTCTGAAAATCCATACCACGCTCGATAAAGAAGCACAGGAGCATGTCGAATACTTACTTTCGGATGAATCGCCGGTAACATTCCCGAACGAAGATATCCAAGCGGGGATGACTGTATTGGATACCAGTACAGGGGCAATTAAGGCTGTCGGCGGTGCTCGGGGAGGTTTGGAAAACGGTGGCCTGAATTATGCCATTAATGTCGGACACCAGCCAGGCTCTGCAATCAAACCAATTGCTGCTTATGGTCCGGCCATCGAATACAATAACTGGTCAACCTATCATCAGATACTTGATGAACCATATTCAAAAGGTGATTGGAGCCCACAGAATTTTGACGGCCAATTCCATGGGTGGGTGTCAGCACGAGAAGCTCTGACGATGTCCTACAATATACCAGCACTCAAAACCATAGAGGAAGTAGGTGTCGGCAATGCAGCCGAATTTGCTGAAAAGCTTGGGATCACATTAGAATCAAGAAATGTGGGAGAAGCAATCGGAGGAACAGAGACAGAAGTTTCTCCTTTACAGCTTGCGGGAGCGTTTCGGGCATTCGGAAATGAGGGGATATACAATGAACCTTATGCCGTAACCAAAGTAGAATTCCCTGATGGGGAGACTGTTGAATTTGAAACAAAACCAGAAGCAGTAATGGATGACTCTACTGCCTATATGATTACAGATATGCTACAGAGTGTCATGACAGAAGGAACTGGGACTTCCGCCAATGTACCGGGACTTCATGTTGCTGGTAAAACAGGTACAACCAACCTTGAAGGCGGAGCTGCCGGTGATGCGTGGTTCAGCGGTTACACCACCAATTACACGATGGCGGTTTGGACTGGTTACCCGGATAATGAGCCATTGGAGGATACTTCTCTATCACGCCAATTATTTAAACTAGCCATGGAGGAGATTTCGGCAGACATTGACACACCGGACTTCGAAAAGCCTGATTCTGTAGTGGAAGTTGCGGTAGAAAAAGGCTCCAACCCGGCAAAACTGCCGAGTCCATATACGCCTTCTTCTCAGATTGTAACGGAGCTCTTTGTAAAAGGAACAGAGCCATCAAATACTTCTGAGAAATTTGACCAGTTGGATCCGATCAGTGATTTGAATGCTGCTTTCAATGAAGAAACTAATTCTATCGACATCAGTTGGTCTTATAATACTGGCTCCAATGTGGAATTTGAGGTGAGTGCCAGTGAAGATGGCGGACAGATGCAAGTTCTTTCTTCCACTTCAGATACTTCCATGAGTATATCTGATGTAGAACCAGGAACGGAATATGAAATTCAGGTAGTTGCTGTAGATGGCAGTGATTCTTCAAACAGAAGTGAAGCCAGATCGACTACCGTTATTGCAGCAGGTACAGATGACGAGCAGGAAGATAATGAAAATGGAAACATTGGTTCTGTCAGCGGTTTGAGTGGCACATACAATGCAGCCAACCAGTTGATTGATGTATCTTGGGATTATAATGGCCCTCCTGCTACTTTTGAAGTGAATGCTAACGGTCAGACCCAGACCGTCACCGGAAATGGCATCGAAATCAGTGGGGTGCAGCCTGGAGAGACTTATAGCATTACCGTGACTCCTATTGGTCAAAATGGTGCGAATGAAGGTGTGCGCGGTGAGCCACAAAGTACTGAGGTGTCTGTGCCGCAGCCTGAAACGGATGGTGGCGGAGATAATGAAAATGCCCCGGACAATCGTCAGGAACCAGCCGAGGATGAGTCTGGAAACGGAAATAACAATGAAAACGAAAACGGAAATGATAATGGACCACCTGAAGATGAAGGTTCCGATGAAGCAAGTGAAAATGATGAAAGTGGTAATTCCAATGGTGGAGGCACTACAGAGGAAGAGTCAGAATCTGAAACACAGAACCAATCAGGCAATAGCAACAATGAAGAGAATAGTGACTCCAGCACACAGAATGAAAGTGAGCCAAGTGAAAACAATGAAGACAATTAAGATTCCATTCACTTAGGTGTTGGTAATCCAAACATGTGAGACTAGTGAAATAGCATACCAAAGCGCATAATGCGTTGGCATGCTATTTTTATTGCGCCATTTTTTCTATAGAGGATGTATTTTTAACTTTAAAAACACAAATAAACATACTGCCAGCACCTGCAGTATGTTTATTTGTAGATCACTATGATTATCATTTCTACACTTATTCTATATTTATCTGCCAAAAGTCATTGCCCCACGGCCTCTAGTTTTCCTCTGCTCGCTTCATTCGTTTTTTTCCTTCCCGGCACAAATCCAATAATGGACATTCCGGACAATTCGGATTCCGGGCTTTACAATGATATCTTCCGAAGAAAATCATTCGATGATGTGTTTCGCTCCATTCTTCCCTTGGAACTTTTATCATCAGTGTTTCTTCGACTTCTGTCACTGAATCTTTCCAACGGCAGATTCCCAGTCTTTTCGAAACTCGTTCTACATGGGTATCCACGGCGATTGCCGGCTCATTGAAGGCAATAGAAGCCACGACATTGGCGGTTTTTCGTCCAACACCTGCCAACTTCATCAATTCCGCCTTTGTGCGGGGAACCTCTCCATTATAATCATCCAATAAAACCTGGCAGAGTTTTCGTATATTTTTGGCCTTCGTACGATACAGGCCAATCGATCTTATGTCCTGTTGCAGCTCCTCTAACGAAACAGACAAATAATCTTCCGGGGTCTTGTATTTTTTAAATAAATCTTCTGTCACCCTGTTTACTAGCGCGTCAGTACATTGAGCTGATAACAGAACCGCAATGACAAGTTCGAAGGGGTTGGAATGGTTCAATTCCCCCTTTGCTTCCGGAAACATCTTTTTCATGGTATCCAGACAATACCTTATTTGCTTTTTATTCAACATGACTATTCTTCTCCCTCTAACCAGTTGTAATAAAAAGAAGTATCTCTTTGTTTCACCGGCTCCTTACTAGTCTCTTGCCTGTGATGGAATTTCTTGCTGGCTTCCCTTGCCTGTTCCACTGAATGTATCCCCTTCTTTTTCCATTCCCTCAGAATACGATCAATGTATTTGAAATTGAGCTTGCCCATTAAAACCGATTCCCTCAACCCGGCTTTAATCAGTGAAGGAGCTATTTGATCTTCATCCAGCCAAGCATTAATTGTTTCTATCTCAAATGGAGACAGGGGGCGTCCGAATTCTTGTTCAAATAAGATGAACATAGAACCATCTTCCGGCGGATTCTCGGGTGCCCTCTTCTCTGCGAACAATTTTTCCCATAAAGGATCAAGGGAATAAGCTTCACTGATCTGATTCATTTCATTATGCTGCTGGTAGATAGTGAGGAGATTCTTTTGGATAAGTTTGCGTAAAAGATTCGCACACTCCTTCTCACTAAGTGTCAAATCTGCTGCTATCTCGAAAGGAGTGGGGAATTCTTTTTTTTCCTGAATGAACCGGTGAAGTTGAATCACTATCATAACCTCTTTTTCATCAAGACCCAAAGATGTAAAATCTGCGAGCAGCTTGATTGGTATGGATACCTGATTTAAAAGCAGCTGCTGATAAGAAATGGAGTTTGACATTGTTTGCACCTCGATTAACTAACAGTGTACCTTCTGTTCGTATTTCATGATAAAATCCCTTGCTCCGTCATGGCAAGGGATTTTCTTATTATTCTTCCAATCGTGTTTAAGGATACAAGCGGTTTAGCAGTCGTGGGAAAGGAATAGTCTCCCTGACATGCTCTACGCCTGACAGCCATGCTACCGTTCTTTCCAGCCCCAGGCCGAAGCCTGAATGTGGAACACTTCCATACTGGCGCAGTTCTAGATACCATTGATAGGCAGGCCCGGTAAGTCCATGCTTTTCATAGCGCTCTTCCATCAATTCTAGATCATCGATCCGTTGGGAACCGCCGATTATTTCTCCATATCCCTCTGGTGCAATCAAATCAGCGCACAGAACAACCTCAGGACGCTCTGGATGGGGCTGCATGTAAAAAGCTTTAATCTCTGCAGGATAATTTGTAATGAATACCGGTTTATCATAGGTTTCAGCTATAGCTGTTTCATGGGGAGCACCAAAGTCTTCCCCCCACTCGATATCATCAAATCCTTTGTCTTTAAGAAGGTCGATTGCTTCATCGTAAGAGATCCGTGGAAAAGGCGCTGTTATGTTTTCCAGTTTAGTGGTATCTCTCCCCAAAGTGTTCAGCTCGAGTTTGCAGTTTTCCAATACAGACTGCACGATGAAACTCACATATTGTTCCTGGACTTCCAAGCTTTCCTCATGGTCCATAAAAGCCATTTCCGGTTCAATCATCCAGAATTCAATTAGATGTCTCCGCGTCTTTGACTTTTCTGCACGGAAGGTAGGACCGAATGAGAAAACTTTGCCAAGGGCCATTGCTGCGGCCTCCATATACAGCTGACCACTTTGCGATAAATAAGCCTCTTCGTCAAAGTATTTCGTATGGAATAATTCCGTTGTTCCTTCTGCAGAGGAACCTGTGAGAATCGGAGGATCAACTTTGACAAAGCCCTGTTGATTGAAAAATTGATAGGTCGCACGGATGATTTCATTTCTGATCTTCATCACCGCATGCTGTTTTTTTGAACGTAGCCATAAATGGCGATGGTCCATAAGAAATTCAGTCCCATGTTCTTTCGGTGTAATGGGATAATCTTTTGCTTCATGAATCAATTCAATGTCCGACACCTGCATTTCATACCCGAATGGTGACCGTGTATCTTCCACTATTTTCCCTGTTACATACATGGAAGACTCCTGGGTCAGCCCCTTTGCGAGTTGAAACGTTTCTTCCGCTACATCCGCTTTAGCAACGACTCCTTGTATAAAGCCTGTACCATCCCTGAGCTGAAGAAAGGCAATCTTTCCGCTGGACCGCTTGTTCGCTAACCATGCACCGATTGTCACACTTTCTCCGATATGTTCGGGTACTTGAGAGATTGTCGTTTTCATATTTATTTGCCTCCTTTGATGTATATTCTTGTCTGGGCACCTTGACTACTCAAATATTGGATCAAGACGATACATTTCATAAGGTGAACCGTCATAGATGGAAACATAGTCAAATACATAACGATTGGACTTATCCCAGTATGTAATTTCCCATAGTTCCTCCCCGTCAACCAGAGCAGGCACTATTTGAACCAGTTCACATTCATTGCAATCATTTTTCCACGTATCTGCAATCTCATCTTTCGGTATAATTTCACTTCGGTCAATGGTAGTCAAATTCTTCTCTTTGCCTTCGAGCGGATAGAAGATGATTTTCTCCTCGTCTTCCCCATTCCGCCCGTAAACCACATGAAAAGCCTCACTACCGTTAAATTGCTCAATCATATCTATCTCTTGCAATGAGGTTGCATCAAGGAGAACTTGCTCCGTTTCCGCCATGGTCTCTGTCAGTTCCTGCTGGATTCCATAATACAAGACAGCTGCAAACACCACTCCAATAATGGCAATGGTGATAAGGGCAACTGCTCCCCATTTTATCCAGCCTGGAAGGGACCTATTAATGTTCATATTATTTTTCCAGCCCTTTGAATTCAATATCGCTAACCGATGAGTAAACGTACATGTTTTAAACTTCATACGCCCTTGCTTATTTTAACGGATTACCATGATTTTTGCACGCGCAATATTTGATTACCCTTAAACAAAGTTGTGCACCTCTATCATTTTTGTTCAAATCCGCCAGATACCAAGAAGTCAATGATACACCAACACTGCCCCTAAAACTTGTGGAGTTGACGGCATCAGAACCATTCCTCCGCTTTTTCCAACAGTCTTCCAGTGCTGTCATAAGTAATGGGCACTTCCGGGATGGATTGCGTGAAGAATCTCCCATAACGCGATTTCTTTATCCTCGCATCACACACAAAGACAATTCCTCTATCACTCGTTGATCTTATTAACCTGCCGAAACCTTGTTTGAAGCGAATGACTGCATTCGGCAGAGCCAAATCAAAGAAGGCGTTCTTCCCACTTTGCTGTAGATAGTCTGCCTTTGCCTGGTAGACAGGATGATCAGGAGGCTGAAAGGGAAGTCGGACAATCATCAGACATGACAGATCTTCACCGGGTATATCCACTCCTTCCCAAAAAGAACTGGTTCCCAGCAAAATTGCCTGATTATAGGTCTGGAAGTTTTTCTTCAATCTGCTTCTGCTTCCACTGGAAATGCCTTGGGCAATGATGACATAATCCTGGTTATCCATATTTTCTTTTAATACGGCATGTGCCTTTCTAAGCATTTCATAGGAGGTGAACAGAACAAGCATTCTCCCATCCGTTATCTCTGCAAGTGATAGTATTGCTTCACATGTTGCATAGACAAACTCATCTACATTTCCATATTTTATATCCGGAAAGTCATCAGGGATCAGCAGCTGAACTTGATCGGCATAGGAAAAAGGAGATGTTATTTTCTCGGAGATCAACCGTTCCTCAGGTACTCCCAACCTGTCCCGGATAAATGTGAAAGAATTCCTCATCGTAAGCGTTGCACTGGTCAGAATCACACTCTGCTTCTTTTCGAAGAAATCGTCTGCAAGCAGTTTTGACATATCCATTGGTTCGCTATACAGGTATACAGCATTCTTTGCTCCATAGGCCTCGACTTCCATCCATTTAACGCTTGTATCCACTTGTTCTGCATGAATGAAGAGATGTTCTATTCTATCTATGAAAGACTGCAGCAATTGAACCTGCTTGGAGATTTCATCTTCATCCTGTTTCTCCAACAGTCCTTTGCTGTGAAAATAAGCTTCAATCATTGAAAGGATATGAATGAGATCTCTCAGGTAGAAAATCAACCTGTTTGCCATTTCCTTGATGGTTTCCCATCTTTCGGGCTCTTGATCGCCCTGGTCAAATCTATACTGTATTCTGCCTGTGTCACTGAGGGATTTATCCTTCCGTTTCTGATCCACCACGTATTGGAAGAGCGTCCGGAATAAATCATCCATTTCGTATTTGCACTGGGAAAGAATATGATTCCAGTTTTCTAATGGCAGATCATCAAGTTCGTAAGAGTAACCGCTCACTATCTTATTGAGTGCTCCCGAATCGTTTGAAGCACCAAGTTGGTTGAAAGCATATTGCATACTGACATAATCTAATTTCAACCCATAGTGTCGTGATGCTGTTTCCTCCAAATGATGTGCTTCATCTATAATCAGCTTGTCATAAGTAGGGAGAAATTGGTAATCATTAAATATATCGGTACACAACAATGAGTGGTTGGTAATGATGATATCAGCTTGCTGCGCCTTTCTGCGTGCATGCTGATAATACGAATACTTAAACCATGGAGATTGGGGATCAACCCTTCCTTCTGCTTCTGTAGAAATCTTTTTGAAAAAGAAATAGCCACTGGAAGGCAGTTGGATTTCATCGATATCCCCTGTTTCCGTCTCCGTCAACCATACCAATAATTTTGCTTTGGTGAGAGCTGTGTCATAATTATTTTGATCAGGGTCTGACAATTCCTGTTCAAATTTTTCTAGACTGATATAGTGTCCTTTCCCTTTCAGTAAGGCTGCCTGAAAGGGAACCGGGACAAGTTCCCGAATCATGGGAATTTCTTCGTCCAACAGTTGAGTTTGCAGCTGTGTAGTATGTGTGCTGATGATCACCCGTTTGTTTGACTGTACAGCTTCATATATTGCCGGAATCAAATAAGCCAGTGATTTACCGGTCCCTGTTTCAGCCTCTATCAACGCATGATGGGACATTTGAAAAGCATCATAAATTGTTTCTGACATTTTGCGCTGACCGTCTCTTTTTTCATATTTGGCCATTTTCGCTTCCATGGTGCCTTCTGCTTCATAGATACTGTCTAGATAATCCCCGTACGATAGAGTGATCTCCTGCAATGGTTTCTTCTCCATCTCGAATTTGCGAAATGCCAGTCCGCCGTAGGTGTCAATATCCGCTCTCTCTTTAATTGCAAAGGAAAGATCCTCTTCCAATTCCAATAAAAACATGGATAGATCAGACTTGAATAATTTCTCCAGTTTCTGCAACTGAGTAATTGTTTCATATGGCAGTAAAGAGAGTTTCTCTTTGAGCCGGATGAAAATTTCCGCTGTCACATGAGCATCCGACAAAGCCCTGTGCGGATCATCATGACTGAGTTCAAGGTATTCAGCAAGCTGGCCGAGTTTATACCCTGGAGCCAATGGATAGAGTATTCTTGCAAGTTCAACCGTGTCAACCACAGGATTCTTTAGTGGCTGGCGACCCACTCGTACCAGTTCTGCATTTAGGAAACCTAAATCAAATGGTACGTTATGGGCGATTAAATAAGCATCTTCGAACATGGCAGCTATGTCTTCAGCTCTTTCCTCAAAAGAAGGAGCATCCAGCACATCTTCATCGTTAATACCGGTCAGGCCGCTGATGAAGGGCGGGATGGACTGATTTGGATTTAGCAGGGTTGCAAAATGATCAGTTATTTCGTCTCCCTCTATGACTGCAATTCCAACTTCGATGATTTTATCTCCTTTTTGTGGAGAATGCCCGGTGGTCTCCAGGTCGATAACTACGTAACGATCCACTTCACCATCCCTCCTTCCCAATATCTTCACGGCCGGCTTTACTGCCCTTTTTCATCAAACCAATCTATTTCTGCAGAATACATCTGCCGGGTTTCCCCGTTTGGTGATCGAAGCAGTAGAGCACCATCCTCGGAGATTCCGAGAAACTCGGCCTTCCAGCTTTCTTTCAGTGTTCTGACAGAGACTTCCTGTCCAATTTTGAATCCGTATTCCTCCCAGCGCTCCTTGATGGTTGGGAATCCGTATTCCATGTATTGTTCATATGATTGTTCAAATGACGTCAAAATATCCTGTACCAGTCCTATTACTGACCACGTTTTCCCTGTTTCCAAGCTGATGGAAGTTGCTTTATCTGAAAGTTCACCACTGAAATCAGCCTCCTGATGATTCACATTCAAGCCTATGCCAATCACTACATACTGGATCTGGTCTTGTTCAGCCTGCATTTCCGTCAGAATACCAGCTGTTTTTTTTCCGGAGAGCAGCAAATCATTCGGCCATTTAATAAGGGGAGTAGTACCTGTGTGTGTCCGCAGGGCATCCGCCAGAGCTACTGCTGACATAAGCGTTAACTGCGGGGCAAGGTGGGGCTGGATACCGGGCCGAAGGATGATGCTCATCCATATTCCTTTCTCCTTTGCGGAATACCATGACCGATCCATTCTTCCCCTTCCCTTTGTTTGCTCATCTGCTATTACAACCGTACCGTGCTCAGCCATTTCCCTGGCAGCTTGGTGTGCAACCAACTGTGTGGAAGGAGTAGAATCTCGATGGATTGTCTGACGGCCCAACCATTTTGTATGTAACCCCCATTGTAACGTGTTGGTGCTCAGCTTATTCGGAAAGCTCAAAATACGGTAGCCTTTTCTGGGTTTCCCTTCAATTTCATATCCATCCTTTTGCAATTCTTTCATGTGCTTCCAAACAGCATTCCGGGAAATATCCAAAGCTTCCGACAAAGCCTGGCCGGATATATAGGCGTCTTTTTCAGCAGACAGTATCTTGATCAGTCTTGTTCGGGTGGATTCCATTTTATCCACTCCTTTATCTCGGATTTACTGTTTTTCAATTGGCCCATGACAATCATTTTTTCTACTGACTCAATAAGTTGCTTCAACCAGGGTCCTTGTTTTTTAGCGGGAAACATTTCCGCAATCTCTCTGCCATTGATATCCATTTCACGAGTTGATTGGATTGGCAGGTTCCCCGTCATCGAAGTGAGATGGTCCATGCTTAATCCCCGATCAGGCGAAAGGGAGTTGGCCAGTCGGACAAACCCTTCCTGATTATCACTGTCTAAACGATATGCAAGCCATCGATCAGCTCCATATGTAAGAAAATAATGATATGCCCCTATCAGCAATTTCGCCTGATTCTTGATCTTATTGGAACATTTCCATGCCTTTACCCAAACATCAGCATCAATTTTCTGTTCCAAGAGATGAAACAGTGCAAAAACCTCGCCCAATGTGTGCAGTGGCTGAAGGGACGCAGGCAGCCTGTCGATGACCCATGGATGATTCTTAATCACAGGAAGGTGCATGCATACTCCTGTTTCCTTCAAATATGATATTCCTGTATGTAAGTAGGTACCGGCAAATAATTTTTCCATCTCGTTCGCCAGTCTTTCTACTGCCAGAAGTTCCATGTCATCTTTTACTTTTTTCATCGCACTCAATGTATCCGGGTGAATAGTGAACCCTAATTGACTGGAAAATCTAAGGGCGCGCGCAATTCTTAGGGAATCCTCCCTGAATCGTTGCTCCCCGTCCCCCACAGTACGGATGGTTTTTGCCTTGAGATCCTCTCGCCCTTGGAACAAGTCGATAATGTCGCCCTGTTTGTCCATGGCCAATGCATTGATCGTAAAATCCCTTCGTTCCAGATCCTGCTCAACATTGTCGATGAATTGAACGTCATCAGGGTGGCGGTTATCTGAATACTCTCCATCTGTTCGGAAAGTGGTCACCTCATAGGATTCATTTCCCCACCGGACAATAACAGTACCATGTTGAATTCCGACAGGGATAACTTTCTCAAAGATCCGCTGAATGGCCGCTGGCGTGGCTGATGTAGCAATATCTATGTCCCCCATTGGCCGATTGAGCAGCAGATCCCTTACACAGCCACCCACAAAAAAAGCCTTATGGCGGTTCTGCTCTAATTTCTCGATAATTGGCCTTGCAGTTTGAAAACTTGCTGGAAGCATCTCATCACCTGATTTAATTTATTGTAGTAGTCCTTTATAAATATCCAAGTATTCTTCAACAATTCTGCTGGAATGAAACTTATCCCTGGCCAAATTAAAGGCACTTTCCGATAATTTCTTCTGTAATAATTCGTTTTTCAGTATTTTTGTCGCGTAAGCTGCTGCCGAGACCGTATCCCCCGTTTCCACTATGTACCCGGTTTTTTCGTGGGAAATCACCTCAGGTATTCCACCGACATTTGTACCGATTGCAGGTACTTGACAAGCCATGGCTTCTAGTACTACCAGTCCAAAGCTTTCTTTTTCGGATAATAGCAATTTCAGGTCGGATATGGAAAGCAAATCACGGATGTTTTTTTGTTTTCCCAAGAAGAGCACTTGGTCGGCGACATCAAGTTCCTTTGCATACTTCATGGCATTGGAATATTCAGGACCGTCCCCTACCATTAGAAGTTTGCTTTTCACCTCTCTCTGTACCTTCTCAAATGTCTCGATTACATCGTTCACTCGTTTTACTTTCCGAAAGTTGGAGATATGGATAAGTACTTTCTCATCTGGTTGAATTCCATATTCATCCTTGATGCCGAGAATCTCCCTTTTGTAATACTCTTCCTCATTGACGAAATTGTAGATGACCGACATATCTTTTTCTATATCCAACATTTCCTTTGTCTGATTCATCAGGCTTCTAGAGACAGCAGTCACTGCGTCCGACTCCTCAATTCCATGCTTTATCATCTTCTTGAATGTGTGATCAATGCCAAGAACAGTAATGTCCGTACCATGCAGTGTTGTAACAATTTTCACTTCACGTTCAGCCATGTCCCGTGCGAGCATCGCGCAAATAGCGTGCGGCATTGCGTAATGGACATGGAGAATATCCAATTCTTCTTGGTCAATCACTTCAGCCATCTTTGTGGCCAACGCAAGGTCATACGGAGGATATTGAAAAACTGGATAATGGCTGACCTCCACCTCATGGTAGTATATCTTCGGGGAGACCTTATTTAACCGAAAGGGTAGTCCAGAAGTAATGAAGTGTATTTCATGGCCCCTTTCAGCCATGAGCATTCCCAATTCTGTAGCTATCACCCCTGACCCTCCGACAGTAGGGTAACAAGTGATTCCGATCTTCAACATCTGGAACTCTCCCTATAAAACATTTTCCAACCCGTATACCAGTTCATCCATTTCCATTGCTTTCTTCAAAGAGAAACGGATACCATCCATAAATGATTTTCGATTATATGAATCATGTTTAATAGTAAGCGTCTGGCCTGGACCTCCGAAAATCACTTCCTGATGAGCTACAAGGCCTGGAAGCCTTACACTATGGATGTGCATGCCGTCATGGTCAGCTCCTCTTGCTCCATCGATGGTCTCTTTTTCCTCCGGATGGCCCTGTTTCTTGGCTTCTCTTGTTTTCTGTATCATTTCAGCAGTTTTAACAGCTGTACCAGACGGAGCATCAAGCTTATTGTCATGATGCTTCTCGATGATGTCTACATCTGGAAGGTACTTTGCCGTCATCTGGGAAAATTTCATCATCAGCACAGCACCAATTGCAAAGTTGGGAGCAATAATACCTCCGAGTTTCATTTCTCTCGAAATACTGACCAGCTCATTCAACTGTTCGTCTGTAAAACCCGTGGTACCAACTACAGGGCGGATGTAGTGCTGAAGTGCAGATTTTGTGTGTTCATAACCGACCTCCGGAATAGTCAAATCAACCAGCAGATCTGCTTTGATGTTCTGGAAACACTCTTCTGCATGTTCAAACACGGGAATATTAAGTGCTTGGACGTCCGGGTTTTCGAAATTTTTTTCTTTATGTTTCCGGTCAATGCAGGCTACGAGTTCAAAATCAGAGTCTTCGTTCACCATTTTCACCGCCTCTGACCCCATTTTGCCCCTTGGGCCTGCTATGATTACCTTAAGTGTCATTATGTATCCTCCTTGAAAGTTAAAGCTTTATTTATTTTTAGGTGTCCATCGGTTCTTATCACGGATTTCAATTTTATTCATCGATATTTCGAAAGCCTCGGATAAGTCAAGGTCAAGAGAATTTGCAAAACAAGATAAAACGAATATAATATCTCCAAGTTCCTCTTCGACAGTCCTCTCTTCTTCTGTGGCCTTCTTGGGCTTCTCTCCATGGTAGTGGTTCACTTCCCTCGCCAGTTCGCCGACTTCTTCGGTTAACCTTGCCATAAGGCTCAATGGAGAGAAATAGCCTTCTTTGAATTGCGAAATATAATCGTCTACTCGTTTTTGTATTTGATTTGTGTTATATATAGGTGTACTGATGGCTAAGATCTCCTTTTCCCTAAATTAGTCTATTATAATGTTAGCTAATGATGGGGATTTTGACAAATTTTTTCTTTCAAAAAGGAATTCAGGGGGAACATGAATGGTAAATGATTAACCAAAGGTTGATGGAGGGAGTTGAAATATGATTGTTGGTCTTAAACTAAAAAGTATCTTCTTTATATTATTGGGGTCTGCTATATATTCTTTTGGAATTGTGCACTTCAATATGGAGAATAACCTGGGAGAAGGCGGCTTTACAGGCATAACCCTGCTCCTATATTTTTTATGGGGATGGGATCCTGCCATTTCCAATATCGTCTTGAATATTCCGGTTTTTTTACTCGGATGGAAATTGCTGGGACGTAATACATTCATCTATACTCTTATTGGGACCGTCGCTGTATCCGTATTTTTAGGCATTTTCCAAGCGAATAAATTCCCTATTTATCTCCAATCAGATATGACGCTTGCTGCCTTGTTTGCCGGAGTATTTATCGGGGCAGGACTTGGAATCGTCTTTAGACACGGAGGCACCACAGGCGGGGTAGATATCATTGCACGACTGGTAAATAAATATGCAGGGTGGAGTATGGGTAGGACCATGTTTCTTTTCGACTTGGTGGTCATCTCCACCTCCATTCTGGCAATCCTGGATTTAATCGAAGGAATGTATACACTTGTAGCTGTCTATGTAGCAGCGAGGGTCATCGACTTTATTCAGGAAGGTGCTTATGCTGCACGCGGAGCAACCATCATCTCTCCACATAGCAAAGAGATTGCCGCCAGGATCAATAAGGATATGGATCGGGGTGTAACTATATTAAATGGAAGGGGCAGTTTCTCGGGAGAAAGCAGAGACGTCCTATATTGTATTGTAGCAAGAAATGAGATCATCAGGCTGAAAGGCATCATTACATCGGTTGATCCCCATGCATTCGTTGCGATGAGTTCTGTACATGATGTCATGGGAGAAGGCTTTACGTTGGATGAAAATAAAAATCCGATCAATGAGTAGCCTTATGATAAAAAAGATGGATGCTGGTTGACAGCATCCATCTTTTTTGAACTATTCACGTTGGGCAAGATAAATCATTACAAACCTCAACAGTTCGGCCACAGCTACCAAAGCAGCTGCTACATAAGTTAACGCCGCAGCATTCAAGACCTTTTTGGTCTCTCGTTCTTCATTGTTTCGAATGACACCAGATGCTACCAACTGTCCCATTGCACGGTTGGAAGCGTCGAACTCTACTGGAAGTGTCACCAGTTGGAACAACACAGCTGCTGACATGAAAATGATCCCTAATAGCAACATATTGGTTGCACCGAAAAATATCCCTGCAAGGATGAAGAAAAACGATATATTGGAACCAAAGCTGGCTACAGGAACCAGAGCACTTCTGAACTTCAAAAAGGCATATTCCTGTTGATCCTGAATAGCATGTCCCACTTCATGGGCAGCCACGGCAGAAGATGCCATGGACCGACCACTGTATATACCCTCTGAAAGATTTATCACTTTCTTCCTGGGATCGTAATGATCCGACAGCGTCCCCTTGACCCGGCCAATCTGTACATCATACAGACCATTGTCATCCAGGATTCTCCTGGCGACTTCAGCTCCGGTCATTTCAGAGGACGTTGGCTTTTTTGAATACTTTTTGTATGTCCCCTTCACCCTGGATTGTGCCCATAAAGGAACAATCATCAGCAGGGCAATATAAATCAGAAAACCGCCTAACCCACCAAACATTGGCATTCCTCCACTAGATATAAATATCCTTACTTAATGTCAATTTTAGTCAAACATCAGATATTAGTCAATTGATTTGTCCTTGTTCTCCTGCTTATTCCTTTCTTTTTCTCCCTTATATTTTCTCCAACTGACATAAGATAATGTAAGAGCTATACAGCCACCGATGATTCCCACCGCCCAGAACAGAATAGAAAGATCGGGGTGTCCTGCCGTATAAATCACAGGCATTTTTACTGAGGCTGAAATAACGTGAAGATATGGATCGGCTACCATCACTATGATAAACATGACAGTTGTCAACGTACATAAGAGGCACTTCTTTGCCATAGTGTGTCACCTCACATATAGTTACTTTTACCAATATATGAAGTAAACGTCCAGCTTATAACTATAGCCCATGATTAGAACGAGTATCTCGTTTGATTGTCAGCATATAAGCGATGAAGATGGAGAGCATACTCAGCCAAAAGGTGAAGTAGCCTATCTCTTTCATATAATCTGTCAAAATAGAATAAACAGGCATCATCCCGAAAACATAATCAATTACATCGTTGTGCAGCGTCCATATTGCAGCGACTGCCAAGTGTCTGCGTTTGATCTTATAATACGGTATGTACAGCAGTCCTTGTATAGCCATCGCTCCATGCGAAGCAATCAGCATATATCCTTGCCAACCAAGCTCACCACCGATGATCAATGTCAGTATGTTCATCACGACTGCCCAGATACCATACTTGAAGAGTGTCACAAGTGCCAGTGCCTCGATATATGGAACATTTCTACCAAAGATGAAGAAAAACAAAAAGATCGTGAAGAACAAACTTGCAGTAGGGCTATCGGGTACAAATGCAAGGAAAATATCAGGGGTTATGGAAAGCTGCCCCCTATACCACATATATCCATAAATAGTGCCAAAGAAATTGACAAAGAATAAAAGAACAAGGAATCGTTTATCCAATAATATGTAATTGACCATGTCTTCCCCCCTTAAATTTGTAAAAAGCACCTTTACCCCTCAGGGCAAAGGTGCTTAATTTAACCTGCAACCTATTCCGCATCTTCATTTACTGATGTAATGAAATCGACAAGGTTTTGCAGTTCTTCTTCTGAACCAGTGAACTGATCGGCCGGCATGCTGCCTATACCTTCCTGGGCGATAGTAGCAATTTCTTCTGCAGAACGGTCAATTCCGATCAATGAAGGACCCGCAGCTCCTCCACTTAGGTCCTCACCATGACAGGACATACAGTTATTTTGATAAATCTCATACCCTGCGTGATCCGTGTCGACGGCTACTTGCTCGTCTTCAGGAATTGGCTTATTCGCTTCCCCACGTGCTTCCCAGTCAACTTGAGCAGCTGAAGCGTAAGTCAACCATATAACAGATACCAGTCCTAAAAGCATCATGCCGACAGCAACAGGACGCTGATGCGGTCTTCTGCCCGGTCCATTATCCAGAAACGGAGCTAAGAGAAGTGCTCCAAATGCAAGACCCGGTAGAACGATGATCCCCATCAACGACCAATTGGCACTGGCGAATTCATATTTCAACAGTTCATACAAGAACAGGAAATACCAGTCCGGAAGTGGAATATACGATGCGTTTGTCGGATCGGCAACACCTTCAAGCGGGGAAGGATGCGCCAGAGTAAGGCATAGGAACCCGACAAGGAATACAGAACCAGCCAGCCATTCTTTCAAAAGAAAGTTGGGCCAGAAGGCTTCCGTCCTTCCAGGATATTCAGAATAATCTTTTGGTACATGAGGATTTCTTTCGGCAGAGATTCGTGAATCTCCGACAAATTTCATTCCTTTACCCTTCTTCACAGCTTTCCCTCCTTCTTATAGTGGTCCGGAAATACCTTGTTTACGGATTAAGATAAAGTGCACACCCATCAGTGCAAACAGTGCGGCTGGCAGGAAGAACACATGGATGGCGAAGAATCTCGCAAGCGTTTGGGCTCCTACAATCGATTCGTCACCTGCCAATAAAGTTTTCAGTTCTGGCCCGATAAACGGCACCTGCTCTGCAATTTCCAGTCCAACCTGCGTTGCAAAGTATGCTTTGTTATCCCAAGGCAGGAGATAGCCTGTGAAACCTAATCCAAGGATGACAAAGAACAGCAGAACACCAACCATCCAGTTAAGTTCACGCGGTTTCTTATACGCACCTTGGAAGAAGACCCGGCAAGTATGTAATAAAAGCATTACTACAACTACACTCGCACCCCAATGGTGCATCCCACGGACAATTTGGCCGTGTGCGACTTCCGTCTGCAAGTAATAAACGGATTTCCAGGCATTTTCAATGTCCGGCACATAATACATAGTCAAAAACATTCCAGACAAAATTTGAATGACAACGACAAAAAATGTCAGACCGCCGAAACAGTAGACAAAGGCCGAGAAGTGGTGGGCCGGGTTTACGTGTTCCGGTACTTCGTGATCAGCGATATCCCGCCAAATCGGCGTAATATCTACACGTTCATCAATCCAATCATACAACTTCTGCAGCATAAATAATTACGCCTCCTCTCTTGGTACAGGCTCGCCTAAGAATAGCATGCCATTTTCAACTTTTTGTTCGTAAACATCCAATGGTGCAAGTGGTGGTGTACCCGGTACGTTCGTGCCATCCTTATAATAGCGGCCATTATGGCACGGGCAGAAAAATTCATTCGGATAATCTTCACTTCCTTCCCAGGAAACCACACATCCCAGGTGCTTACAAATTGGAGAAAACGCTTGGATTTCGTCATTTTCATCCATAAAGACCCATGCTGATCGGCTGACTTCCGAAGTGTACCAGCCATCCACCTGCTCAACGGTCCAATCCACACGCTGCGGCTCATTGGTAATTTCATCTACAGAGATGCCAACGTTCGACATATCACCACCGCTTGATTCCTGCAAAACAGGATCTACTGCCATTCTGACCATCGGCATCATCAAACCTGCTGCCATGAACCCACCTAAACCAGTCAACGTATAGTTAAGGAACTGTCTGCGGGATACTTGCTGCTTCTTTTCGCTCATGATTTTCCCCCCTCTTTACAATAATCACGGACAATTATTATTTAATCATATTACTAGGACACTACAATGATAGCGCAAACTACTTGTCCGGTCAATAAATAACAGCAGGGTTCTACATTGATTGATATCCCAGTGTGATGACCAAACCGACCTGTTTATGCCCAATAACTTCTGATCAGCTCAGTTATTTGACCTACTTGTTCACGCACATGTTGTTTCATTTCGTTGGAAGACAGGTCTCCGGACTGCTTCCCTGGGAACCACAATAATGTGCCGTTCACTGATTGTTCCAGCCTTTTCCACGAAGAATCAAACGTTATGAAAAACATATGATGAAACGGTTGTTCCCTCAATTCCTCTACCCAGCTGTTCAACCGCTGTGTTTCCTCTTCCCCGACAGCCGACTCCCTGTAATGGTAGGGAGGACAGAGGAGCATTCTGCCTGTCAGCTCCTTTTCAATTTCATTGGCTAGAATAGATAGTAATTCATGTTGGAATGCTGCTTGTTCTGCAGTCTTGTCATTCGATAATTGAAAAGGGATAAGCGGTACCAGAACGGTGTCTATGTATTCTTTGGCTTCCAAATATCTGGGGACATCTGCTGTAGACCATTTCATTTATCTATCAACTCCTTTCATTTCTTCCACAACTAAGTGGATATTATGCTATCATGCATAAATGGTATTTTATCCAGCAAAAAAAATCAACCTATTGCTTTTGCAATCGAGGTTGATTAGGATAAGATTCTTCAAGCTCCTGCAGTTCCACAACCAGCTTGTCAAACCTTTCTTGGTCCAGATCGTCCAAAGACCTGTCTATTTCCCTCAGCAGGTTGTTCTTTTTAAAGGTGAATAATGATTCTTCAAGCAAACGTGCTGCAGTAATTTTATCTTTTTCTGTAACGTCTTTACTGTCAGGTCTGAAAGGATTTTCTTCCATGACGGACACATAGTAGGCATTCTGATGAGCTTTCTTGAAATTGAGCTGCAAGTATAAAGGTTCTTCCGGGTTTAACCGGATGTCATGAAACGACTTTTCCGCATCTGTCGTTACCAGGTGGTTTTTATAGAACCGAAATGGCGTCTCTTCCGAACAATGAGTTGTCATAAGGATACCCCTTGGACAGTACTTGACATCCCTGACAAAGTGGACATGTTTCAACATCTCCCGGTGGTTCAGTAGGTAGTTCAGAATCCAGACGCTTTCACGTTTTTTCAGCTGATAGTGGTCAAGAAACCAACGAAGAAATTTTCTTTTCTCCTCTGCGGTCACAGGGGTCTGCATATATTGAACCCTCCTAATATAGAACGTTTCTCCTTTGAGCGTTTAAAGGCCGTCGTTTTCCATTTTCAACCGGTTGAGGAATTCTTCAATGTCTGTATCCGAAGGCTGATCAAGTAAATAGGCTTCAAAAACAGGTATCGCAGCATCCATCCTCCCTTCCTCTGTCAGGAAATAGCCGTATTCCTTCAGAAAATCGCTATCTTCTTTTAATCCATTGTATGCAGTGTTATATGCATTTAATGCATCTTCATATAATTCCTCTTCATTGTAAGCTCTGGCGAGTTCCCAATCGTATAAAGAATCATCTGCACCAGTCTCTTTCAGCTGTGTAATTAGATCAATAATTTTTGCAGACTCATTGGAGGTCTTGAACATTTTAATAAGGAAAAGAATAGCTTCTTTATAATCAGGATCCAAAGCTATTGCTTCCCTGATCAATGATTCACTCTCTTCCTCTTTTTCCAGCTGATGTGCCAGTACCCCGGCGAGATAGAACAATTCCTTATTGAACTCGTCTACCTCGAGTCCTTTCTTGGCTGTATCATATCCCTCTCTTGGCATTCCATCTTCTTCATACACTTTAGCCAGCTGATAATAGACCACATGATAGTATGGATCAATCTTTACAACATGCTCCCACGCTTTGATCGCTATATCCGAACGCCCGGCCTGTTTTGCGGTAAAGCCATATTTGAATAATGTGTCAGGGTGTTCACTCTCAATATCTTGATAGAATTGAAGTGCCTCTTCATAATCGCCTGACGCCGCATGTGCTTCAGCAAGCCGGTCATTAATCGAAATGTTTGCCAGTTCCTTTGCTTTTGGAAGAATCTTTTCATAGTAAGTAATAGCTTTGCGGTATTCCCCGATAGAAAATAGCAGTTCAGCCAATGCTAAATCTACTACAGGCTCATTCGGTTCGAATTGTTTGGCTGTCAGCAGTTTCTGCTCCGCCACTTCAAACAAACCCTGGGCCTGATAAAGATCTGCCAGTTGGATTAATGTCTGCACATAAGCTTCATCGTCTTCGCTCACTTCATTAAGCAGATTAATGGCAGCTTCATCATTATCCAATTCCACATATATGTCAGCAAGCATCACTTTCAATTCACTTTCCTCAGGATACTGCTGTAATAAATCACTAAGTATTTGACTTGCTTCTTCCAGGAAGCCCCACTGATTATATAACTCGGCAATCGTGAATTTCTCTTCTTCATCTGCTTTTGGCAGATAATCTTCCAATAACTCGATGGCTTTTTCGGTTTGATTGCTCTCAACTAGTTTTACTGCTTTCATGATGGTGTCCATGACGAACATCCTCTCTTGCCTATCCAACTGGATATAGATAATATGATATTTCTAATCATACCTAAATGCTGCTGCATGTTCAAATAAAGAGAAACACGGAAACTTCAGCGGAAAAATAGAGGAGTCTGCAAAGTGCAGACTCCTGACTAGTTGATCACACTATTTAGATCTTCAAAGAAATTTGGATAAGAAATCGCTATAGAAGAGTCATCATCTATCGTCACTTCTTCTTCCGAGATAAGCGATGCAATGGCACCCATCATTGCTATTCGATGGTCGTTATAGGCGGAAACCTCTCCACCGGTAATCTTTGCTCTTCCTTTGATAACCATCCCATCTTCGGTAGCTTCAATATCAGCACCTAAACTAGACAAAACTTCAGTCACTGCTGCGATTCTATCCGTTTCTTTCACCCGAAGCTCTTCCGCATCTTTAATGACAGTAGTACCCTCTGCCTGTGTTGCCAATAGAGCAATTATAGGGATCTCATCAATTAACCGGGGAATGATATCCCCTTTAATTTTAACCCCTTGGAGTTCTGTGTGTTTCACGGTCAGATCTCCTATCATCTCACCGCCTACCTCTTTCTGATTGCTTACTTCCATATCGGCACCCATTTTTTTCAACACATCAAGAATACCTGTCCTTGTCCCGTTCAGGCCGACATTTTTCAATACCACTTGACTTTCAGGAACAATAGCAGCTGCTGCAATAAAAAACGCAGCAGATGAAATATCGCCGGGCACATATATGTTCGTTGCCTTCAATGCTTTTCGGCCGGTAATCTCAGTTGTATTGCCGTCTGTAGTGATGTCTGCTTGAAAGGCCTTCAACATGTTTTCCGTATGGTTCCTAGTCTGGGTTAGTTCCCTTACCTTGGTAACTCCATCTGCTAATAAACCGGCAAATAATACGGCTGATTTAACTTGCGCACTTTTGACGGGCAATGTGTAATCAATGCTCTGCAGCCTTGTTCCTCTAATGGAGAGCGGAAGTTTACTCCCTTTTTCTCTTCCATCAATAATGGCCCCCATATCTCTCAGAGGATTCACCACCCTGTCCATTGGTCTTTTGGACAAAGACGGATCACCCCAGGATGCAGTGAAAAAAGGAAGTCCTGCTAGCAAACCGATCATCAGACGAGAGGTGGTTCCTGAATTGCCAAAATATAATGGTTGATCGGGCTCTTCCAACGCAGCTATTCCTTTGCCATCAATGATCAACGAGTCCCCCTCCCTTTTAATGTTTACCCCCATCGTTTGAAAAGCATGGACGGTCCGCATACAATCTTCCCCATCCAAAAAATGAGTCACTTTTGTAACCCCTTCTGCAAGCGAACCGAATATTACGGCACGATGGGATATGGATTTGTCACCAGGCACTTCAATGGTACCCTTCAATGGATTCGGACTAGGTGATAAGACAAGTTTGCTCATTTTTTCACTTCCTCTGCCAATTTAGTTATTGAATCACGACTTCATACCCATTTCTTCCGAGAAGCTGATAACTCTTTTTCTGTAACTCCTCCGATGGGAGGCTCAATAGTAGGGCACCGGTAATTCCCTCACGGATCTCCAGGATTTGTATATTTTTAATACTGATTTCTTCCCCAGCTAGCAGCTGGACCACTGAAGCAAGAGCGCCGGGTCTGTCCTGGATATCAACATACAGATCATAGAAAGCTGGTATGGCCCCTTTCTCTGATTTTTCCAGTCCATCCCTGTATGTTTTTGCCTGTTCAAGATATGTAATCATCTGCTCTTTATGATTTTGTTCTACTAACTCTTTCAAGTGAGACATTTCTTTGATCCACTCGTCAAGCAGTTGGGACATCTTTGATTGGTTGTGGTAAAAGATATCCTGCCACATTTTAGGGTTGCTAGATGCAATCCTGGTGATATCCCGAAAACCGCCTGCTGCCAAATTCGGAAGAAACGAGTGGGTATCTGCCCACTTTTTCGCCTGCTGAACGAGAGAAGATGCGATTAAATGGGGGAAATGCGACACAACTCCAGTCATTTCATCATGCTCACTCGGCTGTAAGGTGATGAAATTGCTCTTTGTTCCTTCCAACACATGCTTCAGCTCTTCCACTTTATCCCCTTTGCACCCTGATGCAGGAGTGAGTACATAAATCGCATTCTCAAATAAATGCTCCTTAGCTGCTTCGATTCCCTTCTTATGCGAACCTGCCATAGGATGACCACCAATGAAGGTAATACTCTTGTTTGTAAGTTTGTTCGCCTCTTCTAGTATAGATCCTTTCACTGAGGCAACATCGGAGACAATAATACCTTCCTGTAATGGCAAGTTGTCCAGTTTTTTCATTAATTCGATTGTTTCAGAAATCGGGGCAGCCAAAATAATAATATCCGATTCCTGTGCTGCTTCTTCAAAGCTGGTTGCTGCCTCATCAATTATTCCATTTTCCACTGCATATGTAAGGGTGGCTTCGCTTACATCATAACCGATCAGTCTATGGTTCCCAGATGCTTTGATGCTCTTGGCGAGCGACCCTCCGATCAATCCTAACCCTGAAATTAATATGATACGTTCCACTCCGAAAACTCCTTGCCTAGTTGATATGGACTATTCTGAAATTGATTGGTTAGTATTATCTACCAGCCAAATCGGGACGTAACTTAACAGCGTCCTTATGGAACACATGCTGAATTTCTTTTTGCCCTTTGGATGTGTTGACCACCATCATTACCCGTATGCAGAAAGCGAGACCTTGCTGCACGTCCATCTCCCTCATACACATGACTGGTACATATGTCCATCCTTCTAGGCTTCTTAAAGCTTTAGCCGGGAAGACAGCATTGACATCTTCTGTGGCTGATATAAAAACATGAGAAATATCATCTGGTTGCACACCATTGTTCTCTATCATTTCTTCAATCAGATTTTTGGTATTTTCCAGTATTTCTTCTTGAGTATTTTTGTTAACCGTCGTGGCACCTCGTATACCCCTAGTCATTATGTATCACACCAGCTTTCTCTTAAAGGTTGTTAAGTAGTCGGTAAGCAATTCTTCATTTATTTCTTTTGTCGTTACATTGCCCGGGCTCTGCAGCAAGATCATTTGGATCCTGCTTCCGATGTTCTTTTTATCCGATTTCATCCGTCTGATTAATGCTTCTGGTGCAGCCCCGCTGATATTCAAAGGGTAGCCATTAAGATGGAGCCACCCCAAAAGCTGCTGATACGGCAAGTTTATGCCATATTCTTTCTCACTCACATATAACGCGAATAATATGCCAATGGCCACAGCCTCTCCATGAGCGATCCTTCCATAACCGGCTTCTGCTTCCAATGCATGGCCGAGCGTATGGCCCAGATTGAGGTATTTCCTTATCCCCGCTTCTTTTTCATCTTGCTCGACGATAGATGCTTTAATATGAATGCCATTATACAGATGTTCAATCAACTGGCTGCTGTTAATATCATTCAATTGTATATCCAATAGTTGTTGCAGGAACTGGTCATCTCCAATGAACGCTTCCTTCACCAATTCAGCATATCCTGAACGGACTTGTTTGGCATCCAGCGATTCAAGTGTCTGCACATCATAGATCACGGCCTTTGGGGGATAGAAATTGCCTATCAAGTTTTTGCCGAGATGGTGGTTGACTGCAACTTTTCCTCCAACACTGCTATCATGGGCAAGTATGGTGGTAGGAATTTGTACATAGTCTACCCCCCTCATGTAAGTGGCTGCTACAAACCCAGCGAGGTCACCAATCACCCCTCCGCCCAGTGCAATGATTAATGAATGCCGGTCCAATCCGTATTCGATGGCTTTTGTGTGTACCTCATAGAATTGCTCGATATTCTTAGAAGCTTCTCCAGCGGGCACCAGTGTATGGAATATGTGGGGATGATTGATCCCTGACATAATATCTTCCAGATAAAGCTCCCCCACCGTTGTATCCGAGATAATCAAAATGGAAGAATAATCTTCTTTCAGCAAACGTCCTACTTGGAACCGCAGATTCTCACCAACATATACAGGGTATGCGTGCGAATCTGCATTAACTTTCATTTCTCTCATGTTAAAAACACCTGATTTCTTCCCGATAGTCTTCAATGGCCTTCTGCAATTTAGGAAATTGATCGTGCGGAAATTGTTCCAAAATTGCTTTAGCCAGTTCAAATGCCACCACATGTTCCATCACTACGGATGCAGCTGGCACAGCGCAGGCATCGGACCTTTCCACCGTTGCCTTGAATGGTTCTTTGGAATCGATATCTACACTCTGCAATGGTTTAAGCATCAAGGTAGGAATCGGCTTCATCACTCCTCTGACAACGATTGGCATGCCAGTGGTCATTCCGCCTTCAAAGCCGCCAAGGCGATTGGAAGTTCGGTAGTAGCCTTTTTCTTCTTCCCATGCAATTTCATCATGAACTTTGCTGCCGTTCATTCTGGCTGCTTCAAATCCAATGCCGAATTCTACACCTTTATAAGCATTGATGCTTACTACACTGCCGGCAATCCTGCTGTCCAGTTTACGGTCATAATGGACATAAGAACCGATTCCGGCGGGCATTCCTTCTACATATACCTCGGTAACACCACCGATAGAGTCTCCTTCTTTCTTCGCAGCATCAATAGCATCCATCATTTCTTGCTCAACATTTTTATCCAGCACCCGAACTGGTGATTCCTCAGAAGCTTGCTGCTTTTCCTCCATTGTCAGTGAATGCATTTCTTCTGCTCTGATTCCTGCGATCTCTTTGACAAACCCGCATACTTCTATTCCAAGTTGTTTAAGAAGGTTCTTCGCTACAGCACCTGCTGCTACTCTGGCTGCAGTCTCCCTTGCTGAAGATCTTTCCAGCACATTGCGCATGTCCCTATGTCCATACTTTAAAGCGCCGTTCAAATCTGCATGACCGGGTCTAGGCTTGGTAACTACCCGTCTCATCGCTGAATCATCTTCCAATGGGTCTTCGCCCATAATATCTGTCCAATGTTTAAAATCATCATTATGTATAACCAAAGAAATAGGTGAACCAAGTGTATAGCCATGACGAACACCACTCGTAATCTCTGCCAGATCCTTTTCAATCTGCATCCTTTTCCCCCGTCCATGACCTTTCTGCCGACGGATCAGAGAATGGTTGATATCTTCCTTCAATAGAGGCATTCTGGCTGGCAACCCCTCGATAATAGTAGTAAGTTGTTTTCCATGCGATTCTCCTGCAGTTAAATAGCGCACTGAATGATTCTCCTTTTCACAATTAATTTTTCTCATAACTATAACATATTTATTACTAGTTTTGGTGAAAACTTTTGAAAAAATTGATTAATCAACATTTATACCATTTATCTACCCGCTATATAGAATCACGGGCCTTGATTTCGACAACAGGTCTACTAGTCTGATATCATTCCGAAAAACGCAAACATGGTCCATTGCAGAACGAATAACCCCCTCTGCCGAAGCAGAGGGGGTTATGGTTAATAAATCCAGTTACTATCATGTTTAGAATAAGAGATAATCTCTTCGTTATCAAAGAAAAGGGCGATCTCCCTTTCCGCGCTTTCCGCTGAATCAGATCCATGGATGATATTTTTTCCGACAGTCAAACCATAATCCCCACGTACAGTACCAGACGCTGCCTCTTTAGGATTGGTCTTTCCCATCATGGAACGGGCTGTCAGAATGACATCTTCCCCTTCCCATACCATAGCAAGAACAGGTCCTGATGTGATGAAGTCGACAAGTTCCCCGAAGAATGGTTTATCTTTATGCTCTCCGTAATGCTTCTCTGCAAGTTCATCAGAAATTGTCATCAATTTCGCTCCAGCCAATTTAAACCCCTTCGCTTCAAACCTTGCAATGATTGGACCGATCAAATTACGCTGTACTCCATCTGGCTTAATCATCAAAAAAGTCTTTTCCATTCTCGCACCCCACATACTATGTATTTTTGTAACCGATAACATTCTATCAAACTTTACAAAAAATAACAATTATTCTACGAGCGTCTTTTTCCAATGTATTTAGCAATGTCTTCGAGCGTGCGCTTAGCTTTGTTATCAGGGAGGTTACTGACAGATTTCAAGGCCTTTTGCAGATATATTTCACTTAACTGGTAAGATCTTTCTACGGCGTCCGACCGTTTCAAGGAAACAATCAGATTGTTCATGTCTTCCTTGTCCACATTACTTGGGTTATGGAAGGTTTTTTGCAACAATTGGCGGAAATCGGCATTTTCCATGGCGAACAATACTGGGAGTGTGATGTTTCCCTGAAGCAAGTCATTTCCTACCGGCTTGCCCAATTCCTCTTCTGTAGAAGTAAAATCCAGAATATCATCGATGATCTGATAGGACATTCCGATATAATAACCGTATTGATACAGCTTCTTTGCTTCCTGTTCGTGCAATCCGCTTACAAGCCCGCCAAGCTCACAACTGGTTGCTATTAACAAGGCCGTTTTCCGCTTGATTCTCCTCAAATAATTCCGGAGATTTTGGTTCCAATTATACTTGTCCTTGATCTGTTCTATTTCTCCGACACTTACTTCTACAATCGTTTTCGCAAGAAGGCGATGGACATTCGGCTGCTTGATGGATGTTATTTCTTCCAAAGCCCGGGCCAGTATATAATCACCTGTATACATCGCTACCCGGTTATCGTAAAGGCTTTTTATCGTAGGTTCTCCCCTTCTTAACGATGCATCATCTATTACATCGTCGTGGACCAGGGTAGCCATATGGATCAGCTCCAAGGCCACAGCGACCTTTCTCACTCTTTCCAGATCATAGTTTCCCATCTGCCCTGCCAGAACAACAAAGACAGGACGGATTCTCTTCCCTCCTGCTTTCAATAAATGTGTCGACGTATCTCGAAGTACAGGGTGCTCTGCCTGTATGACATTATTCAAAGATTCTTCCACCATAGCCAGGTCTTTTTTTAGATATCCATAAATTTTAGCTATTTTCATCTGTGTCACCTTATTTTACAACCAATATTATTTGATTCCCATATGCATAGCAGCTACCCCGCCTGTGTAGCTTTTAACTTGTACTGTTGAAAACCCTGCATCAAGGAACATTTGTTTCAGCTTATTTTTATCAGGAAAGTTTCTAGCAGATTCATTAAGCCATGCGTACTCTTTATAGCTTTTTGCCATCAGTCTTCCTATTACCGGCATTATGAAGCGAAAATAGAAATAATATAACTGCCGGTAGCCAATCAACGTAGGCTGGGAAGTCTCCAGGCATACGGCAAGACCTCCAGGTTTCACAACACGCCTCATCTCTTTCAGAACAGTCATATAGTCAGGTACGTTACGAAGTCCGAAACCAATAGTAACATAATCAAACGAGTCATCTTCAAACGGCAGTTCCATAGCGTTGCCATGGACAAGTTCAACTTGCTCTAGCGAGGAACTCTCTTTTTTCTCTTTTGCTACTGACAACATATTACGGCTGAAATCAAGCCCGACAACTTTTCCTTCCGTTCCTACTGACTCAGCTAGAGATATAGTCCAATCCCCCGTGCCACAGCAAACATCCAGAGCCTTCCCACCTTCTTTGACTTTCATCCTTTTCATTACGTCTTTACGCCATGCCTTATGCCTCTGAAAGGAAATGATGGAATTCATGGAATCATATTTAGAATATATCTTTTCAAACACATTGTGTACACGTTCTTCTTTAGATTGTCCTGGCATGTTTTACCGTCCTCCACTATCGAGCTTCATTATAATTATGTTGGCGTATTACTGAATGTAGGTATTCTCTATAAAGCCGATGCGATTCAGGTATCTTCCCTACCAATATTTCCAGCTGCCGGAGGTTTTCTCTGACGACTGCTTTAGCATTGCTTACAAAGTAAGATCCTGAAACACTGGCAGCCTGTTCCATCCAAACATCTGAAAAGGAGAGTTCTCCTGATTCCGGCTTATGCGTTTGTCTGATCAATTTATTGGTCACCAGCCATTTCCCAGCCACCTCTGGCGGAAAGGAATCACCAAGAAATTGGGCGACATGCTGTAATAGCAGAAATTCCATTTCTTCCCTCATATCCATGAGGTCCTGAAATGTTCCTATACTGCTTTGGTAAATTTTCATCTTTATCTCATTAATTTCTTTAATTGCTGAAGCAAGGATATGTATAAACTCAAAATCGTCTATTTCGGATAAGAGGAGGTAATATAATCCACTATAATAATCACCTGCCAACACTTTCAGCTGATTGGCAATGCTCCACCTTTCCCCTTGACTATGGGCTGGTACAGTGTCATGGGTATCCAACGCAGTCTGAGCAAGCATCGCAGTAACGATATACCGCTGCTTTTGTTGATCTGACACATCAGAGTGATTGATGATAGTTGTCAAAATTGTAAGTTTTTCATCGTCAATGACGGGCTTGGGTATATATTTATCCAGAAAGACGTGCTGGATCTTTTTCTCTATCTGTGCCTTATAAGACCGTATGTCTATACTAGATGTTTCCAAATCAAATCACCTGAGCCCTTTCATCTATTCCGTAATCGCTGATGTTATTATAGCATAAGTTCACAGGGTATCGATAACAAAGATTCAAAGACAAGGAAGAGCAGAGCATAGACATACAGCCATCCGCTCTAGTTTTCCACTTCCCCATGGCTTGTTTGGATAATTGCCTTTCCCCTTACTTTCACCGCAGAAGTATGCTCTGTAAATTGGGCAATCATCACCTCATCTTTATCCAGCTTTTCGGAATGATGGAATTTGGTGTTACTGCCTCTAGTAAGCCCGATTACATTCACGCCGTCTTCAAGCGCTTTGATTACAAAGAAATCAGATTTTTCGTTTGAATGCTCCATGGTATGGTAAGCCTCCTGTAACCATTTACTTTAAATATCGTCCATTTCCACCTCTATGTCAATAACAGCATAAAAAAAGGGCGCGCATACGCACCCCTTTTCAAGCCCTATGTAGATTATTTTACGCTGTCCTTAAGGGCTTTGCCTGGTTTGAAAGCAGGAACTTTGCTTGCAGGAATTTCGATTTCTTCTCCTGTTTGCGGATTGCGGCCTTTACGAGCTGAACGCTCACGTACTTCAAAGTTACCAAACCCGATTAATTGTACTTTTTCACCGTTTTTAAGGGAATCCATGACAGAGTCGAAAACTGCATCTACTGCTTTAGTAGCCTCTTTCTTGGAAATGTCGCTTTTTTCGGCTACAGCATTTACTAAGTCTGTTTTGTTCATGACATTCACCTCCTCCCAATACTTCAATCGACTACTTTGGAACAAATAGCTGGTTACCAACATTTGTTTACCAATTTGTCAGCTTTTATACTAAGTTATCACCTAACTCATTAGATGACAAGGCTTATCTTAACTGAGATTACAGCAAAATTCAACAATAACTACCCATTTTTGCCATATTTATTAAAAATGGAAGGAACCCTTATCCCTTAGCCGACATTTTTATTGAAAATTCAATGAAAACTTGTCCTGTCAAGCCCTGTGAAATCTTCCTCTATTTCCATTGTCCCCGCCCCTCCAAATACCAAATTTTATCGGGAATTATGGAACCAAGTGATTATCAAACAAAAAAGCAGCTGAATCAGCTGCTATAGGATAATTGCTATCATTCCACCCGACCCCTCATTTATGATTCGCTCGAGTGTATCTTTCAGTTTATATCGTGCATTTTCAGGCATCAACGAGATCTTGCCTTGGATGCCTTCCCTGACAATCGAACTTAATGACCTTCCGAAAATATCAGATTCCCATATCGATAAAGGATCTTCTTCAAAGTCCTGCATTAAATAACGTACAAGTTCTTCACTCTGCTTCTCTGTTCCTATTATCGGAGAGAATTCTGATTCCACTTCCACCTTGATCATATGGATAGAAGGAGCCACCGCTTTCAGTTTCACACCAAAACGTGATCCCTGCCGAATAATTTCCGGTTCATCCAGTATCATATCTTCCAAGGAAGGAGCAGCTATTCCATAGCCAGTCTGTTTTACCATCTGTAATGCCCCTGAAACCTGATCGTACTCTCTTTTTGCGTGGGCAAAGTTCTGCATTAGTTCCAGAAGATGGTCTTTCCCCCGGATCTCTTCTCCAACAATTTCTTTCAATACCTGGTCATATAGATAATCTGGTGCATGCAGATCAATCTCTGCAACTCCTTCTCCCATCTCCATCCCCGCAATGTTCGCTTGGTCAATGTAGTCGTATTCTGAAAAGTCAGTGACAATCTGGTCGACATCCCGAAGTCTTCTTATATTTTTTACGGTTGTTTGAATAGCGTCTTGATAATTGCGGCGCAGCCAATGGTTTTCCTTTAGAACCATCACCCAGCTTGGTAGATTTACATTTACTTCCAATACAGGGAACTCATAAAGCGCTTCCCTCAGTACTCGGTAGACATCATGCTCTGTCATGGATTCTATACTGACAGCCACCACTGGAATATCATATTTCTCTGATAGATCTTGCCTTAGCAGCTCTGTTTCATGTGTACCGGGGTGAAGTGTATTCACAATCATGATGAACGGCTTGCCTACTTCTTTCAATTCATCTACTACTTTTGCCTCTGCCTGAAGGAAATCATCCCTTGGGATGTCTCCAATACTGCCGTCGGTGGTGACCACTACTCCAATGGTGGAATGCTCTTGTATGACTTTCCTAGTGCCGATCTCGGCAGCATCATGGAATGGAATTGGATCTTCATACCATGGAGTATGGACCATTCGTGGCCCGTTTTCATCTTCAAAACCTTTCGCGCTCTCCACAGCATATCCTACACAGTCAACTAGGCGTACATTGACATCCAAAGCATCTTCTACATTCACAGACACGGCTTGGTTAGGTATGAACTTTGGTTCTGTCGTCATAATCGTCTTGCCTGCAGCACTTTGTGGAAGCTCATCATGAGCCCTTGCACGCTCACTTTCCTCTTCAATATTTGGCAACACAACGAGTTCCATGAACTTTTTGATGAACGTCGACTTACCCGTCCGGACAGCCCCCACTATACCCAGATAGATATCTCCATTTGTCCGCTTGGAAATATCTTTGAAAATATCAATTTTTTCCAAAAGATCCCCTCCCGATCCTCGTGCGATTGATATAAATAACCTGCGAATATTTGACATTACAATTCTATGATGTTGTCCTACCCTATTATGACTTCATTATGATGGAATAAAGAATAAATACAGGGCAGAAATAAAAACCCTTGAAACAGTATATGTCTCAAGGGATGCTTTATGCAGGCATTATTCATTTGTTTCCTGAGTTAGAAAGACTGGTTCACCGTCCTGCAATGTATATGGGAGGGAATAGGCAGGGACGAAAGGAGTGTTTTCCGCGAGAAGATAACGAATATCATCACCCTCCTCGTAACTATGGTCATATTCCTCCAAGGCATTGTTCAGATCAATCCGATAGTCAATATATAAATGTCCCTCCACATCCATGACAATAGGAAGGTTTTCTCCCGAGAATGGGCTAACGACTGTAGGGGCAGCATCGAAGCCTAATGCTTCATGGTCCAAAGTATAGATGCCTTCGGAAATTTCTCTGCCATATGGCGGGTAAATATGTTCGTTCCTATAGCCGTTCAATTGTACGTTTACATTCCGGATCGCTTCGGTATTCCTAAGGTCAATCAGCCTCACTTTTGGATCATCTTCGGGTGTAATGATGCTGTATTGATAATACCCTCCGCTTTCATATGCATTTGGTGGTATCTCTGATAGAATATTGGCTTCTTTTAAGGCTGTAAAATCAATCAAATATTTTTGGAAGATCGGTGTATCGTTGTCTTTCGTCTTAATAGGCAGCAGTCCACCTTCCTCTTCGCGGAAATCTTCAATGGCTGACTGTACCATTTCAAGCTGTTGTTCGTTGGGCTGGTTGTTTTTAGAACGTTCACTATCCGGGTATAGACAGCCGCTCAACAGCAGAACAAATACTCCAGCAATAATGGCTCTAATGTATGTATGCTTCAACCAGATAGCCTCCTCTCGTTCACATTGTTGGTCCGCTGAATACTATAAAGAAGATAATCAAGGCACCTGTAATGAACAGGATGTAAGCTGCTGCAGCAATAATGAAGGATAGTATTCCCTTCAATTTATGACGACTCCACAAAATCAGGCCCATTGCGATGATCAAGAATGCCATCCCCGCAAAAGAGACCCACATTTTATCCATAGCACTCATATGTTTTCACTCCACTCCTGACTGATAAACTAGTATAACAAATGATATTATATCATAATCATACTAGCAGCGCAGAATGAGAATTACATTGCTGGGCACCTGCACACCGCCCCTCGCCTGAGGAGAAGCAAGTAAAAAAATCCGGAATGGAGGGGGCTTTGCTCCATTCCGGCTTGACTAAATAATATCCGCAGCAACTCTATTCAAGAATGCTTGTGCGATTTATCTTATGCATGTAGCTGCATGATTGCATCGTCACTTGCCCAAACAAGTTTATTTTTTAAACAGCTGATTTAGGGTGTTCATGTCTGCTGGCATTTTATTTTTGGTGATGGCTTCCACTATGCGATCTTCTTTTTCCTTAGATAGTGGTTTATTAGCCATCCTAGCCAACTGGCGAACAAGGCCTCTGACTGTTCTCTCATCGGAAAAATCAGCATGCTTTACCGAATCAGCTACTTTATAAACGTCATTCGGATCTATATTAGCACTTTGCTGTAACTTGTCGAATAGACCTTTTTGAAATTGATCCACAATCCTTCCTCCTTGCTTAGTTACTTCAACATATTATATGCAAGGGGGAAGATTACGTGTTAACAGGAATAGCGTTCCATCAGCTGTTTTGCCAAGTCATCCATTTCTTCCCGTTTGGTGCGGTTCATTAATTGCTCAACGACATCCTTAGGGGTCTTTTCCTCAAATAGAATTTGATATAGCCCCGAAGTGATCGGCATCTCTACATTCTGATCAATAGCAAACTGATGGGCTGCTTTCACAGTCCGTACTCCTTCCACGACCATTCCCATTTCATCCAAGACATCATCCAGGCGATTTCCTTTGCCTAATAAGTTCCCAGCTCTCCAATTCCGGCTATGGGTACTAGTACATGTTACGATCAGATCGCCTACACCAGAGAGCCCAAGAAAGCTCAGCGGGTTTGCCCCCATTGATGTACCAAGACGGGAAATTTCAGCGAGTCCTCTAGTAATCAATGCTGCCTTGGCATTATCTCCATACCCTAGCCCATCCGAAATACCGGCTCCAAGAGCAATGATGTTTTTCAGGGCTCCGCCAAATTCGATTCCCAACAGATCTGTGCTGGTATACACACGGAAAGACTCGTTTATGAACAAGTCCTGTATCAACCTGGCCTCTTCCTCATTAAGAGATGCTACTGTCACGGTTGTAGGTTGCCTCATTGCTACTTCCTCAGCATGACTTGGACCAGAGAGCACTACGATATCCTCGTACGTGCATTGCCGCATCTCTTCACTGATCATTTGAGAAACCCTTTTCAGTGTGACAGGCTCGATGCCTTTTGACGCATGAACAATACTCGTTTTTCTATCTACCACGTCATCAAGTTTTCTGCAGACTTCTCTGATTGCTTTGGTAGGAACGACAATGACTACCGCATCCGTCCCTCTGACAGCTTCCCCCATATCCTCATAAGCTCTAATTTCTGGAGGAAGAGCTGCATCCAGATAACGGTCATTCCTGTTCGATTCATTAATCGTTTGTACCTGTTCCGGGCGGTGGGACCAGAGCCTCACTTCATGTCCATTGTCTGCCAGGACAATACTTAATGCTGTCCCCCAGCTGCCAGCACCCAATACCGCTACTTTAGCCATTAGCCTCTCTCCCTTATTGTCTTCTTCTAGCAAAAATTCTGATCGGCGTTCCAACAAAGCCAAATGCATCTCTGATCTTATTTTCAAGGAACCTTCTGTAAGAAAAATGCATTAAATCCGGATCATTGACGAAGACCACGAACGTTGGTGGCTTGACAGCAACTTGGGTGGCATACAAAACCTTCAGCCGTCTTCCTTTTACTGTCGGAGTCGGGTTCATGGCCAGTGCATCCATAATGACGTCATTCAGTACATTAGTAGAAATCCGCTTGGAGTGATTTTCACTGGCAGAAGTGATCGCTGGGATCAGTGTATGCAATCTTTTCTTGGTTTTGGCAGAAAGAAATACAATCGGAGCATAATCCAAGTATTGGAAATGTGCACGAACGTTGGTTTCAAACTCTTTCATCGTTTTTTCGCCAGCGTTGACGGTATCCCACTTATTGACAACGATGACCACCGCTCTGCCAGCTTCATGTGCATACCCTGCAATTTTTTTATCCTGTTCTCTAATTCCTGTCTCAGCATCAATAAGGACCAATACGACATCGGAGCGTTCGATCGCCCTTAGGGCCCGCAGGACACTGTATTTTTCTGTTGCTTCATATACTTTCCCGCGCTTTCTCATCCCCGCCGTATCAATAATGACGAAATCTTGATCGCCTTTTGTCAGACGAGTGTCTACAGCATCCCTTGTCGTTCCCTCTATTTCACTGACTATGACACGTTCTTCATTTAACATGGCATTCACAAGGGAGGACTTTCCGACATTGGGGCGGCCGATCAGACTGAAGTAAATAGTCTCCTCATCGTCCTCTTCTTCATCGAGTTGAGGGAAATGTCGGACAACGTCATCCAACATGTCACCAAGGCCTAAACCATGTGAGCCGGAGATTGGAAAAGGTTCTCCAAATCCCAGAGAATAGTACTCGTAAATATTTTCACGCATCTCCGGGTTATCCATTTTATTGACAGCTAGTACAACCGGTTTATTTGACTTGTAAAGGAGTTTGGCTACCTCTTCATCTGCTGCAGTGATTCCTTCTCTGCCATTCAAGAGAAAAATGATGACATCTGCCTCATCTATGGCAATCTCAGCCTGCTGCCGCATCTGTACCAGCAATGGTTCATCCCCGATTTCGATCCCGCCTGTATCAATAAGGTTGAAGGTGTGATTCAACCATTCCGCCTGGGAGTAAATTCGGTCGCGGGTAACACCTGGTATATCTTCTACAATGGAGATCCGCTCTCCGACCAATCTATTGAATATCGTCGATTTTCCAACGTTGGGTCTTCCGACAATGGCTACTACTGATTTCCTCATGAAAGGAACATCCTTTCTCTCTACGATCTATATAGGCTAACTTTATTTATTCTAGCAAAAGTAGAAGATATTAACAATTTATTTTAATGCTTTACAATAATGAACAATTCATCACTGAGAGCATGCGCAATTCCATCGGTGATTGCTTCAAGATTGGCAGCGACCGATTCAAGTTCCTTTTTATCATGACAAACAAAAATAGGTGCTCCACCTGCAATCTTTGATTGATTGGTGGTAATCACTGCCAAAACTGCTTTTTCCAGCATCATTTGGTTTTCCCCTTCCTTTGATGGGTGTTAGAGTCAGAGGGCATACGGATTGCATTTTCCAGTACCGGTACGGCTCCGATGATTTCTTTAGCTTTCTCCACATCCCTGACCTGTGGGAGGATAAATACGCCGATACGCCCATCATCCAGGTCGCGTTTTATCAACGGGGCTAACGCCGGGGTACCGGAATCACGAAAAACACCGAGTGAAACAGATACATCGTGGAGGATTGCCTGCCGTTGCCCAAGGTTCGCAATAGTGGACACAGAATTCATGTTATTCGGTGTCAATACAAACCCCATCCCATACTTCAAAATTTCCTCCTGCCTCTCAGGCAGACCGATATTCATAATATAGATATTGTCTACATAGAGGCCTGCCCCTTCGAAATGAAGCTCATGGTAGTCAATCTTCACAATATCTTTGATTGTAGACCCGCTCATCAGCATCCTTCCTGCCAATATCGATAAAAAGGCGCCGGCAAATGCTGCATACACATTCCACACCAGGAAAAACAATGTACCAATAAAGGCTGTGAGGATCACCAGATAATTCCTGCTTTCAAACGAAATTGCGATACCTTCTATGTATGTTTTTCCCCTTGATACAAGTTCGAAATCATCTACTTCTGTCAACGTGTTCCTTTCCATATTCCGCACATCCCTGAACTGTGTAGCAGCGACTGTCAACAATGTAACAGCGGTAAACTCTTTTTCCATCACTGCAGGGACTGCCATTGCGCCCAAGGCAGCTGCAATGAATCCAAGCGAAACATGGATGATTTTCCCATGGAGATATGTTGGGTATTGCCGATAGTCCGTTCGAAGCATCAATATTCTCGATAAAGTTCCTGCAATGATTCCGAATAGAATCGGCAGTAGATATTCGTTCATTTTGCCACCTCAATATTTTGTTTAGTCTGCAGTGATGCATATAATTTAGCCCTGCCCACCTTGAGCAAGTGAATGCTGGTAAGGATCATTAAGGAAAATAGCAGGACATCCAGAAACCCCTTTTCCCCTATGTTCATCTGCATACCATAGCCAGCCATGGTCACATGGTAGAGTACCTCACCGAAAGACGTTCCTAATAAACAGACACCAATTTGGCTGTAGAAGTTTTTAACCATGAACAATATAAGCAGTGTAAGGAAAAAAGAGAATATTACATAACGGGGCAGAATAAACCATACAGGAGTGATCTGCTCCCAATAACGGACTGCTGAATAGCCAATCATTAAAGTGAATGCAGAAAATAAATGATAAAACAGGTACCTGCTCCTGCAAAGTAGCCAAATAGCACCAACAATCACCAGGAGTGATGCAACCGAAAAGGAAAAGTACGGAAGGCGTACCGTCCATTCTGCCGAGACAATACACAGCAGTGACCAAGCTCCCAAGCAGGTCCTTTTTCTACCCTTGTCCATAAAAAAAGTGATCAACGTCCATAAAATCCATACCATCCAATAAAAGATTAATCCATCCAACCTTATCACCTTCCTTTATGCAGTATTGCAGAAACCTGAACCCTTTATACTTGGTTGTCGGAACATCCAAAGAGGGAGAATGGCCTCCCAGTCCCCAAACAGAAAGTGGGATAGTATATATCATAAAAAAAAGCCCTTTCCAGTGGAAAGAGCCAATTACATTTCAATTACTTTTTATATTTGTCTAGACTGTCTCCGAGTAGATCACCAAGCTGAAAACCAGTTTGTTCGTCATCTTTCTCGTACTGCTTGTAGTCTTTCGCTGCTTCCTCTTCTTCTAATTCTCTGATACTTAATGAAATGCGTTCTTCTTGTTCATTTACATCTAGAACTTTGACGTTAACTTGTTGTCCGACTTCCAATACTTCTTGAGGTGTTCCAATATGCCTGTTGGCAATTTGTGATATATGAACAAGCCCTTCCACTCCAGGCTGCACTTCCACAAACGCACCAAAATTAACTAGACGTTTGACAGTACCTTCAAGTACATCTCCGGAAGAAATCTTCTCACCAATATTTGACCAAGGTCCTGGAAGTGTATTTTTATGGGAAAGAGAAATTCTTTCATTGTCCAGATCGACGGAAAGCACTTCCACCTTGATTTTATCTCCCTCCGAAACTACATCAGATGCATTTTCGACATGTTCATGGGCCAGCTGGGAAATATGGACAAGTCCATCTACACCGCCAAGGTCAACGAATACCCCAAAGCTTGTCAGACGTTGTACGGTACCTTCCAATACTTGGCCTTCTTCCAAGGATTGAAGGACCTCATGCTTCTGGGCTTCCGCCTCTTCTTCTACAACGGCACGATGGGAGAGGATCACTCGGTTTTGTTCTTTATTGAGATCAGCAATTTTAACGGTCAGTGTTTTATTTTTATAGTCGGAAAAGTCGTCCACGTAATACGTTTCTACCAAGGAAGCTGGGATGAAGCCGCGTACTCCTACATCAACAACCAATCCGCCATTGACGATTTCCTTCACTTCCGTCTCGAAAATTTCGCCGCTCTCAAATTTCTCTTCAAGGTCTTTCCAAGCATCATCGGCGTCTACAGCCTTTTTGGACAGGATGATATCATCATCATCCACCTTTTTCACTTTCAGGGTCAGCGTATCTCCCTCTTGTACTACATCGCTTGTCTGCTCTACATGCAGACTGGATAACTCACTGATCGGGACGATTCCTTCTGTCTTATAGCCGATATCTACAAGGACCTGCTTTTCTTCCACTTTCACCACAGTTCCTGTAATTGTGTCCCCGACATTCAGTTCAGTTACTTCATTGTTTATTTCGCTCATATACCATGCCCTCCTAAATACAGTTCAAATCTCCATGACCATCATTTGATCACTAAGATAAAAATCCCCTTTTTTATAACTTCTAATAATTACAATAATTTGTCAAGTAAAGTAGTTCATGGGGAATGATTTTCCTTAAGGAATTTAATTTCTTCCATTATGGCGTCAGCAGCTTCTTGAGCGGACGCTTTGGAATTCCTCAACTTCTCCATATCCATCGGTTTTCCATATACCACCTTCAGCCTTTTCCCAGGCTGATAAGGTCCGATAATCGCACACGGAACAATTGTTGCTTTAGATCGTAAAGCAAAAAATCCCGCACCGGCAAGCGGTCTGCCAAGCTCACCTGTTTTACTCCTTGTCCCTTCTGGGAATAAGCCAAGCGTGTAGCCCTCTTCTAAGATTTCCAACCCTCTTCTCAATGCATTTCTATCCTTCATGCCCCGTTTTACAGGGAATGCATGTATCTTCAATAATAATTTACCCAAAAAACGTTTTTCAAACAATTCCCCTTTGGCCATGAAGTATATATCTCTCGGTGAGGTGATCCCTACTACGGGAGGATCAAAATTAGATGTGTGATTGGAACAAATGATGACGGGACCTTCCTTTGGTATATTCTCTTTCCCGATTATCTTGATTCTAAAAACAGGAAATAGTATAACTGCCACCAAATTTTTTGCAAATGTATATAAACTCATCTCCATCCCCCCTTTCTTCATCTACCCTGTCGGGTAATAGCTTGGGATGCCTCGTCTAGAATCCTCTCAGCTACCTGTTCGATGGTCAGTGATGTAGTATCTATCTCTTTAGCATCAGCGGCTTTTAATAATGGCGAGGCTTCCCTCTCAGAATCAATCTGATCTCTTTGAGCTATTTCTTCCTTCAATTCATCCATACTGGAGGTGAAGCCTTTCTTCAAGTTCTCTTCATACCTACGTTTCGCTCTCTCTTCAACGGTAGCAACCAAGAAGATTTTCACCTCGGCTTCCGGCAGTACATGGGTACCGATATCCCTGCCATCCATGACTACCCCGCGATCGGACGCCAGCTCCTGTTGTCTTCTGACCATTTCTTGTCTGATTTTTCTATGCTTGGCAACATAAGAAACATGGTTGGTCACTTCATTGGTTCGTATGTCCAAGGTTACGTCCCGATCATCAAGCATAACAATCTGACCATTCACACTCTGCTCCAACGTAATCGCCGTTCCGCCAAGCAGCTCCACAAGCCCGTTTTCATCCTCCAGATCCACTCTTTCAATAAGGGCTTTCATTGTCAGGGCACGGTACATTGCACCTGTATCTATGTATATATATCCGAGCTTTTCAGCCACCATTTTTGCAACCGTACTTTTCCCGGCTGCAGCTGGACCATCTATTGCTATCGCTATTTCTCTCTGGTTCATTGCTTTGCTTCATTCCTCTCACTGTCTAAAAAATTTATGAACTGCATGTAAAAAACTTGGCGTCTTTTTGCCAAGTTTTTATTGCCAATGCTCCCAATAAATAATAACATACCTGCCAGGAAATAGTATAATTTCTACTTCATGTGCTAGGAATGTCAACGGCAGTACGCTTATCTGTCACGTCAAATCCTTGTATCCATACAGGAACTCTCACATGGAAGAAGAGGGAAGAGAGAAGGGCATGCTGCCTTCTCTCTTAGTTTAGTGCGTAATTAAGCTCCTTGCCATCCAATTTTTCCACTTTTTCTTCACTGCCATCCATTGCATTGATAAATATCCGATAGGTCTCTTGATCCAACACACCAAGGAACTCGTAGGTCAAAACCTCTTCTCCAAGGTCATTATCAATGACTGCCAAGAACTCTTCCTGAATATCCACTCCAGGGTTAACTTCTGCTTTTGCCTCATCCATCGAAATCTCCGGTTCTTTCAATTCCCTGTCTGTATGGTTCATAAAGTAATTCCGAGAGCTCAATCCCACAATATCACCGTTATCCAAAGCAACTTTGATTTCCACTGTATCCGGGTAAATTCTCACATCGTTCTCCGTATAAATGAAAGAATAAACACCAATGTTATTATATTCGCTGCTTTGTACAGCCGTCATATTTTCAAAATCGAACTGCTCGATATATGATTTAGCCTTTTCCATGCCTTCATGCAGACTCAATTTCTTCTCCTTTATGGGCCGGTCAACTAGAACAGTTATCGGATAGCCGCCCTGTACAGACATATCCATATAGGCATTTTTCTCTTCATTTTGGTAGGAGAGACTGTACATTGGTATATCAGCACCGTCACCGCTGCGGGTGATGGTCATATTTTCTTGATTGTCTGTCGCAAATATATCCCTTCCTTTTCTTAATGCTTTTTCTTCATTCACTTCTTGCCCATTGATGGATTTGTATTCATGTTCTTCAGCCGATACACCGGTAATAGCCGTACTGTTCCCGTTACTTTCCGAATATTCCCCTGCAGCATTATCCACCGTTTTCAGTCCATCAATAATCGTATTATCCATCGGCTCCTCTTCACTGGCCAAAGCCATCTCCACATCCATCCACCTGAGGTTATTCTCCAGCGCTGTATGCTGTACCTGCCTTAATTCATTTTTGATTTCACCTGACTGCTGATATAAATCCTTTAGCAGCTTGGTTTCTTCTTCTGATAGTGGGTCATTTTCCAAATCCCTTACAGCTGTTCGATAAGTGAAATCTCCAATGTCTGATAGAAACTCTTCTGTTTTATTGAATGGAAGTAATCCAAGTGGAAGTTGTCCTACATCGGACAATGCCTCCGAGGTAAGCCTCCAAATATCCACTAATTGCGGAGACAGCTTGGTTGGGGAGTTCATGGCTACAGCCGTACCGATTTCATCGTTAAGCAGGTCCATCCGATAAGTAAGTTCATGAAATGCACGCTGATAGTTGTTTTCAGCCTGGATCAGTATTGCATTTTTTTCTTGATGCTCCTGATATCCCCAAAATGCTGTACCGGCAATCCCTACCGTTAATACAGCTATGATAACCCATCTAATCATTTTGCTTCCACCTTTCTACTTACAGAAAATATGCTTTCCTATTTTTTTGATTTGTGGCCTGGTCCAAATCCATCCGGAAGTTGCTGTATCAGGGTTAAAATAATATTCCGCATTACCGGAAGGGTCCCACCCATTGATCGCATCAAGTACCGCCTCTTTCGCCCTTTCATTAGGGGTGAGCCAAATCTGTCCATCTGCAACTGCGGTAAATGCTCTAGGTTCAAAAATTACGCCGGAAACCGTATTTGGAAAAGTAGAACTCTCTACTCGGTTTAAAATAACGGCGGCAACGGCAACCTGCCCTTCATAAGGTTCGCCTCGCGCTTCCCCATATACAGCATTAGCCATCAATTGTATATCATTCTGTGAATACCCCTGAGGGACATTGACAGCTGCTGTGTCAGCACCACCTTGGCCTTCTTGAGTTTCATGCTCGACATTACCGTCCGTCTGCTGTGATTGGTTCTCTGTACCTCCATAATGAGTGAACTTTCTTCCTTGGTTTATCTGCTCCTTTACATAGGCTTCATTATACTCACTTGCGGATGTAAGCTTTTCTTTCGTCGTTGGCCCTGCTAGTCCGTCTATTTCCATTCCGAATTCATATTGGAAATTACGGAGAGCCCAATAAGTTCCCCAGCCAAATACTCCATCAATCTGTCCATTATAAAAACCTAAATACTGCAATCTTGCTTGCAGTTCAATCACATCATCTCCTACTGCTCCCTGCTGAATCACCTGTTCACTGAAGGCATTTGCCTCTTTCGTTGGAAATACGGTTTGCAAACCTATGAAGGTTAAGCATAGAAGTATGCTGAAAATGGCCAGCTTCTTATAGGTCATAGTGAATCCTCCTGCGTTAGCATTTTGTTCTGATATCTATTTTTTGGATATTCTTCTTTTTTATTCACAACACATGAAATACCAATATAGAAAATTTCTTGCCTAACTATTGTTCAGGGTGTCAAGAGAGAGGATTATTTACGTACCTTAGAGGTTTCTTCGCCCACTTCTTCCATCATCCACTCTCTTATATTTGCGTAAAAAAATCAGCCGGCATTATAAATGCCGGCTGACATGTGTCACAGATATCGGAGCGTTAGCAGACTTCACCCTTCTTAGCGCCAAAAACCATAAAACCATCATGAAAGGAATGAGCAATATCAACCAATTGTTCGTCGCTGTATCCAAGATATAGTTATAAGTACCATGCAGCAAAATCGGGAGCAGAAGTGCCAACAATATATTCCCCTTTTCCTTCCTGCCCAACACTTTCGCTAGGCCTAGATGGTAGCCCATAATGACCCCGAACAAAGCATGGGAGGAGACTGGGAAAACTGCTCGTATCACTGCATACTCAAGTCCGTTGGTAATGAGATATAAAATGTTCTCCACCGATGCAAACCCCAGACTGATGGCAACACCATAAACGATTCCGTCATAGTGCTGGTCGAACTCCGAATGATGGTAAATCGTATAGATGAATATGAACCATTTGAAAAACTCTTCGAAGAATGCAACAAACAAAAAAGATTCAATAACACTATTATTGCTTATCGCCTCTGATTGCAGCACATACTGGATGAACATGATGGGAAAAACTAGAAGTGCTCCATACACAAAGGTCCTTATAATCAGATGAAGCGGCTCGGTAAAGCGGTCCTTCAAATAGAAAAAAGACATCAAAGCCATCGCGGGGGCCAACCCGGCAGAAAATATAGCAAACATTCTACAAACCTCTTTCCAAGCAAGTTTTATTTATCGTATCATTAGAATGGAATAAAGAAAATAGACACATAGAAAATGGTGATAAGAATGAAAGACATCTTAATGATCCATACGGGTGGCACCATCTCCATGCTGGAGAATAAGGAAACAGGCGAGGTTAACAGTACGGGCGAACATCCATTGACAGATATTGCCGGCCATTTCCGGCATACTGCCAATATCCATGAAAAAATCGCGTTAAATCTACCTTCTCCGCAGATGACCCCACACCATATGCTTCAACTGGCCAAAACGGTGAAGGAAAATTACTCTAACCATGATGGGGTGGTAATTACGCACGGAACCGATACACTGGAGGAAACCGCTTATTTCCTGGATTTGGTTCTAGGTACCGAGAAGCCGGTAATACTAACTGGAGCGATGAGATCGAGCAATGAAATTGGATCGGACGCATTATATAATTTGATCAGCGCTGTACGCGTAGCTGCAGACCACAGAGCCGGTGGAAAAGGTGTACTTGTAGTGATGAATGATGAGATCCATACGGCAGCCAATGTCACCAAAACATCTACTAGCAATGTTGCTACATTCCAGAGTCCTCAGCAAGGCCCTATTGGCAGTATTACAAAAGAAACGGTTCTATTTCACCATCCGGTGTTTCCGCGAAAAACCAAGTCTGTCGGAAAAATATCAAAAAAAGTTTTTCTTCTAAAGGCTTATGCAGGAATGAGTAGAGATATATTTGAAGCTTTGTTGCATACAGATATAGATGGCTTGGTCATTGAAGCTTTCGGACAGGGAAATCTTCCTAAGGAAACAGTTGAGCCACTAGCAAAACTACTGGATAAAGGAATACCGGTTGTATTGGTCTCCCGCAGCTACCAAGGAGTGGTTCAACCAACATATGGTTATCGGGGAGGCGGAAAAGAGCTGTATAAAATGGGTGTCATTTTCTCTAATGGTCTGACAGGCCCAAAGGCAAGAATTAAACTTCTAATCGAATTGGAGAAGACCTCAAACTTTTCCGTACTACAGGAATCATTCAAGGAGCAATAGAAAGAGACAGCCGTACGGCTGTCTCTTTCTATTAGGCTTGAGAAATCCTTCCCATAATTTCCTCAGCGATGGTTGCGCCGTGAAATCGACCATTCTCAATGAATATCTTATTATTGTTATAACCCGCTGCCACAACACCGGCAACAAACATGCCTTCCACATTGGTCTCCATCGTGTTTATATTATATACTGGAGAACCTGTATTTTCTTCAATGGAAATTCCTACATCCTTCAGAAGCTGATAGTCAGGAAGATATCCAGTCATTGCAAACACGAAGTCATTTTCAATCGTGAAAGTCTCCCCATCTACGTTATAAATCAGACTGTCATTTGTAATCCTTTCAACAGTTGCATTGAACTCCATATGTACAGCTTCTTTTTTGACAAGGGAATCAAACTCAGGAAGAATCCATGGTTTAATGCTTTTTGAATACTCACTTCCACGGTACAGCACGGTAACCTCTGCACCAGCTTTATGGAGTTCCAGCGTAGCGTCTACTGCTGAGTTCTTCCCACCAATGACAACCACTCTCTTATTGAAGTATGGATGTGCCTCCTTGAAATAATGCATAACCTTTTCAAGTTCTTCACCTGGTACACCCATATAATTTGGCTGGTCATAATACCCTGTTGCCATAACCACATAACTTGACTCATATTCCTCTTTATCAGTATGGACAATAAAAGTGCCGTTGGTGTTTTCTACCGTTCTCACTTCTTCGTAAGTATGGATCCTCAGTTCCTTTCTTTGAGCCACTGTACGGTAGTAGGAAAGTGCTTGGTTCCTGACCGGCTTTTGTTTTTCTGTAATGAAAGGCACTCCGCCAATTTCCAACTTATCACTGGAACTGAAGAATGTTTGATGGGTCGGGTAGTTATATATCGAATTCACCACATTATCTTTCTCGATGAGTAATGGGTCAAGTCCTCGCTGTTGTAATTCTATTGCACAGGACATGCCGCATGGCCCAGCCCCAATGATGATTACTTTCTCTTTTTGCAAAAAATCCACTTCCTTTCACCTATTCACATCACAAAAAACTCTTATCCGGTTTCACTAGATAAGAGTTTTTATCCTCGTATTCATCGATACTTATACCCAGCCGCGGAACCGTGATGCTTCCGCCATTTTTCGGACACCGACCATATAAGCAGCAAGGCGCATATCAACTCTGCGGGTTTGTGCAGTATTATAAATGGAATTGAAGGATTTAACCATGATTTCATTCAGCTTTTCAGAGATTTCTTCTTCCGTCCAATAGTAACCTTGGTTATTTTGTACCCATTCAAAATAAGAAACGGTTACTCCCCCAGCTGAAGCCAACACATCCGGTACCAACAGGATTCCCCTGTCTGATAAGATTTTCGTAGCTTCCATCGTAGTTGGTCCATTGGCTGCTTCCACAACAATACTGGCCTTTATCTTGTCGGCATTCTCTTTAGTGATTTGGTTTTCAACTGCTGCAGGGACTAGAATATCACAGTCAAGTTCAAGTAAATCCTGATTGGATATAGTGTTATTGAAAAGCTTGGTAACTGTCCCAAAGCTGTCTCTTCTGTCCAAGAGATAATCGATGTCAAGACCATCCGGGTCATGCAAAGCACCATATGCATCCGAAATACCTACTACTTTGGCACCTGCATCATGAAGAAACTTGGACAGGAAGCTCCCGGCATTGCCAAATCCTTGAACAACAACACGGGCTCCTTTCATATCAAGACCCTTCTTTTTGGCTGCTTCGTTGATACAGATGGTTACACCCTTGGCCGTAGCAGATTCTCTACCATGTGAACCACCCAGTACTATTGGTTTGCCTGTAATAAAACCAGGATTATTGAATTCATCAATTCTGCTGTATTCATCCATCATCCAAGCCATGATTTGAGAATTAGTGAAGACATCTGGTGCTGGAATATCCTTTGTAGGACCGACAATTTGACTGATTGCCCGGACATACCCTCTACTGACACCTTCTAACTCCCGGAAGGACATCTCACGTGGATCACATACAATGCCACCTTTGCCGCCACCATATGGGAGGTCGACAATGCCCGCTTTCAAACTCATCCATATAGATAACGCCTTCACTTCTGTTTCCGTGACATTAGGGTGGAATCGCACACCGCCCTTGGTAGGTCCGACAGCGTCATTGTGCTGTGCCCGGTATCCGGTGAAAATCTTAATCGACCCATCGTCCATCCGTACTGGAATTCTTACAGTCATCATCCGTACTGGTTCTTTTAATAGCTCATATACCTCATCAGGGTAACCCAATTTTTCCAACGCGGTTCTGACAACAGTTCGTGTGGAACTTAGAACATCCATCGTTTGATTTTCTTGGGTAGAATCTGCTGTTTTATCGGCTACCATGAATTTACCTCCTAGAATATCCATACGTGTTTTAATTTAGCTGTACTCAGAGATTAGTATACACCTTAACGGTAAATATGCAATAAAATGTAACTGTTTTCCTATAATAATTATCCAAGTCAAAATACCCAGTGCTTTTACCGTTGAGGTGATTTATGATGCATGAAGTTTCCACTCTTTTGCTTACTGACTCATTTATAGAACAGTCTTATAATCTCGCTGACTGCATCCGCCTTGAATATCTCCTTCCCGTATTCTTTAAGCCGATGTGACGTAATAATACTGGGAATGGAGAACTCGGACATGACAGCAATCACACTTTCTTTATCCTGCAAATAGAGATCATCTTCACTGAACAGCATGTAATAAAGACCATCCATGAAATAAACTTGGCCTCCTTCAATTGACATAGAAGCTAAATAAGAGGAAACCTGAATGATGTCTTCAAATGTGTCAAAGGAGAATATCAACTCTTCACTTTCATCCAAAGTAACTTTCATCTCAATATAATCCTCATCCCACTCCTGATTTTCGAAATTTTGCGTCACCATGACATGCATACCCTGTGCTTGCATTAAATAAACATGGACGAGAAGCATTCCTTCTAACTCAAAATCCAATTCAGAACTGGCTTCATAAAGCATATCACTAAACAGATTACGGACACTTAACGCATCATGCCACAGTTCTTCTTTGGTAAAACCTCTCTCTATCAAGTCATCAAATGTTAAAAAAATCGCAAATTGATTTTCGGACACTCGCTCAATACGCATACAGCATCCCCCCTCTAAACTTACCATCCACCTCGATCAGCGAACTGTCTGGAGTCTACAAAAATCACTTAATACACTATATGCTTATTATATGATTGTTGAACTCACATGAGGTGATTAACTTGCAGAAAACGTAAAAGCATGGCTTAGTGAGCCAAGCAGCCCTTCATTGCCAGCCCAGTAAAGACCCGCGGACAGGCCTAGGATGAGTAGAATTACTACGATCAGACGAAATAATGGCAGGCTGACCTTCAAGCGGATCCTACTTTTTGAACCTCCGTGTACTTCTTTCCTGGGAGGAAGATCAAGAATATCCATTTCTCTTTCATCAGGTTCTGTGAGATCCTTCCCATCTTGGCCTCTTTCCTGATTACTCTTTATTTCTTTATCATTAGCATGAACATCTTCCTTCAATGTAAACAGCACCTCACTTTTGGAGCCGGATAACCAAAGCGAGCAGAAGATCCACTGTAAAATGGGCTGTAATGGTAACTGCGAGATTATCCGTAATATGGAACAGATAGCCTATATAAAAGCTGACAAATAATACAGATATAAGTAGTACAGGTTTGTATAAATACCTTATGTGGACTAACGCGAACAGGATACTTGCGGGTATATAACCGAACACTGTTTGCAATACGCCTCTAAACAGGAGCTCCTCTGAAACAGCAACAAGTAGGACAAGGATGATGACAGTCAATAACGGTTGCCTTTTGAAAATCCGCTCATTTATTCCTCCATCATCATACCAACTCTTGGGCAGGAGGATCATCAATATCAGATCAGCTGAAACAATGATTAAACCGGGAATCACCCCATATTGGAAGATTTCGCCGCTATCCCAATGCCAATAGACCATCCATTCGGATAATGTGTCAAACAAAAATATACTTAACAGGAAGGCTATTATCAAAAGAAATAGCTGGGAGATGAACAGCTGCTTTCTTAACTCTGCATCTGTCAAATGGCGGACTATCTCACTTTGTTTCATTTTGACCTGCCAATAACAAGGTTTTCAACCGGTCCTGCCAGGAAGTGTGGTTATTGATTTCCACCCTGTTTACTTCTGGCTTCCAATCAGAAAAGGAAAAATCGCAGTTGTTGCAACAATGATAGACAGCTTCACTGTATGATGGTTGAAAGCTCTTATACAAATGCTTGCGAAGACAGTCTTTTGTATGAACCCAGTAGAGCATTTCCGTCAGCTTTTCGTCCTTCAACGTCTTCCTTTCCCTCCTGTGGGCGTCAATGAATCGAAATGCGGTAGAGAAGTCATCCTCCTCGTAAAAAATCTGATTACCTTTTATGATACCATGCTTTTCCAATTGATATCGAAGAAATCTCCATTGGCTCTCCGTCAGTTGGAAAAGGTTCTCCAATTCAACCTCTTCTTCTGGCAGGGATTGATCAGATAGGTACAAGTTGGTCAATATATTGGCAGCCTTGTTTAATTCTTCTGTAGAAGGCAATTCCTTCTCTGCGATCATTTTAGGAAGAAACAAATCATTCTCGCCATATAATAGTACGCTGACAGAGGACTTGCCGTCTCTGCCTGCCCTGCCAACCTCTTGGATGAAGGATTCTATCTGTCCAGGCATATGATAATGTATTACCAGCCGGATATTTGCCTTGTTGATGCCCATTCCGAAGGCACTCGTACAGCAAATGACATCCAACTGACCATTCATGAACTGCTGCTGGATGGAGATGCGGTCGCTTTGTTCCATTCCGCCATGATAAAAGGCAATTTCTCTTCCGTCCAGATGACCGGCTAACGACTTTGCTGTTTCTTCTGCTGTTTTTCTGCTTGAAAAATATATTAAAGCAGGCACTCTGAATTTTTTCAGCAACTGCGAGATATAGACTTGCTTTTCCTTATCATCCTTCACAGTTTCTATGCAGAAGGCAATATTATCTCTATCCATGGGGTATATATGTTTATGTACACCGGTTTTCTTTAGGGATGAGAGTATATCCTGTTGAACCTGTGGAGTGGCTGTAGCGCTTAAGGCTAGTACAGGTGGGTTGTCCAATTCTTCAATAATGTCACCGAGTTTCAAGTAATCCGGCCTGAATTCATGTCCCCACTGGGATATGCAATGAGCTTCGTCTATTACGAACAAGTTGATATCCAGTTTTCGTAATCTATCCAAAACTTCCTTGTATTGCAGCAGCTCTGGAGAGAGATAAATCAACTTATAATGAGGAAGCTGTTGGTACACATTTCTTCTCTCCACAGGGTTCATGAAGCTGTTTAAAGCTACTACTTCCTTGAAACGCATTGCTTTTAACTGTTTGACTTGATCCACCATCAGGGATATTAACGGAGACACAACAATCGTGGTACCTCCCATTAATTTTGCTGGCAGCTGATAGCAGATGGATTTACCTGATCCTGTGGGAAGTATTCCCAGTACATCGTTGCCTGCTAATACATCATGAATGATTTCCTTTTGCCCGCGGCGAAATGTGTCATATCCAAAATGATGCTTCAGACTATCTTCAAGTTCCACTAACTATGCCTCATTTCTGATGGTTTTTTCCCTTGCAATCAACAACCGGATCTTAAAATAGCTTATCTCATCATTTACCAGCTGCTTAATATCTTTAAGCCGGTGAGAACCGGCTTTCCGGATAGCCTGGGTAATTTCTTCCTTCTCCCCCGTGTTGAAATAAATATCAATGCAAAAATCTTGATGATGAAGAGCAATTTCCACGATATGGTCATGAATGGTATTTTCCTTTAGGTTTCTCTTAACGGCAATCTGGCTAATATCCAAACCGTTCTTCAGCAGTCTATACGTTACAGCCGCCGAATTGGAAAGCACATGCTCCCCTTTCAAATCCCGCAGAAATAGGTGAAGCACTGGGAATTCATGAGGTTCTCGGAGAACCAGGTCCATCAGATGGTGGGTTACTGTGGTTAACCTCAAGTGTACGTCGACCGTACAAAGGCTATATTTATTCGCTAGTTGGTCAAGACTCATGCCATACCTTTTATAGCCGCTTAACCGATCCGTAAAAATTCCTGCCTCTTCATCGGTAAGTCGATGGAGCAGTTGGTACAGCTCTTTATACATCTCCTCCAGCATTTCTATTTCTCTGTTCCGGGTTCTTTGATAGAAACTTTTCACCCATGCTTCTATAGATGGCTTATCAACCACCGGTATAAAAGAAAAGTGGCCATTTCTGGTATTGGTCAATGTTTGAATGAAGAGGGTAAGGCGCTCCAAGAACACTTGTCCGGTTTCATGGTATTTTAAACCATTCAGCTTTTCAAGACCTAGACTTGATCTGGAGTTATGCAGCCAACTTTCCCCTTCTTTTGTCAACAAATAAGCAGATTCTCGCTTACTGGACACCTGGATGTAACGGAGAGACAGCAGATATTCCAACACCTCATAAAAGAAACGTTTATCCAGACGCTTATAGACCCCAAACAAGGGTTCTAGAGAATAAATATGTGCATCTTGTACTGTCTGAATAGACTTTTTTCCACTAAGCAAATGATAAATGGACGAAATGGTCCTCTCTTCTCTGATTTGACTGATACTATGTAATATGAGGCCTTCTAAAATCATCTGCTGCCCTCCTTTCCAGTAATGCACAAGAGATTTTCCCTGCTGAATTGCTGCGTATTGTGAAACCCGGAAGGACGCACATCCAAGTGTATTATTCAAATGCATTCTCTTATTCTAGTAACTGACTTAATGATAAAATGCCTGATATAAAAAGTCAAAACGACAGCAAAACAAGAGGCTGCCGCTTAACGCAACAACCTCAATCAAAATCCATCAAGCCAAAGCTAAACGGACAAGTGGTTCTTTTTGAATTTCTTGAAAAAAACAGCTGTCAAAGGATAAAAAATAAGTATGAAAATACCATTACCCAGGGCGTGGAATGTATCAAATGGAAGACCAGCAATATAATATGGCAAGAATTTGCCGGTAATTTGGTAGGTTGTCAGCGAGACAACGAATCCGTATAAATAGCCACAGAATATAGCAAACCCTACGAGAACTGCCACAGGCATCCTTCTATGCAGTTTCCCAATCCAACCGCTGAGCAATCCGATCAAAGCCCAGGATACGATCTGCCAAACGGTCCATATCCCCATCCCCAACAACATATTGGATAAAAACACTGTTATTAGAGACAGCAGTACAGCAGAAAGAGGACCGAGGAAAATGCCGCATATAATGATAATGGATGTTACCGGCTGTACATTTGGAAGAAAGGCAAAAGCAGCTCTTCCGACAACTGCCATGGCAGCGAGCAATGCAAGCAGTGTCAACCTATAGGTGTTCACTTACATCATTCCCACGCTTGTAAATCAAAAGTGACCTCGTCTCCTGGTGACAATTCATATTCCTGCGCTCCAACCATAGCCATTTCCCCGTTTACGTAGTACATCCAGGACCTTTCTTCGCCTTCCTGCGGGCCAATACCATTAATCGATGAAATAAAACCATTTTCCTCTTCGATTTCAAAGTTCTCTTTCATTACATCGAGAAGAATGGCGTTTTCTTCTATCGTTACCTCTTCCTCTGTAAAGACTTCTTCCCCTTCATTCTCTGAAAGTGTAATGAGCACCTTTTCTTCATTTTCTTCTGACTGCTGTGCTTCTCCTTGTTCGGTATCTGCAGTTGAGTCAGTTTGCCCCGTGTCTTCATCTGCACATCCTGAAAGCAGCCCAATCACCATTAATAGGGAACCTAGCCAAAGCCACCATGATTTTTCTTTCATTTTACTCCATACCTCCTCTATTGTATTTCACTGTAATTTAAGAATAGGAGCGATGTTTTAAACAGTAGGAAACTGGTTTAAAGAGAGAAAAAGCCATCTCCTTTGCAAGAGATGGCTTTTTCGACAATCGAACATAATCATACACAAATGATATATTGGTATCCGGTTGTCTCAAACGCTCATATCCCCGAAGCATTGAAACATCAGAATTCGGCAGGTCTACTGACTTATGACAGTTTCTTACTCTAAGCCCCTTCCCATATGGCACCCCATACAGTGGTTCATGCTTATTTCATCTGTCAATTACAGTTGCGAGGACAGTTCCAGCTTCCCACTGGATTCCCTATTAAGCGTCAAGCACCGGAATTCCTTCCATGTATTCAATTCAATTACTGATAGAATCATACCACACTTTTTAGGAACTGGAAAGATGATTATGCCAGAGGAAGAGTGAAACTGAATGTAGTTCCCTGGCTTTCGATACTTTGGACTTTAATTGTCCCATTGTGCGCCTCCACAATATTCTTGGCAATTGCCAGGCCAAGCCCGGTCCCTTTCTTCTCTTTATTCCTTGTCCTTGACTTGTCTGCTTTATAAAAGCGTTCGAAAACAAAAGGAAGATCTTGTTCAGGTATGCCGCTTCCATTGTCTTCCACTTCTGCATAGAGAGCATCTTCCCCGCATTCCACATAAACTTTGACGAAGCCATTCTCCCGTGTATGACGAATAGCATTGTCAATGAGGTTCGTAAATACCTGTTCAATACGGTCAGGGTCAAACATGATATGAGAATGACGGAGATTTTTTTCCAATCGCAAATCAATATGATTCTCTTCTGCCAGACCGTTGAATTTTTTGATGATACGTTCGGTATAGTCCTCTATGTTCACCTGGGTTTTATTCAATTCAATATGCCCTGACTCCATCCTTGCTAAATCAAGCAATTCATTAACAAGCCTGCCCATCCGCAAAGATTCTTCGTGTATAATCTGTGCCAGTTCATTTTTCTCATCTTTTGTTTCGGCAACCCCATCGACAATCGCTTCACTGTATCCCTGCAATAGGGAAATAGGGGTGCGGAGTTCATGGGATACATTGGCAATGAAATCTTTCCGTAATTTGTCGGAACGTCTTTCATCTGTCATATCCCTGATGACTGCGACGGCACCCCGGACATCCGCCTGATCGTACAAGGGGGTCATCAACATAACCCAGTTTCTACCCTGCAGGCTCATTTCATAAAGTTTCTCTCTCTCTCCTTGAATTACTTCCTGAAGGATTTCATGCAGTTCATCCGGCAGCCTTCCATTTCCTTCCTCCAGGTTAATCCCATTTTCAAAATACCAGTCTTCCAGGAACATTTCAGCGGGAGGATTGATGACAATCATTTCTCCCTTTCGGTTGAGCGTAATGACCCCATCTGCCATAGAACTTACAATGCTTGAAAATTGCTCTTTTTCCTGTCTGAGGGCATTAATATGAAATTTGAGCTGTCTCCCCATCCGGTTGAAAGCAATGGCTAGTTCTCCGATTTCATCATGAGTCAGAATAGGAACCTTTGTGTTGAATTCTCCTCTGGTCAAGTCAAATGCTGCTTCCCTCATTTTTATAAGCGGAGAGGTAATCCGTGAAGACAGAAATACAGCAAAAATAATAGTCAGTATAATGGCGATCCCTGCTGCCAGAAAGATAATCTGCGTGGTTTCTTTTTTGGTTTGCTCAATAACATCCAATGATTGATAGACATATACACCAGCCTCGCTGGCAGATACAGGAGCTCCTGCTATCATCGCTTCTATCCCGCTTCCAGGCAAAATCATCTGTTGTTTTACTTCTTGATCGCCTGCAGTAACTTTGGAAAGTTCAGGGACTTCCTCGAACCAGGATTGTTGGAATTCAGCTAAGTTTTCATTGGAACTATCCGATACCCATATTTCACCATCTGCGAAAATAATGGCGATACGGGTATCCAAATCTGCAATACGCTCTGTTGTTTCCTTAACCAGCGATTTATCAGGATACTGTTCCACAAGAACGGCAACTTTATCTGCCGTCTGCATCATGGCCTTCTCAGCCTCCTGGATATGAAAGTTCTCAAAAAACTGGAGAAGCAGTATAGTTAATATAAATAACACAAAGGAAACTAACAGCAGAATAGTCGCCGCTAGTTTACCTACGACACTACGCCAGAACATCAGGCATCCTCTACCTCAAATTTATATCCGACACCCCAGACGGTAACAATCATCTTTGCTGCGTCCTGAGATACATTGTTCAACTTTTCACGCAGTCGCTTAACATGAGTATCTACGGTTCGCAGATCACCGAAGAATTCATATTCCCACACTTCTTTCAGCAGCTGTTCGCGGTTGAAAACTTTATCTGGAGATTTTGCCAGGAAGCAAAGCAGTTCATATTCTTTTGGGGTAAGTGTAACCTCCTTGTCATCAGCTGTCACTCGGTGTGCATCATGGTCAATGGTCAAATGAGGGAACACCAAAACATTTTTCGAAGTTGCTTCCTGCTGCTGAAAGTCGATAGCAGATACACGGCGGAGTAATGCCTTTACCCGCAGAACCACTTCTCTTGGGCTGAATGGCTTCACCACATAATCGTCAGCACCTGCTTCAAAACCCTGTACCCTGTTCGCTTCTTCGCCCTTAGCGGTCAACATTATAATCGGTGTGGTTTTTTCTTTACGAAGCTCTTCACTAAACTCTATACCATCCATTTCTGGCATCATAATATCGAGTAAAATAACATCATAATGGTTATTCAAGGCCTTTTCTAATGCTTCTGAACCATTCTCCGCTTCATCCACTTCGTAACTTTCTCTCTCTAAATACATACGGGTGAGCCGGCGAATTCGTTCTTCATCATCGACAACAAGTATACTGGCATTCTTATCCATCTTACTTCCCCCTTCTTTCGCTTATATTATGAGTATAAACCAACCTTTTGAAAATGTATAAGAAAAGAAGACACCGTGTAAAGATTTACACTGGTGTCTTGAAAGTCTTATGCATAAGAATGAAGTCCTGCCAAAACAAGGTTCACTACAATCAAGTTAAACATGATGATGGCAAACCCTCCGACAGCCAGCCATGCAGATTTCTCACCATGCCAGCCTCTGGAAAGTCTCAAATGCAGATAGGCCGCGTAAAAGAACCATGTAATCAGAGCCCATACTTCCTTAGGATCCCATCCCCAGAAACGGTCCCACGCGATTTGTGCCCAGATAGCTGCAAAGATAAGCCCTCCAAGGGTGAAAAGCGGAAATCCGATGGCAACCGCACGATAGTTGATTTCATCCAGCAGGTCAGGTTTTACATTTTTTAGATAGGGTTGGATGAACGCTCCAATTCTCTTGCGGAGTGCCAACCGTACCAATAGATAAATGACTGTACCTGTAAAGATGGACCAGATTACTGTATTGAACTTTCTACCTGCATCAGCGCCATGCATCCAGCCAGGTGCATCGAACCATGGCTGCATGACGTCTTCGGTAACAAGCGTGCCTTCGTTAGGTGCTGCAATTGCCGGCAAATGGTACTCCGTTGTGACGGCAGCTCCTTGTTCTGTATATTCAAAGGTTGCATTGTAGTTCATCATATTGAATGTTGTCGTGATCACAATAAAACCGATAAACAAAAACAACGTATAGAGGACGACTTCCAGCCATATGTTCCGCTTGTTTCTTACTGTCTGATCAATTTGGCGGATCAGATAGATCAGCCCTGCGACAAAACTGATGGAAAGTATCCCTTGCGCCAGTGATACAGTCGTTACATGGATATACAACCAATGACTTTGCAAGGACGGTACCAAGGGAGCTATCTCCGTAGGGAACATACTGGCATAGGCTATAATAATCATCGCAACAGGCAGGGCAAAGAGGCCCAGCACTGTCACCTTATAGATAAAATAGAGGACAATGAATCCCAGCACAAGACACATCCCCAAAAACGTCATGAATTCGAACATGTTGCTTACAGGAGCATGTCCGCTTGCCATCCATCTTGTTATAAAATAGACAATTTGAGCGGCAAAACCGATCAATGTAAGGGTGATGCCGATTCCGCCTGCTTTTCCTTTTGATGATTCGGACCTTTTATCCCTGATAGTGAACCCGAAGAAAAAGGTGGCAACCAAGTAAAGGATGAACGCCGTATAAAGCATGGTGCTACTTATTTCAATCAAACTCATAACTTACCCTCCATAATATTAGATGAAACAGACTGGATGGGAATCTGTCATTTCTCCTCGTCCAATTCCTGTTGATCTTTCACCATATTTATATTTGTCCCATCAATTGCTTTTTCAATGTCTTTCTGAACACCAAACCAGTTTTTATTGGTATGGGCAGCCATCAGGACACCATTGTCCTTGGGATGAAGCCATATTCTCCTATGATGCCAATACATTCCCTGGATCACACCTATCATAAATATAGTTGCTCCCAATCCGAACAACGGGAGGGTATGGTCCACTCTGACAGTCAAACCGCTGACATTCCGCGTCTGTACATCCGTGATACCGATATTGTAATCATTTTCACCGGTAGCATCCAAATTGCGCCCAATCCCTAAAAAGCTAACTTCTGGCTCTTCTTCACCTGGTGGGTGGACAATCATCACAAATGCCGGATTTCGAGGGTAGTTGGTCTCTGAAGCCGGTTCCCCTTCTTCATCCAAGTAGTAGTCAGGGAAGTACTCTGCAATCTCTACACGGAATCCGTTTGCTAATTCATACTGCATGTCAGGAGAAGTCAAATCCACGGTGAATTCAGCAATCGCTTCTTCTTCTGGATCATCCATCTCGTGGATTTTGAAACTCATACGATGGAATTCATTTGTCTGGTATCCTGCTTGGTATAAAGAATATTCATCAAATTTCGCAGGGTGGTTCATGCGAATTTCCTCTTCCAACACAGGCTCCAGTTCAGGTTCCCCACCTGGCACAGAGGATTCTTTAGCTTGATAGATCACTACGTTGGTCTGAAAATTGCTGAATACTTCTCCTTGCTCGGCTATCGCCTCGCGAAAACGTTCATCATCAGCATCATGTGTCTCTAGAACGAAGTCCTTATTTTCAATATAGTACTCACTATTAGTGCCGGGAAGGACAGTGGTCTCCCCTTCTCTTACCCATACATATTCATCCAGGTAGAGCACATCGGAGAAACGGAGAATGGCAGCAATCAGAATGATAATCAGGCCAATATGATTGACATATGGTCCCCACCTGGAGAAACGGTTTTTCTCGGCAAGAATATGTCCATCTTCATCACGCACGCGGTATCGCTGATTTTTTAGACGGTCTTTCACTGTTTGCAATTCATCTTTGGATACATCAGATGATTCACTATACAGGCGCTGACGGCTGATAAATGTTTCATGCCGTTTCGCTTTTTGTATCTTCAAGGCTTTGTACAGCGGAACAACTCTGTCAATGCTGCATATGACAAGAGATATACCAATTAATGCAATCAATAGCATGTACCACCAAGAACTGTACAAATTATGTAAACCTAATTGGTAATAGATTAATCCGAAGATCCCATAGCGGTCCTCATAGAATACAGAAGGATCCCTGTTTTCTGCATCGGCGGGAATATACATCTCTTGGGGAAAGATGGAACCGACTGCAGAAGCAATAAGCGTAATGACAATCAGCCAAACTCCCACCTTTACAGATGAAAAGAAACTCCATATTTTATCAATGATTGATTTGTTATAGGTTTGTGACCTGCGGGCGCTCCCATCATATCGCATGTTGAGGAGCTTCTTGTCGTTATTACCGTCTATATGCTGGTTTTTCTCAATTGGTTTCCCGCAGGCTTCACAAAGCACCGTTCCCTCCGGGTTCACGTGCCCACACTCACATTTGATTTTATTCATTCCAATCCCTCTCAATTATGGCTTGTTCATGTCTGTGGTTGGATATTCTGCAAATGGCCTTCAATAGTTTCTAGTGTCAATCCACCCTCGACCACATTCTCTATCTCCCCGTCAGGATTTATGAAGAATGTTGTCGGCAATGGTCCGACTTTATACAAGTCCATCACTTCTCCAGTAGTATCATGGGGTACAGGGAATGTAAGTCCATATTTGTCAATAAAGCGATGGACGACCAATTCCGTTGCATCCAGACTCACCGCAACTATTTCCACACCTTTTTCCTTGTATTCGGGATATAATTGTTCCATATATGGCATCTCTTCTTTACACGGCGGACACCATGTACCCCAGAAGTTCAACATGACTCCTTTGCCCTCCAGTTCACTTAACTGGATGGTCTCCATTTCATTGTTCTCATTGATCTGTTTCAGTTGAAAATCAGGTGCCATGTCCCCCTCCCCGTAAACAGTGTTGTCATTGGTGACATTGGAAACAAGGGCATATACGACAGCAGCCAGTAACACACCAATAATTGCTGTTCTGAAAATCAGCCGCTTCTTTTTCTTATTGCTTTTTTTATTTCTGGCTTCTTCGACGCTCATATAGCAATCACTCCCCATTGAAGTATATCATCAAATAAAAGAACAGAATTTGACTATTTTTCAACATTCTTTATGGCAAGATTCCTCATTTGTTTCACTTCTTTAGGGTTCAAGGGGCGATAACCACCAGGCTGAAGGCCATCCAGCGTGAGCACTCCATATCTCTCTCGTTTCAGCTTTTGTACCGGGTAGCCCAAGACATCCATCATTCTCCTGACATGCCTGTTCTTCCCTTCATTCAATGTCAGTTCAAGGAGCATCGAATTCTTTTTCCTGTCCACGGTGAGGATTTTATACCTTAATGCCTTAAGCGTTTCATTTTCCGATCTGATTCCCTGTTTCAGTTTGGCAAGTTCTTTCTTATCAGGTATCCCTTCCAACTTTGCAACATATACTTTCTCTACACCGTATCTAGGATGCATCAATTTATTGGCAAAGTCCCCATCATTGGTCAACAGGAGAATCCCTGATGTATCGTAATCTAATCGTCCTACAGGATAAACGCGTTCTTCTATCTCGCCGATTAAATCGGTAACCACTTTTCTGCCCTTATCATCTTGAAGGCTGGAAATCACTCCGCGTGGCTTATAAAGAAGATAGTAAACCGGTTCTTCTTTTTCTAGCGGGACACCATCCACTTCAATACTGTCACTTGAAGACACCTTTACACCTAATTGATCGACCACTTTATCATTGACTTTTACTTTTCCATCAGCAATCAGCTTCTCGGCTTTTCTTCTGGAAGTCACACCACTTTGCGCGATTACTTTCTGAAGCCTGTCCAATTTATCGCTCATTCTATCATCCAATCTGAAAAATATTTTCATCCATAATAATAGCGCTAACTATAAGTTAACGCTACTAAACAGTTTAACCGAATACGAGGGTTACGATTATTATCGATGCAATTATACCAATAACATCTGCTATGAGTCCAACTTTCAATGCATAACTCATCTTCTTGATACCCACAGCTCCAAAGTAAACGGTTAGAATATATAGGGTCGTATCTGTGCTCCCCTGCATGGTCGATGCGAGTCTTCCAATAAATGAATCTGGTCCATGGCTGCTGATCAATTCTGTCGTCATCCCCAAAGCAGCTGTGCCGGAGATCGGGCGGACAAGAGCAAGAGGGATGATATCAGGCGGTATACCTACCGCTATCAGCATAGGGGAAATCAGGTTAATGAAAGCTTCCAATGCACCAGAGCTTCGTAGAATAGAAATAGAAACAATCATTCCCACTAAAAAAGGGAGTAAGGAAAACGCCATTTTAACACCTTCCTTCCCCCCCTCCACAAATGTTTCATAAGTCGGCACCTTTTTCCATGTAGCAACTGAAAGGACTAGCAGTATAAAGCATGGTATGAACCATGTACTGATAACTGTGATTGCTCCCATGTCAATTCCTCCGGATACTCTTATAATAATAGAATCTGTCCACCAGTACGGCACTGATGGATGAGACGAGGGTGGAAAGAATCGTTGTTCCTACGATTTCTGTTGGTGAGACGGAATCATATTGCATACGAATGGCTATCACGGTTGTCGGTATGATGGTCAGACTGGAAGTATTTAGAGCTAAAAAAGTAATCATGGAACGCGAAGCAGTTTCATCACCGCTCAGCTGCTTCATCTGCTCCATAGCTTTTATCCCCATCGGTGTAGCTGCATTTCCAAGTCCGAATACATTGGCAGCCATGTTGGACAATATATATCCCATTGCCGGATGATCAGGTGGAATATCAGGGAATAGCCTCCTGACAAGCGGTCGAAGAAGTTTGGTAAGCCCTCGAAGGATTCCTGCCTTTTCGGCTACTCTCATTAGTCCGAGCCAGAAGACGAGCACACTTATTAATCCAATTGACAGTGTCACGGCCTCAGAGGCCCCTTCAAACACGGCTTCATTCACTTGTTCCATTGTGCCATTTATCATGGCGTACAAAATTCCAATCACTGCCATCAATGCCCAGATTATATTGACCATCCTATTGGCCTCCTGTAATCTGTCTATATACGGATAGGACTTCCTGTGCGAAGTTCTCCGATCTTGTGATTTGTTCGGCGTATATTCCCCTTTCTGCAATAGGTTCGCCATTCAGATGATAAATCGTCTTGCCAATCTTTCCGCTCTCTTTGCCGGGCTGTTCGTCAAGCAAGTACGTCTGCTTGTCCAGCTGCTCTAATTCTCCATCAGCAAGCGGATAGATCAACTCCTCTTGGATATATCCAGAATGTAATTCTCCTGAGTTGCTAAGGCGGTATAAATCCTGTCCCTCTTGCAATATTTTTTCCAGTTCATAATGTTCAAAGCCCCATTCATATAAACCGATATGATCATTCCAATCATCAGGAGCATTCAATGTTACAGCGATAAGGGTCATGCCATCCTTTTCTGCAGATGATACCAACGTTCTTCCGGCCTTTTTGGTAAATCCTGTTTTTCCACCGGTTGTATTTTCATATAATTGCGTCAACAATTTATTTTTGTTTTTCCAGCTGTATGAACGTTTTTCCGATAGGTAGGAAGTCGCACCCGTTATCTCCTTGAAAGCAGGATGACCCATGGCATATCTCATCAGCAGCGCCATGTCGAAGGCGGTTGAATAGTGGTTGTCTGCATTCAAGCCGTGTGGGTTTGCAAAACTGCTGTTTGTCATTCCAAGCCACTCAGCTTTCTCATTCATCAAATGAACAAACCCTTCTTCACTACCCCCTATATGCTCAGCGATTGCGACTGCTGCATCATTGCCTGAGCGCAGCATCAGTCCATAAACAAGATCTTCTATACGCATTTTCTCCCCTTCCTCAAGATAGATCGAAGACCCTTCTGTGTAGACAGCCTTCCTGCTTATGGTAGCTGTTTCATTCATTTTTCCGGATTCAACAGCAATGATCGCTGTCATGATTTTCGTTATGCTTGCAATCAATTCCTTTTCATGTGCTTGTTTTTCATAAAGCACCCTGCCTGTCGACTGTTCGATGAGCACAGCATTGTTGGCAGATACGGAGGGTGCTGCTTGTCCGTATGTAGGGTGAATTAAAAAACAACATAGGATACATAGTAGTGCTATTATTCGTTTCATAGCATGCTTCCTCCCGCAGATAATCTATCTCTAAAACATATGCGCCAAATAAATGGTTATGCCTTTGAACAATCTGCAGGAGGATTATGAATCAAACTGTCACTCTTGCGTTCATCAACCTTTCATCTACATCCTGCCAGTTGACGATGTTCCACCAGTTTTCTATATATTGCTTTCTTTCCGTTTGGTACTGCAGGTAATAAGCATGCTCCCAAACATCCAATACAAGCAATGGTATTCCGTCTGCAAGTTGAAATAACTGATGTTTTTCAAAGGATTGCACAGCGAGCCTTCCGCTGGCAGGGACCCAAAGCAATACAGCCCACCCCACTCCTTCTACAGAAGAGGCTACCTTGGTGAAGAAAGATTTAAATTCAGGCCATGATCCAAAATCCTTCTCAATTTGACGGCGGATCATGCCATGCGGCTCTCCGGATCCATCAGGTATCATATTCTTCCAAAAGATGGAATGGAGATAATGGCCTGATCCATGAAAAGCTTGCTCCCGCAGCCAGTGTTTTACCATCGAATCATTCGGTTCTTTGTTATAAAGTTCATTTTCCGCCTTATTTAACTCATCCACATAGGATTGATGGTGTACCAGGTGATGCAAACGCATGATTTCTTCACTGATATATGGCTCCAAGGCGTTATATGCATAAGGCAGAGTAGGCAGCTCATGCTTTCCGTATGGAACTTCCTTGTTCGCCATCATGTCCTTCCACTTTTTTATGTCTTTAAATATCCGTTTTCCTTCTTCATTAATAGTATTTAGTTCTGAAGAAGTGAGCTCCCGATCATCTTGAAGCAATTCATTAACTTTCCATTGCCAAAGATCCACTTGATCAAGCCATTGCTGTATTTCTAGCTCTGATAGTGATGAGGCGGAAAGTGATTCTTTCGTGTCTTCCCCCCAATTAATCAATTCCTGCAAATGTGTCTTTAATTGCTCATCCATAAAATCACCCCACATCAGCCTATGTGTTTCCCCCTCTAATTGTGTAAAAAAACTCCGCACGGATGCGGAGCCATAAAGATATCATCTTATTCATCGAACTTCTCAAAAAATATATCAGCCTCTTGGTCGAAATCATCTGCGTCCTCAGGGAGAGGGGGAAGTTCTTCCAAGGAGGTCAAACCGAAGTATGTAAGAAATTCTTTCGTAGTGGAAAATAATACAGGACGCCCTACACTTTCTTTTCTACCTGACTCCTCAATGAGAGATCTGGCCAATAGTGTCTTGACGGGCCGGTCACTCTTCACTCCTCTGATTTCTTCAATCTCTGTTCTGGTTATCGGTTGCTGATAAGCAACAATCGCAAGTGTTTCGAGAGCAGCCTGTGACATCCTAGTTGTTTTTGGGGTTTCCATCATTTTTTTGTAATAACTGCTGTGTTCTGGTTTTGTCGTAAGGTGATAGACTTCATGAGACTGTATTACCATTATCCCCCTATCCCCGGCTCCATAGTCGTCTTTTAGTTCGTCAATTAAATGTACGACCTGCCATTCAGGGATCTCCATGATTTTTGATAAATGTTTGGCCGTTATCCCGTCTTCCCCACTGGCAAATAACAGCCCCTCAACCACAGGTTTCAATTTGGCAACTTCCACACTTATTCCTCCATGCTGTAAACATATAATGTGTCAAAGTGTTCCGTTTGTGTACAGTACACTAAATTATTTTTCATCAACTCAAGCAAGGCGACAAAAGTGACAACAAGGTCGGAACGGGAATAAGGAGTAAAGAGTTCGTCAAAAGCTGTTCCACTCCTTGACTGCCTTACCGTTTCACGTATATCCTTCATTCTGTCTTCTATCGGTATATTTGTACGTTCTACTGTTGTTTCAATCGGTTCATTCCATTTTTTACGCCTCAACATCTTTCCAAGCGCTCCAAGCATATCATGAATGGTGACTTCTTCGGAATCAGGCTGTCCTTCATCAGGTGTGTACTCGAAAAAGACCGGTTCTCTGGTGAAAATCTGATTGGCTTCTATCTCTTTTTCCTTTAGTGATTCAGCAGCTTCCTTGTATTTTCTGTATTCAATCAGTCGTACCATCAATTCTTCCCGCGGGTCCTCCATATATTCCTCTTCTTCTTCGAGTTCCGGTTCCTGGTTCGGCAGTAGCATCTGACTTTTAATCGCAACCAGGGTGGAAGCCATTACCAGGTATTCACTGGCTATATTCAGTTCCAAATGTTGCATGGCGTGAATATAATTCATATATTGATCCGTTATCTGAGCCATCGGAATGTCATAAATATCTATTTCATACTTGTTGATCAAATGCAGTAGTAAATCAAGAGGGCCCTCAAAGGCTTCCAATTTCACTTGATATGACTGGTTCATCACTCATATTCCCCCTGGTACATGGCAAAGCAAGATTTTTCACCGTATTTCTTCAATAAAAAACGGCAACTTTGTCACAGATGCCCATACAGGACACCAAATCCTGACATAGATTATTAACGTAAGATAAATGTTACCACAAAACATTTATGAGAAGTACAAAAAGGAGGCATGTCATCATGAGTGGTGGTTACAACGGCGGATTTGCGTTAATCGTTGTATTGTTCATTCTTTTGATTATTGTAGGTGCAGCCTGGTACTAAGTCGAAGACTCACCTCATCACCTGAAAAAACCAGCCCATTATCGGGCTGGTTTTGTTATATTTCATCCATTTCTGCACATTTCTGGTAGAATTCCTCAATTTCTTCTGTAGTGCTCACTACATATTTGGATTGATACTGTTCTCTAACCCCATTGATCATCCTCTTGCCAATCCCACAGTTCCGGTAACTAGGATTGACAGAAACATGCTGGATGATTGCATTGATATCATCTTCCACTCTTAAGCCCACTGCACCTAATATATCCTCTTCCTTCCAGAGATATAGATGCCAGTCCGGATTGGACTCATATTCTTTAATTGTCTCCTGGAGCTTCTTTACATCCTTCTTCTCCTCCGGCATAAAGGATAAAAGGCCCATTGCAATCTTCTCCAGTGATTTTTTATATCGAATTAACATAGTTACCCCTCATTAACAAAATCTACATCATACCTCTGTCTTTCAGAGAGGTCATGTGAGTTTGTGTGTATATATATTTATGCATGATATTTGCTGATTTGTCAAACCCAGCTGCTGTAACAGCATGACCAACATTCTATGTAATCATACAGCTACCTATGCTTATATTTAGAAAGGGACCTGCATTTTTTAATGATTGTTAAAATGATATATCCATCCGTCTCTTTTCCCCTGACTTTGAATGGGATGATATTAATAGCAGCAAGCCATAAATTGAATAGAAAAAACAGGCGTAAATACTCATTGCTATCGGTCACGGGCAAATAAAGGCCGGCAAGGAGTGAAATAGTGGCACTGGCTAATGGCCCGGCAAAAGATACCCATACTTTCTCACGGTCTGTAAAAGGTTCTCTCCTTCTGCTCTGTGCCAAGCCGCCAAGGAAATAGCAAATATGAAAATTCACTTGGATACCCGCCGCCTTCAATGAGCCGATTTTTTTCCCGATACCAATCGACAGCTCTGTTTCTTCTGCTTCTAGAATTCTGGCTGCAACTGCGTGACCGAGCTCATGGATTACTATGCTCAAAGGTGCAGCAGCAAAAATAAGATACATCAGTAATATGAAATTGAACTGCACAGTATATATCCACTAGTGACCTAGGCTTCCGTTGTAATTCTGATTTCTTTCATTACATCCCCGTTTTTCATGGCTTTCGCATGTTCCAAACCAGAAGTGACTTTTCCGAACACCGTGTGTACACCGTCCAGATGCGGCTGAGGTTCATGCACGATGAAGAATTGACAGCTGCCCGTATCTCTTCCTGCATGGGCCATGGAAAGAGAACCCGCTTCATGTCTATGAGGATTTCCTTCTGTTTCACATTTTATGGTATATCCGGCATTTCCCGTCCCGTTTCCTCTAGGGCAGCCTCCTTGGCTGACAAAACCGTCAATGACGCGATGAAAGGTCAAACCATCGTAGAAATTTTCATTAGCCAGTTTTTCGAAGTTGGCTACCGTATTCGGTGCTGCATCCGGATATAATTCAAATTCGATTCTGTTACCATTTTCCATTAAGATATAGCCATTTTTACTCATTCTCATATCCCCTTTGATTTTTATGGTGAACCTTCATACATTTTATCATTTAATCATGGAACTTTAAATATTCAAAGTTACTTACTCGTACGTTAAATCATTTTTCACTACATCTTTGTAGGACTCTCTTTGCACAACCAGCTGATCTTTCCCATCTTCAACGAAAACGACGGCCGCCTTTGGTATCCGGTTATAATGATTGGCCATGGAGTATCCATACGCTCCAGTCGAAAAGACTGCCAGTATATCTCCAGTCTCCGGTTCAGGAAGCGGCAGATCTTTGATAAGCATGTCACCCGATTCACAACACTTGCCCGCGATGGACGACTGCCCTGTGGGCTCTTTATCTGCTTTGTTGGCAATCACCGCTTCATATTTTGCTTGGTATAGGGCAGGTCTAAGGTTGTCCGTCATCCCCCCGTCTACTGAGATATATTCACGGACACCTGGTATACTTTTCGTGGAACCGATCGAATACAATGTGATACCGGCATTACCGACAATGGCTCGACCAGGCTCAATCCATATCTCCGGAACTGGTATGTCGAGCTTGGATGCAAAATCAGTTACGGCTGCACCAAGTTTTTCAGCATACTGATTTAGCGGCAGCGGGCTATCTTCACCAGTATAACGGATGCCAAATCCGCCACCAAGATTCAGCACTTCCGGAACAAAATCATATTTCTCGTTCCAAACGGCAATCTGCTTGAATAATACTTCTGCAGCCAGTAAAAAACCCTCTGTTTCAAATATTTGCGAGCCGATATGGCAATGTAGTCCCTTAAATTGAATGTATGGATGTTCAAACAGCTTTGTGAACGCTTCATCGGCTTGTCCATTTTGCAGATTGAAACCGAATTTTGAATCTTCATTGCCGGTCATTATATATTTATGGGTTTTTGATTCAATTCCCGGTGTGACCCTCATTAATACATCCATCTTCTTATCATACTTTTCCAGCAGCTTGCCGATCATGTCTATCTCCAGGAAATTATCAACAACTATACAGCCGATATCATGTTGAATCGCCATGGAAAGCTCCTCGATACTTTTGTTGTTTCCATGCAGATGGATTTTCTCCACTGGAAATCCGGCCTGTAAAGCCGTATATAGTTCTCCTTCAGATACGACGTCCAAACTGAGCCCCTCTTGTTTTGCAACTTGTACCATTGCAATTGAAGAAAATGCTTTGCTGGCATACGCAACCTGTGCTCTTATATCAAGCTCTTCGAACGTCTGAACAAATGCCCGACAGTTCTCTCTAATGGCTTTCACATCATATATATATAGTGGTGTCCCATATTTTTCAGCTAAATCAACTGTATCCATCCCGCCAATTTCCAAATGTCCTTCCTGATTCACTTCATATGGGTGATTATCAACAATCATCTCTATTCCCCCCGCTGTTGCTTCAAATAATATAAAAACTTTAACATATTGAAGTGAAAAACAAAAGAGCCAACCCATCTAAAGACCGGAAAGTCAGCTTTCAACCAACTTTCCGGTTGGTCTATGCAGGTTAGCTCTTTTTCAATGATTGTTTATAATTATTTTTAGGGTGTACAATCCCTGGCCTTCTTTTTGTAAAAGGAACAGGGATACGGAAAAGAACATGCAGGAAAGCCATGGCATTAAAAGGAATAAACGGCCATAAATAGGGAGTCTTCAGCGAACGGATGTTTATAAGGAACAAAAGATGGACCACGATGCCAATCATCAGGCCAATCTGCCCGAATAAGGCTGTCAGGATAACCAACGAAACACTCAGCAGCTTATTTGCTACACTCAATTCATAACTTGGCGTGACATATGATCCAATGGCACTGATGGAGATATACAAAATAACTTCGGGAGTAAACATTCCCACATCGATGGCAATTTGTCCGATAAGGACGGCTGCAATCAGCCCCATTGCAGTGGAAAGGGGTGTGGGCGTATGGATGGCAGCCATCCTGAGAAATTCCATACCAATACCTCCCAAGATGATCTGCACTGCAATCGGTACATTGCCGGCATCATTCGGCCCTATGAATGCCAGGTTCTCCGGTAATAATTCAGGCTGAAGCACAAATAGCATCCAGAGAGGAAGCAAATACATAGATAATCCGACTGCCAGAAATCTTATCCAACGGATGAACGTCCCAATTGTAGGTGCCTGCCGGTATTCCTCCGCATGTTGAAGGTGATGGAAGAAAGTAGTCGGGAGAATGATTGCACTGGGTGACGTGTCAACAATAATCATGACATGCCCTTCTAGAAGGTGTGTCGCTGCAACATCAGGTCGTTCTGTATACCTGACAAGCGGATACGGTGTCCATTTGCGTTCGATAATGAACTCCTCTAAAGCCTTGTCAGCCATTGTGATGCCATCGATCTCAATTTGCTCAATTTTTTCTTTGACTAGTTTTACAAGTCCCTCATCGGCAACATCTTTCAAGTAACTGATACATACATCCGTTTTGGAACGCTCGCCTACCTTCAACATTTCATGGCGCAACCTGGCATCACGGATTCTTCGACGAGTTAATGCGGTGTTTTCGATCACATTTTCCGTATAGCCGTCCCGGGACCCGCGAACCACTCGCTCTGTATCCGGTTCTTCCGGGGTCCTGCCGGGATAATGTCGCACATCAATGACAAATCCCCTTTTTTCTCCATTGATAAATAATACAATCAAACCAGAGAGAATTTGATCGACAGCCTCGTCCATGGTTTCTATTTTTTCCACTTGCTGGTGGATAAGGCGGTTCTCGATAATCTCCGGAAGCTTTCTTGCATTGCTTTCATGGTCGTTGATCCCGACTAGTAACTTCAACAGTTCCTGGATGATAGCACTGTCACAAAGCCCGGTGACATAGTAGATTTGGACCTCTTTTTTCAATAAGACAAGTTCCCGAAAGCCGAGATCAAAGGAGGTATCGAGTCCGAGTCTTTTCTGCATATATGCTTCTATATCTGGCAACCTTCCTGGAACTGGCTGCTTATTATTGGTTGTTTCTGCCATAACGTTGACCACTCCAAACCTTAGATGCTGTTACTTTACGAAATATAACCATTGGAAAAGGGAACCTGCAATCTTGCCGAACACAATAGCCATAAGCAGCCACAAAAGCTGCCTCTCCATTCTTATTCTTCTCGATAAAATTGGGAAGACATTAAGTGCCTCTGTAAGACCGGCTGCAAGCATCCCATTAAAAACTCCGTGACAAATCCCCCAGATGATCAAAAGGATTACTGGCTGTTCCCAAGTGATATTGGTGAATGAAAGATAGGTACCAAACAGGGACCCAGCTATGACACAAGCTGTAAAAACAGTAATATACCGTTCAGACTTGGTGAGCTGCACTAGCCGTGGTATGACACCTAAAACAGTCAAAAATGCAACATAGCCTGCACCAACAGCGAAACCTCCAGCAAGACCAATGGCCGCCTGTACAAGATTAAGAAGAATTTCCCGGATCATTTAGTCTGTTTTCATGATGGTTTACGTAATTGTCAAGGTCCTGCTGATAATTATAGATTTCCACTTCCAGGGGGCTTGGCTCCTCATTCAGGCGCTTCTTGAACCAGTGATTGAAAAACAATAGCATACCTGCTCCCAGGCCCAATGAATAGGGGACCTGAATCCATAAAGGAAACTCTTGTTCTTCGCCTGTCAATAAGAAATGGAGCTTCTGATGCACTTCCTGCATGCTGACATCATAATGAAAATTCATGATGGTCATGGCCATCCCAATGAATAGAAGGAGCCAAACCATGGAAATAATCAACACTGACGGCTCTTTTTTCTCTGTTTGGATACGTATGATGGTGTGTTCCGGTCCAATCATCTGAATTTCTAGGCCATCGTACAAGGAGTTAAGGTGGTCAATGACCATAAAACTGTCGATAACTAAAATATTTTTATCTTTTTTTGTGATTCTATATAGGGGAGTATTTTCCAGCTCCTTCTTTTCCTTATCAGAGGCTGAAACAGATGCTATATCTTTCAACAAAATCTCCCGCATACGGTTGACCTCGGTATTCTTTTTCATCCGTACATAGATAATATCTGTCATCTGAATCGTCCTTTGCTTGTTCATTATTCTTAGTATGAGATAGTGCATCATTTTTTATGATAAAGAATAACGAAAAGGGCATCACCGAATAGTGATGCCCTTCCACTAAGAGTCGATATATTTCTTGATATCCTCTAAAATCTTCTTCTCAAGACGAGATACCTGGACTTGCGATATACCAAGCCTCTCTGCCACCTCTGTCTGCGTCTGGTCCTTATAATACCTTAAATAGACGATCAGCCTTTCGCGGTCGTTCAAATCTCTTATTGCTTCTTGTAAGCTGATCTTATCGAACCAACCTGTGTCGTCTTCAGCAATCTGATCCAGGAGAGTGATGGGATCGCCATCATTTTCGAACACCGTTTCATGGATGGAGTGAGGTGACCTTGACGCTTCCTGAGCATGGACAACTTCCTCAGGAGAAATTTCCAGCGCTTCAGCTAGCTCATTAATAGACGGCGACCTTCCCAACTGCTTGGTGAGTTCATCCTTCTTTTTACGGATTTTATTATTAATTTCTTTGAGTGACCGACTGACTTTTACACTGCCATCATCCCTGATGAACCGTTTGATTTCCCCGATAATCATCGGAACAGCATATGTAGAGAAGCGGACATCGTAAGATAAATCGAATTTATCTATTGATTTGATCAGTCCTATGCTGCCAATCTGAAATAAATCATCGGGGTCATATCCTCTGTTGAGAAACCGTTGGACAACAGACCATACTAGACGTATATTCCTCTCGACCAAGATGTTTCTGGCGTCTTTATCTCCCTGCTGGCTTTTTCGGATATATTCCTTGACCTGCTCATCCGTCAACGCCTCATTCCGACTATTATTTTTTACATGGACATCCATAGGATTTACCCCTAATTATAAACCGTTTTGCTATTCGTCAACTGCTTCGTCATGTGAACGGTTGTTCCTTTATCTGGATTTGAAATTACCTCTACCGTATCCATAAAATTTTCAATAATCGTGAACCCCATCCCTGATCGTTCCAATTCAGGCTTTGAAGTGTACAACGGTTGTCTGGCTTCATCAACATCCGGGATTCCCATTCCTTCATCCTTGATGGTAAGAGAGATCTCTCCCTCATATAAGACACATGAAATGGAAATCTTATGATGTGCTTCATTGTTATATCCATGAATGATTGAATTGGTAACAGCCTCAGAGACGACTGTCTTCACCTCTGTAAGTTCTTCCATGGTCGGGTCGAGTTGGGTGATGAAGGCACCGACTGTAACCCTGGCAAAAGCCTCATTCTCACTGACACTGGAAAATTCAATGAACATTTCATTTTTCATGAAGCCACCCCCAACGTTTCCAAAGCAAATGCTTCGTTTTCTTCGAGACGGACAATCTTGAACATCCCCGACATCTCAAACAGACGCTTCACAGGAGGCGAAATTGAACAAACGACCATTTCGCCGCCTAGCTGCAAAACTTCTTTGTAACGACCGAGAACTACCCCCAATCCAGAACTGTCCATGAACGTTACATCCTCCAAGTTGAGAATGACATGCTTCACTGTATTCTCATAAAGTTTGTCTTTCCATTCATTTCGTAACGATTCCGCCTCATGATGATCCAATTCCCCGGATAACCTTACAATCAGAACATCTTGCTTTACTTCGAACAGGGAATAGAGCCCCATAAACATTCCTCCTCAGCAGTACATGGTATATTCTTTTTCTCTATGTAGGCAGGGGATTCCTGCCTGGTGACAAAAGAAGAAGCAATTCGTGTTGATTAGTTATGCTTCGCCAATTTCTCCCATGTCCGTTTCCATAATGTCAAATAGCCGGCATGGTGTACATCGTCCTCCACCACTAATTCACTTTCCGAAATCACCTCATCATCATTTTCAATAAGAAGTGATCCAACTTGGTCTCCTTTTTTCAACGGAAGATTGATATCTTCCTCCAACCTAATGGTGGTTCGGATATCTTCCGGTTCCTGCCCTTTCTTGTGGAGGGTACTGATAGACTCGGAAGTTATCACATTTACGTGGTCATTTTCCGCCTTCAACAGATTCAACGAAGTGATTGTATCTCCCTTATCATATAACTTCGTCGTTTCATAATGATTGAAGGCGAAATCAAGCAGCTCGGACACGGCAGCATTTCTCTCTTTAGGGGTTTCAGCTCCCATCACAACCGCGATTACACGCATATCACCTTTTTTCGCAGTAGCAGTAAGGCAATATTTCGCATCATTTGTAAAGCCTGTCTTCAAACCATCCACCCCTGGATAGAATCGAACTAATTTATTGGTGTTTACCAGCCAGAATTCATTATCTTCCCCTTTACGTAGATAATCCTCATAGATGGAAGTATAATCCGTGATCGATTCGAATGCTAATAATTCCTGGGCGATCATTGCCATATCATGTGCGGTACTATAGTGTTCGTCTGCCGGGAGTCCTGTAGTATTTTGAAATTTAGTATTCTCCAAGCCAAGTTCTTCTGCTTTTTCATTCATTTTCTGAACAAATGCTTCCTCGCTGCCGGCTATCCGTTCAGCCAGCGCTACGCTTGCATCATTACCGGATGCTACCGCCACCCCTTTTAAAAGGTCTTTTACAGCCATTTCTTCCCCAGCTTCCAAGAAAATTTGCGAACCACCCATAGAGGCAGCCTTCTCACTCACTCGAACTAGCTCTTCCAATTCTAGTCCACCTTTTTCGAGCTCCTCCATGATTAATAACATCGTCATGATTTTGGTCATGCTTGCAGGTGCCAGCTTTTCATGGATATTTTTATCCACCAAAATTTCTCCTGTGTCACGTTCCATCAGGATTGCTGATTTAGCCTCTTCTGCAAGGTTGGACCCTTGGTCTTTTTCCTCCGCATGGACTGGATGGACCAGAGCAACAGCAAAAATTAGAAGGGTAGTGATTAAAGCATACTTTTTCATAGTTTTACCTCCACCAATCAATATACCTTTAGGATAGCCATCCGTTGGGCAATCTATACGTTATACAGGTGGAATAAAAAAGCACACAGTCAGACTGTGTGCTCGATGAAATACTATTGAGAGATTGTATCATACACCAATGGTGGAGCCTCTTGATCATTATCTGTAATCTTAATGCTGGCATATAACCTTTCTTTAATGTCACTTATTTTTTCTTGATTCGAATGAATGGTCAACAAAGGTTCTCCCTTTTTCACATAGTCCCCTATTTTTTTATGGAGAACAATACCTACGGCCAAATCGATTTTTGATTCCTTAGTCGCCCTGCCAGCCCCTAGCATCATCGCGGATGTACCTATCTCATCTGCGATAATCTCAGCTACTGTGCCTGACTTTTCAGCAGGAAGCTCGATTTTGTGTGCGGCTTGAGGCAATAGGCTTGGGTTGTCAACGACAGCAGGGTCGCCTCCTTGAGATTCAATAAATAATTTGAACTGCTCAAAAGCTTTTCCGGACGCTATTGCCTGCTCTAATTTCTCTCTCGCCTCGCCCATGTTCTCAGCTTGACCGGCTAATAGGACCATCTGACTTCCCAAGGCGATGCATAGTTCTGTTAAATCTTCTGGTCCATCTCCTTGTAAGGTGTCAATGGCTTCTTTCACTTCCAGAGCATTCCCTACTGCGTAGCCCAAGGGTTGACTCATGTCAGAAATGACCGCCATCGTTTTACGTCCAACGCGATTGCCGATCGCTACCATCGCTTGAGCTAAATCCTTCGCATCTTCTAAATCTTTCATGAATGCTCCTGCACCTGTTTTGACATCCAACACAATGGCATCTGCTCCCGAAGCAATTTTCTTGCTCATGATGGAACTCGCAATCAGTGGAATGGAGCTTACCGTGGCCGTCACATCCCTTAGACTGTACAGCTTTTTATCTGCTGGAGTCAGGTTGCCTGATTGGCCGATGACAGCAGCTTTGTTCCTGTTTACAAGGTTGATGAATTCCTCATTGCTGATCTCCACATGGAATCCCGGAATAGCCTCAAGCTTATCAATCGTCCCACCAGTATGGCCGAGTCCACGTCCACTCATTTTAGCTACCGGTACTCCCACTGAAGCAACCAAGGGAGCAAGTACTAATGTTGTAGTGTCCCCGACTCCCCCTGTGGAATGCTTGTCAACTTTGATGCCTTCTATGGCAGAGAGGTCTATTTGATCACCGGACTCCACCATCGCTGTCGTTAGTTCCGCACGTTCTTCCGTCGTCATGTCTTTGAGATAGGTGGCCATCATCAAGGCACTTGCCTGGTAATCTGGAATATCCCCCTTCGTATATCCGTCTATAAAATAACGGATCTCATCCCGGGTTAATTCTTCCCCATCTCGTTTCTTCTCGATAATGTCATACATCCTCATAATTCAACCACCTTTTCAGCGTCATTTATTGTGGTAATGTATCTATGATTTCTCTGACAAACTTCAGAAAATCCCCTCTTACTTTCTCTGTTGTCTCTATCACTTCGGAATGTGTCAATGGTTGATCCAATATACCTGCAGCCATATTGGAAATACAGGAAACTCCCAATACCCGCATTCCTGAATGGCCGGCAACAATCACTTCAGGGACCGTAGACATGCCTACTGCATCACCACCAAGAGTGCGAAGCATTTTAATTTCAGAAGGGGTTTCATAGGTAGGTCCTGTGTTACCTACATATACCCCTTGCTGCACTTTCAGTCCTATTTTTTGGGCACAGTCATGAGCATGCTGAATGAACTCCCGGTCATAGACCTGCGACATATCGGGAAAACGGACACCAAGCTCGTCCTCATTTTTCCCTATCAGCGGGTTATCTCCCATATTATTGATATGATCTTCAATAATCATTAAATCACCCGGATCAAAGTTTTCATTGATACCGCCTGCCGCATTGGTCACTACCAACGATTCAATCCCAAGCTCCTTCATCACTCTTACCGGGAAGGTTACCTGCTTCATACTGTACCCTTCGTAGTAATGGAAACGTCCTTGCATGGCAATGACTTGTTTTCCTTCCAGTGTACCTGCAACCAACTGACCTTTGTGTCCAGCAACGGTCGATACAGGAAAATGAGGAATTTCGTTGTATGGGATGGTCACCTGATTTTCAATTTCATCACCTAGCACCCCTAAGCCGGAGCCAAGGATAAGACCGACTGACGGCTGTTCCGGCAATTTATCATTTATATAATTAGAGGCTTCCACTATTTCTGTTTTATTCAACATTCATCGTCCCTTCTTAGTTAATGTCGGAGAGAAAACTTTTACCGAATTCTGGCATTTTCACATCAAAGTTATCTGCTATAGTAGCTCCAATATCTGCGAATGTCTCCCTAATGGGCAATTCTTTGCCGTTATCTACACCGGAATGATGAATCAGTAGGGGGACAAACTCTCTCGTATGGTCAGTGCCATGGTGTACAGGATCGTTTCCGTGATCAGCCGTGATAATCAGCAGATCATCTTCTCGTAATTGCTCAAATACTTCCGGGAGCCTTGCATCATAAGCCTCCAATGCGTTCCCATACCCCTGTGGGTCACGTCGATGGCCGTATTTTGCATCAAAATCAACCAAGTTGAGGAAGCTGAGTCCAGTAAAGTCCTTTTTCATAGAGTCTACAAGTTTGGACATACCATCTTCATTATCAGCTGTTCTGATTGCTTCAGTAACCCCTTCTCCGTCATAGATATCGGAAATTTTCCCAAGGGCAATTACATCGTAGCCACTGTCTTGGAGTTCATTCATCACCGTTCTCCCGAATGGTTTGAGTGCATAATCATGCCGGTTGGATGTCCGTTGGAATGCGCCAGGCTTTCCGACAAACGGCCGAGCGATGACTCTGCCAACCATATATTTTTCATCAAGCGTCAACTCACGTGCTATTTCACAAATACGGTACTGCTCTTCAATCGGTACTACTTCTTCATGCGCAGCAATCTGCAGGACTGAATCAGCAGAAGTGTACACAATCAAGGCACCTGTTTCCATATGTTCCTGTCCCAGCTCTTCCAGAATTGCAGTGCCGGAGGCTGGTTTGTTTCCAATGATTTTCCTTCCTGCCTTCTCCTCCAGCTCCTGAATGAGTTCATCAGGAAAACCGTCAGGAAATGTTCGGAAAGGCTGCTCGATGTTCAACCCCATGATTTCCCAGTGTCCTGTCATCGTATCTTTTCCGTTGGATGCTTCCTGCATCTTAGTGAAATGAGCTTTGGGAACATCGACCTTCTTTATCCCTTCAATTTCCCTGATATTGCTCAGGCCGAGGTTTCCCATATTGGGCATATTCAGTCCACCCATATGGCTAGCAATGTGGCCTAATGTATCTGCTCCCTTATCATTGAATTGCTCTGCATCAGGTGCTTCACCGATCCCTACAGAGTCCATAACAATTAAAAAAATACGTTTATAATTTTTCATATCAAAACCTCCTATAAATATATTCCCACTATGTCTCATTACTATGTCTGTTTTTTAAAGTCGTAGGATGTCAGACAACTAAAAAATAAAAAAAACTAAGCGCTTGACTAAGCCCTTGGATGAAAGGTTTTGTATACATCAGTCAAGCGTGATTTCGTAACATGTGTATAGACTTGAGTAGTCGAAATATCTACATGGCCCAACATTTCCTGAACAATTCGCAAGTCGGCACCGTTTTCAAGTAGGTGTGTAGCAAAGGAATGCCTCAGTGTATGGGGAGTGATGGTCTTCTCAATGCCTGCTTCCCTTGCAGCTGCTTTTAAAATTTTCCAAAACCCTTGCCTTGATAAAGGTTTCCCATGATGATTGACGAACAGAGTGTTTTCATACGGACGGCGCTTGACCAGTAGTCCACGGGCTTCCTCCAAGTATGTGAGGATTGACTTTTCAGCAGTCTTCCCGATCGGTACGATCCGTTCTTTCCCTCCTTTACCTAGGCACTGTACAAATCCCATGGTCAAATGAAGGTCACTGACGTTCAAGGAAATTAACTCACTGACTCGCAGACCGGTTGCATACAACAACTCTAACATTGCCTGGTTACGGATGGCTAACGGAGACTTCCCTTTGATGGAAAGAAGTTCATCAATATCCTTCATGGACAGTACATCTGGCAGTTTTCTCTCTTTACGGGGCGTCTCAATATGTAAGCTTGGATCCTGGTTGACAATCTGCTCCCGGATCAAAAACTGATGAAAAGCTCTAATAGAAGAAATATGCCTGGAAATAGTAGCAGACGACTTTCCATCATCTTTCAACCAATGGAGAAAACCGATGATGACATGACGTGTTACTTGATTCCAGGAGGTTTTCTGCTCGATCTTTTCTACGTATTTTATATATTTGTCGAGATCACGCTTGTAAGATTTCAACGTGTTTTCCGATAGCCCCCGCTCGATCTGCAGATAATGAAAAAAGTCGTTCAAAGCCTCATTCAGCATGACTACTCTCCTAACCGAAAAAACAGATTCAAACGGCCGAGAAAATCCCCTTCTTCCTGGAAGACCTTGACTGCAGGACCTTCTGGAGGATCGTACCGATGATAGTTTTCATATTCAGCATGCATCATCTGTAAACCAAAATAAAATAGACATGTACAAGCCGAAAAGATGATGAAAACTTTGCATGTATCCCAAATTATCCTCTTCATTAGGTATGGCTCCTCTTCTAATATTCTATCCTATTAAAAGATATGCCAAAAAAGAAACGCATTATACCTTAATTATTGGATAATGTGGAATTTATGGGGAATCATTCCCCTTTCAATGTAACCTTATTCCTAATAATTGTAAATGAAAATAACCGATACTCTCGCCGAACCTTGCTCTTCCACTCTATTGATAGTGACTTGCCTGCATGGGAAAACTCCTGCCGCTTTGAAACCTCTAAAACTGAGAGCTTCACAGTAAAGGATAGGTGCATAGACCCTCGCAAATTTATTTCAAAGAAAATAAAAAAGCCTCTTCCTGCAGAAAAGGCTGCTATTGGGTTGCTTTAACAGTTGCTTCTTGACATTGTTTGCATATACCGTGAAAAGTCAAACGATGGTCTTTCACTTCAAATCCCCAGTCGTTTTGCACAATCTTTTCTACATCTTCCAATAGATCATCAAGTATTTCTTCTACGGAACCGCACTCTGTACATACCAGATGATGATGAAAGTGCTTTGCCCCTTCTTTACGAAGGTCATAATTGGACACGCCATCACCGAAATTGATCTTATCAACGATCTTCAACTCTGAAAGCAGGTCCAATGTACGGTATACAGTGGCCAAACCAATTTCCGGGGCTATCTCTTTCACCAGTAAATAAACTTCCTCAGCACTGAGATGTTCTTCTTCCCTTTCCAGTAAAACGCGTACAATGGCTTCTCTTTGCGGAGTGAGTTTATAGCTCTGGGCATGCAGCTGCTTTTTTATGCGATCAATTCGATGTTCCATGGCTGATAACCTCCCTCATATCCCACCTTTATTATATGCACGGTTCAAGGATGTGTCAAAGTATTATTTCTCAGATTATACTTATACTAATTATAATTTGATTTTCATTATTGGTAAAGAGATTTTATCAGGCCTTCCATCGCCTCATTTGCTACATAAGCCTCAAGGACAGCCGCAAGAAATGCGACCACCAATAGACAGAGGAAAAAAACCATATACCGGCCGAACGGCTGAAAAACGGGTTGGGACATCTTGCGGGTAAACAGTTTACCAAGGAGTGTCAATGAAAAAATCATGGAGACACTCCCTGCAGCTATATATACTGGGATAATCAGAATATTTTGTGGTGCAATTGCCAGTGAAGCCAACAGCATACCTTCTGTTCCTAATTGGTTTACAATAAAACCGACGGAGAAGCCCACCACCATTCCCTTTGCAAATAACAACACCCAGACAGCTGGCAGACCGATAACTGAAAGCCCCAACAAGAACAACAACAACAGATATTTCAAGTGATAGGACAGGCTATTTTTCAATATTTCTATGTTAGCCGTCGTCTCGCCATCAATGACTTGTCCAAAGAATCGTTCCATATAAAAAAATAGATCCTGTTTCTGCACAAAACTCATACTGTTTACAAGAATGGCGCCAAATATAATTCCTGTTAAAAATAAAATGGTCATAAAGAGATAGATCGTTGCGTGATCCTTGAAATGGTTGAAAGCTAACATACGGTTTTTATACAAAGGAATCCCCCATTCCTGCTAGGTTCTATTTAGAATCTATGAGGGATTCCTCTTAAAAATACCAAACGCTCTTATTTTTTAATATCAACTGTACCGTATTTGCCGCCACCACCAGCTTTTATCGGCAATTTACCGTCTCTCATTTGGAGAATCATCTTCGCTAGATTTCCGGAGACAACTTGCTGAAGTTCATTCCCTCCAGCCTCATGAATCACACTCATCTCTGTGCCGAATCGGTCCAGTAGTTTTTCAAAAGTCTTAGGCCCAAGCCCGGGCAAATATTCAAGCGGCACTTGATAGAGATAGGGAGGTCTGCCGACAGCTTGTACCTCTGTGTCTTTCAGTTCAGCAATACGTTCTGCAACTCCTTTCACTACTTTAGTAGAGCCGCAATTCGGGCAGGTCGACGCTTGGGCAGGCAAATTTTCAAAACAGTTACTGCATACAGTTGTATGGTATTTGCCCAGCTTAGGATTCATTCCGTAATTCTCTACGATGGCCCTTTCTTCGATCTGATGTAGACTCCAGCTGAATTCTTTAAAAGAAGGTTCCGCCATTCGAAGTTTCTGATATTCTCTAGCGATCTTTCCCAGGGAGTGGGCATCTGAATTGGAAACAAAACTATACGGATGCAGTTCACTTATTGCATAGGCCATGTAGGTATCAGAGCTTAGCCCCAATTCAATCGCATCAATCAAGTCGGGATCCAGCACTTCGTCGAGTGACCGGATGACTCCTTTTCCATATAGGCTTTTGAATGGAGTAAAAACATGGGCTGGAATGAATAAGCCTCCGAGCTCTTTTGTCTTATACTGTAATTCTGTCGCTTTTCCATAATACCGCTGGGAACTCAAGCTAATGTTTTTCATACGTCCGGAGAGCCACTGTGAAAATTCTTCCATTTTGTCCAGCGTTTCAAAATAGCATAAGACATGGATCGGCCCTTGGCAATTCTCGTCAAATACCTCTATCTCCGATCCGGGAATTAACGTAGCGTTTTCAAAGCGGATCCCCCCCTCATCCAACTCTACTGCTTGTCCTTGATCAATAAGCATCCTGATTTCCTGTTGTACCGCTGGTGCATGGCAATCTATCACCCCTAATAGATCGATCCCTTTTCTTCTGCTTGACTCGATCAGTATGTTGGTAAGTGTCAGGCTCTTTGACCCGGTGATTTTAACAGGAGCTCCATTCATATCCCTGCCGATATGAATATGCATATCAGCAAAATACTCACGCAGCATTTACATCCTCCCCAATGCATGCAGATAGAGGACAGCGTAGTTAGTCTTGGCATCATGAATCCGTTCCTCTTCTACATACCGTTTTGCTTCATCGAGCGTTAACTCAATAATTTCCACGAATTCATCGTCATCTCCATCTGGAGGTGTGTCCAGCTTCTCTAATTGGTCGGTGATGTAGATATACAGAAGTTCGTCCGCAAAACCGGGGGATGAATAAAAGGAAGTCACTAATGAAAGGTCGTTGGTTGTATAACCCGTTTCCTCTTCCAATTCCCTTACTGCTGTTACTTCCGGTTCCTCTCCCTCTTCCATCTTGCCTGCCGGAATTTCGATCAAGGTCTTTTCCAGTGGCTTCCGATATTGTTTCACAAAGAGAATTTTGTTGTCTTTAGTGATAGGAATAACCGCAACAGCGCCTGAATGCTTGATGAGCTCCCTTTTAGAAGTTTTGCCGTTCGGAAGCTCCACTTCATCCACCTGCAGGCGAACCACTTTTCCATCAAATATGTTTTCTGTTTTTATTGTTCTTTCTTCGAATTTATCCACATTTTTCACCCTCACTGCTATTAGTTCTTTTACATTTTAGCATATTTATCCCATAGCCTTTTAATATTTGTGTTATCCGGTTGCCGATTCTACAATAAAGACGGAACACATATGTAGAACGGAGGGTTCATGATGAGAAAAAGGCAATTAGGCACATCCGGCATCTATGTTTCCGAAATGACGCTCGGATGTATGTCACTCGGAACTGAGCTGAGTAAGGCTACCGACATGATCGATACAGCACTTGATGCAGGAATCAATCACCTAGATACAGCAGATCTGTATGATTTTGGTCGTAATGAAGAGATTGTTGGTAAAGCGATCCAGGATAAAAGGGATCAGGTCATCCTTACATCAAAAGTCGGAAACCATTTTAACAGGGAACAGCAGGACTGGTTCTGGGATCCGTCCAAGCATCATATCAAGAATGGCCTGAAGGAGAGTCTGCGTCGGCTCCACACCGATTATATCGATTTTTATATGTTGCATGGCGGAACCATTGATGATCCAATCGATGAATCCATCGAAGCTTTTGAGGAACTGAAAAAAGAGGGGTTGATCCGAGCGTATGGAATTTCATCTATTCGCCCGAATGTGATTCGCGAGTATGTAAGACGTGCTGATATTGATGCAGTGATGATGCAGTATAACCTTTTGGACCGTAGACCCGAAGAGGAGATACTTGACTTGCTGCATTCCAACTCCATCTCTGTATTGGCGAGAGGACCATTGGCAAAAGGGATTTTGACCGATCAATCCACAGAGAAAATAGAAGAAAAAGCAAACAAAGGTTACTTGGATTACTCTTATGAGGAACTGCGGGAGATTCAGGAGCTGCTGAAAAACACTCTTCCGGGAAGCTTACCCATTCAAGAAGCAGCCTTCAACTATATTCTGAAGCACCCAGCAGTAGCAAGTGTTGTCTTTGGGGCAAGTTCCAAGGAACAAATCATGAAGAACATCACACTGGAAATATCGGAACTTCCAAAAGACATCTATACAAGACTGCAAGAAATCACCAAACCTGTAGAGTATACCAATCACAGATAAAGCCGGGGTTTCCCCCGGCTTTTATTCCTCTGCTTACCATTCACACACCTGCTGTTGAGATATGAATGGATTTAGCACACCTTCTGGACTGGTTAGACGGAAAGAACCATTTCTAACGTCCAGTTTCATTTTTTCTTCAAAAAACACTGCCTGGTCCGAATCGATGAGCACTGGATACCTATCGCTTTTCACTTCCAGTGATCGATTGCTATTTTCATTAGTGAACCGGATGGTCGGCAACCCATTCACTGCACAGCCGCACCCCTCGGTATCATACCATAACTTCAAATATGACTTCCCTTCCTGGTTGATCCGGTTCAAATGGTCAGCAGCCTCTGACGTAATTGTAAGCTCCAAATTCTCACTCCTCTCTACTTTTTGATAGTACCATCAACACCTATCTTGATTAAACCGTAGCCGTTGGTGGGTGATTATTATTTCCTATTAAACTGACTTTTCAACAGCTTTTCCATGATATCTGGGAACTGGCTGTACAATCGGCTGCCTGTTTCCATCCACCAAGGCATGTTAATCTCCCTTTTTTTTGTAAATAGATGTTTTATTACTTTTTCAGCCACTTCACCAGGTTCGAGCATATAACGCTGGACACTTTCTACATAGTTGCCTTCAGGGTCTGCTGAATCAAAAAAGCGGGTGGATACCGGTCCTGGATTCACAGCCGTTACATAAATCCCTTTTTTCTGTACTTCCAGCCGGAGAGCATTGGTGAATCCGAGTACAGCATGTTTACTAGCTGCATATACTGCTGATTTTGGAGTAGCTATTTTCCCAGCTTGTGAAGCCACATTAACAATATGCCCGCTCCCTTGTTTTTGCAAGTGAGGCAGTAATTGTTTGGTCACCCGGATGAGAGAATGGACATTCAGTTCCAGCATATAAGCAGCTTCTTCCATATCCATATCCTCTATCCATTTAAAGGAACCTATCCCTGCATTATTGATCAAGGCATCTATAACAGGGTGAGTATCCATTATTTCTCTCATAACACTGGAGACTGCCTCCTGGTCTGTCAGGTCAACAGGATAGGTATAGCTGGTTGCTCCCAGCTCATTTTCCAACCTGTACGAAAGTTTCTCCAATCTATCAGCTGAACGGGCAGCCAGGAGAGGAACAGCACCATGTTCAGCAAGCTTCCAGGCTAATTCCGCACCAAGGCCACTTGATGCACCTGTGACCAAAACCTTTTTATCTTTCAATCTGTTTCGCATCATACATATGCCTTCCATTCTGATCGTTTTTATTAAAACATTATGAGTGATTTAGGATGGGAGGAACAATTACTAACAAACACTGGCAAGGTCTTTTCCCGTACTGTGCCACGAATGGTCCGCTCCCTTCAGTATTGTTGTTCCACTATATCAAGACCTCAATAAACCCGTCCTATTATACTAATAATCCCTGTACTTGCCACCAACACTTCCCGTTTCAGTAAATTGACTTTTTTCGGCAGATAACACACAATCAATAAAGGGGTGCCTACATTGAAGACTGCTATTTTTGCTCACCGAGGTGCGAGCGGTTATGCGCCGGAAAATACAATGCCCGCCTTCCAGCTGGCTTATGAGCTGGGAGCGGAAGGAATTGAAACGGATGTCCAGCTCACCAAGGATGGCATACCTGTTCTAGTCCATGACGAACAGGTGAAACGCACCACCGATGGCAGAGGCTTCATTAAAAATCTGACGTTTGAAGAAGTCAGAAGACTGGATGCCGGCAGTTGGTTTTCCAGAAAATTCACTGGAACAGTCATTCCCAGTCTTGAGGAATTTCTGGAATGGGCAGTAGATAAGCCATTATATTTAAATATTGAACTGAAAAATAATAAAATAGATTATAGCAATCTGGAAGCTATTGTCTATGATACGGTATTACGATTCGGTCTGCAAAAACACTGCACGCTTTCCACTTTCAATGAGGAGAGTGTGAAGAAGATAAAGAGAATTGGGAACAGTATAAGTGCCGCCCTGCTTACATCTCGAGCAGAAGGAAATCCTGTGACTAAAGCAGCCAAGCTTGGAGCGGATGCCTTACACATCAAATACCGGTTGCTAGGCAGTAACGTGATGATGCATGCGGACAAGCAACAAATGCCTGTACGCGTTTATACGGTTAACAAAAAAGTACACATGCTGCAATGTATGAAATTAAAGGCGGATGGTATATTCACCGATCTGCCTGATAAAGCGTTGGAATACAAAAACACGTATTATGAAGAAAAAGATGGTTGTAATTAAGGAGGATCTATATGTCTAAACTATTTACCCCTACCGATTTTAAGGGGATAACACTTAAAAACAGAATCGTAATGTCGCCTATGTGCATGTATTCCTGTGAGCGCGAAGACGGAAAAGTAACTCCTTTCCATTTCACTCATTATGCTTCCCGTGCTGTGGGCCAGACCGGCCTGGTCATGGTGGAAGCAACCGCCGTACAACCAGAAGGGAGAATATCTGCAAATGACCTTGGTATTTGGGATGAGGGACATACTGCCGGATTGAAACAATTAAATGATGAAATACACGCATACGGAGCGAAAACAGCCATACAACTTGCACACGCGGGAAGAAAGGCGCAGCTGGAGTCCGACATATATGCCCCTTCCTCTGTCAGGTTCAATCAGGACTTCAAAGAACCGCTAGAGATGACCATCAATGATATCAGGGAAACTATCGATTCATTTAAAAATGCTGCAAGGAGAGCCAAAGAGGCTGGCTTTGACATAATCGAAATACATGGAGCTCACGGTTATCTGATCAACCAATTCCTCTCTCCATTGACAAATCTGCGCCAGGATGACTTTGGGGGAAGCAGGAAAAACCGCTACCGTTTCCTTGAAGAAATCATTGCCTCTGTAAAAGCGGAATGGGATGGTCCTATTTTTGTCCGTATCTCAAGCAATGAATATGATGAAAAAGGCAATTCCATGGACGACATTCTTTATTTTACGGAACGAATGAAAGAAGATGGGGTCGATTTAGTCGACTGTAGCTCTGGCGGGGTCATACCGGCTTCCATTCCTACTTATCCTGGGTATCAATTGAACCGCTGTGAGAGAATCAAAAAGGAAACAGATATTGCTACTGGAGCAGTCGGTTTGATAACGACCGGCATCCAAGCAGAAGAAATTCTCCAAAACGATCGTGCTGATCTTGTATTTATCGGCCGGTCTCTGCTGAGGAACCCCTATTGGCCAAAAGCTGCCGCAGACGAACTTGGCACGACTTTGGACGCGCCCGTTCAATATAAACGGGGATGGAAGTAATTGAAGGAGTGTTGGTATGGAATTAGTATTTTTAGGTACATCTGCTGGTGTCCCATCCAAAGAAAGGAACGTATCCTCCATCGCCCTGAAGTTGCTGGAGGAACAGAATAGCATATGGCTCTTTGACTGTGGGGAGGCTACACAGCATCAAATCCTGCACACCTCCATCAAACCACGGAAAATTAATAATATTTTCATCACCCACATGCATGGTGACCATATTTTTGGACTTCCAGGTTTATTGAGCAGCCGTTCCTTCCAAGGGGGGGATGACCTGTTGACCATCCATGGGCCGCCGGGTATCAAAGAATTTGTCGAGACGAATCTGCGGGCAAGCGGGACACATTTAACCTACCCCCTTTCCATACAGGAAGTTGAAAAAGGACAAAGTATCTCAAAGGGAAGTTTTACCGTGGAAGTAGAGAAATTGGACCACGGCATTCCCTGTTTTGGATATCGTGTGAAGGAAGCAGATAAACCCGGTGAATTACTTGTGGCTAAATTGATGGAACGAGGGATTATGCCAGGACCTATCTATAAGAAGATAAAAGAGAATGACTCAGTTGAAACACATGATGGCCAACTATTGAAGAGGGAAGATTTTATAGGGAAGAAGAAAAAAGGCCGGGTGGTCACAATCTTTGGTGATACACGACTGCCAGAAAAATTCCAGGAGTTTGCCAAAAACTCAGATGTGCTTGTCCACGAGGCGACCTTTGAACATAGTAAGGAAGAGACGGCAAAACAATACTTCCATTCAACGACCACTCAGGCTGCAAGATTGGCAAAGCAAAGCAACTCAAGGAAGCTGATCATCACGCACATTTCCTCTCGTTATCAAGCGGAGGATGACAACTGGCTATTGGAAGAAGCCCGAAAAATATTCCCTGATACAGAGATAGCCACCGACCTGTCCCACATAAAAATAGAGGCATTATGATAGAGGAGAGATTTTCTTGAACTCATTGGAATCGATAGTGGCCGATCAGCGTACATATTTCCAGCATGGAAACACGCTTGGCTACGAAATACGCAAGGAACAGCTACAGAAATTAAAACAAATGCTGAAGGAATTTGAAAGCGAAATCTATCAAGCCCTGAAAAGTGATTTGAATAAATCGCGACATGAAACCTTAACGACAGAGCTCGGTTTCCTGTATTCGGAAATTGATTTTGCGATAAAAAATCTTCGGTATTGGATGGAACCTGTAAAGGCTGCATCTCCACTTACACATAAAGGAAGCAAGAGTTTCATTTTAGCTGAACCCTATGGTGTTACACTGATAATTTCTCCATGGAATTATCCGCTTCAGTTAGCACTTTCCCCTGTTATCGGGGCACTAGCAGCAGGGAATTGTGCTGTGATCAAACCCTCAGAGTATTCCCGGGCCACATCCTCCCTGCTTGCAAGGATGATCAAGAGCACCTTTAATCCTTCCTACATTACCGTTGTAGAGGGAGCCAAGGAAACTAGTGAACAATTGCTGAAACAAAGATTTGATTATATATTTTTCACCGGCAGTACAGAAGTCGGGAAGATAGTGATGAAACAAGCAAGTGAACATTTGACCCCCGTAACATTGGAACTCGGCGGAAAAAGTCCTGTCATAGTGGATAAAGACGCTAATATTAATCTAGCAGCGAAACGAATTGTTTGGGGGAAATATACCAATGCAGGGCAAACTTGTGTAGCTCCAGATTATCTTTACGTACATGAAAAAGTGAAATTTAAACTTCTTAAAGCGATGAAAAAACAAATTAAAAACTTTTATGGAAGAGAACCTTTGAAGAATCCCGATTACATACGCATCATCAATCATAAACATTACTCCCGTCTGGAGCAATACCTAACAAACGGTACGATTCTTCATGGCGGCAATACAAATTCAGAAACACTCTCCATCGAGCCGACGATACTGGATAAAATTTCCTGGGATGATCCTGTTATGCAGGACGAAATTTTCGGTCCGATTCTTCCTGTACTTACATTTTCAAATATTGAAGAAGCAGTGGAAGTGATCAAGACTAAAGAAAAACCTTTGGCATTATATTATTTCAGTGAAAATGAGAAAGCTCAGGAACAGATTATAAGATATTTGTCATTCGGCGGAGGGTCTATCAATGACACCCTTTACCACTTAGCGAATCCTCATCTTCCTTTCGGTGGTGTAGGAGCGAGTGGTATGGGAAACTATCATGGGGAATACAGTTTTCAAACCTTTTCACACAGCAAAAGTGTCTTGAAACAGAGTACAAAATTTGACTTGCCATTCCGGTATCCTGGAGGAAAACTGACACACAAAGTAGTAAAAAGAATGATGAAGTAATAGAAGACACACCTTTATTAGTAAGGTGTGTCTTCTATCTAAGAAAAAGAAGCAATGGGAAGAATCGTCATTCCCTTTTTTTCACTTTAAAATCATCCAAGAAATCCTTTTGAAGACTGGTTCCCGGCTGTAAACGAGCTTCAGATGAGGAGGGTAGATTCTCGACGAAGGTGTCCTTTCCATACTTCTCTTTCAGTTCATCAATCGCTTGGTATAGTTTCTCTTTGCCTGCTTCTTGTTCATAAGTGAAAATATCCAACTGTTTCGCAATCTTCTTTTTTTCCTCTACATCTTGTAACGTGATGCCAAGAAGACGGATCGGTTCCTGATCCCAATGTTTGTCCAGCAGTTCCTTTGCAACCTGGACAATTTCCTCTTTCCCGTCTACATACTCATACAGTTTTCTGCTCCTTGTGATGGTTCTTCTATCATGGTATCTAAGCATCAACTGGACAGATTTCCCTGCAGCCTGCTTCCTTTTCAATCTCCTTTCCACGTTATCACCCAAAATTCCAAGGAGCTTATTTATCTCCCTTTCATCCACGGTATCGTGTGGGAGAGTCTGAGAACTACCAATGCTTTTAAACTCATGAACTGCCTCTGGGTCTACCGGGCGCTGGTCGATCCCATTAGCTCTGTCCTTCAATCTTACCCCATTGATTCCAAGCATCTGTTTTAAAGCATAAGCGTCCTTATTGGCGAGGTCCCCTATGGTATAGACGGATACATCCTTCAGTTTTGCTGCAGTCTTTTCCCCTACTCCATGCATTTCAGCAACAGGAAGGGGCCAAAGCACCTTCTCAACTTCCCTCTTTCTTAGGATGGTAATGCCTAAAGGTTTTTTCATGTCCGAAGCCATCTTGGCAAGGAATTTATTGGGTGCAATACCTATACTGCAAGGCAAACCAAGTTCTTTAAGAATTTTAGCCTGCAGCTTCTCCGCCAAACCGATGGGAGTGCCAGACCAGTCAGCATTGGTGACATCCATGTATCCTTCATCAATGGAAACAGGTTGTACGATAGGAGTCACTTCTGCCAGCATTTGAAATATCTGACTGGAAGCCGCCCGGTAGCGCTCAAAATTTGGGCGCATAACAATTAAATCCGGACATAGTTTCCTCGCCTGCCATAAAGGCATCGTAGTTTTCACACCTTCCGCCCTTGCTTCATAACTGCTTGTAACTACAATACCTTTCCGCTCTTGCGGATTTCCTGCAATAGCCAAAGGCTTGCCTTTCAGCTCGGGATTAAAAGCCATTTCTACAGATGCATAGAAACAGTTCATATCTATATGAAAAATGACCCTTCCTTTCTTCAGCCGTTCTTCTTCCATGTAAATAACACCCTTTGAAAACGTATGATCGCCTTCCTATTATAGCATAAAAGGACCCTTCGGAGGAAAAGGGCCCTTCTATCTCTGTTATTCAGCTGTCTGCCTGATAATAGCAGTGACAAGTTCGGTCACCTTTACAAGTTCCCCTACTTGGATCCTCTCATTTGTTGTATGGATCTCTTCATAACCCACTGCTAGATTAACCGTAGGAATCCCGAAGCCAGCAATGATATTAGCATCACTGCCTCCGCCACTTTTGAGCAGTTTACTTTCTCTGCCGATGCTCTCGGCCGCTTTTCTGGCTGTTTCCACTACTTTGTCTCCAGCTTTCTGAGAGTACCCGGGGTACATGACTTTTATCGTAACATCTGCCGATCCACCCATATCCTGGGCTGTCTCCTCAAAAGCTTCCTTCATTCTAGCTGCCTGCCGCTCCATTTTTTCAGGGTTCAATGACCTTGCTTCAGCTAAAATTTCGACGTGGTCAACAACGATATTTGTTTGCTTTCCCCCTTCGAATCTTCCAATGTTTGCTGTTGTTTCCTCATCAATCCGACCGTGGGGCATCTTCGAGATAGCTTTCGCAGCAATAGTGATGGCAGAAACGCCCTTTTCGGGAGCCAGCCCTGCATGTGCTGTCTTCCCTTTGACAATCGCATTGATTTTGGCTTGTGTCGGTGCAGCCACCACAATATCCCCAACATCTCCGTTGCTATCAAGTGCATATCCGTATGCAGCATGAATCAGGGAACGGTCCAGCGCCTTGGCCCCTACCAGCCCTGATTCTTCCCCGACGGTTATTACAAATTGAATATCGCCATGGGGGATTTGATTTTCCTGTACCGTACGTATGGATTCAATCATAGCAGCTAAGCCTGCCTTGTCATCTGCTCCTAAAATCGTTGTACCATCTGAAACGATATAACCATCCTTGATTTGCGGTTTAATCGCTTTCCCAGGCACCACAGTATCCATATGAGAGGTGAAATAAATCGGATCCGCCCCAGGAGTTGTACCCTTCCATGTACATATCAGATTGCCGGCACCATGCCCGGTGAGTTCTTTGGAATTGTCCTCTACTACATCGATTCCCAGGCCGGTGAATTTCTTTGTTAATACTTCCGCTATTTCACGTTCATTTTTGGTTTCCGAATCGACTTGTACCAAGTCAAAAAATTCTTCAACCAGTCTCTCTTCATTGATGCTGACCATTCTATGTTCCTCCATTACTTGATGAATTAAAGCGGCATATTCCCGTGTTTTTTCTGTGGCCGCTCCTCTTGTTTATTATGCAGCATCTCCAAGGCCTGTACCAGCTTTATGCGTGTTTCCCTTGGATCAATTACGTCATCGACCATTCCCAGACCAGCTGCGACATAAGGGTTGGCAAATTTCTTACGGTACAGATCTATCTTTTCCTGTCTCGTATGCTCCGGGTTTTCACTTTCAGCTATTTCCTTGGCAAAGATAATATTTGCAGCCCCATCCGGACCCATTACTGCTATCTCCGCGTTCGGCCATGCATATACCAGATCCGCTCCGATCGATTTACTGTTCAGGGCTACATACGCCCCTCCATATGCCTTTCTCGTGATAACAGTAATTTTCGGTACGGTTGCTTCTGAATAAGCATACAGTATCTTTGCACCGTGGCGGATGATACCCCCATGCTCTTGTTTGACACCTGGAAAGAAACCGGTAACATCTTCAAAAGTAATCAAGGGAATATTGAAAGAATCACAGAATCGGATAAACCTGGCTGCTTTATCGCTTGAATCGATATCTAGTCCGCCTGCCAAATGTTTCGGCTGATTGCATACCAGTCCGATAGTCTCTCCTTTGATCCGTGCAAAACCGATAACAATGTTCTTCGCAAAGTCTTTATGGATCTCAAAGAAGCTGTCCTGGTCAACTACCTGGCGTATTACTTTTTTGACATCATAAGGGCTTCTAGCGTTATAGGGCACAATGTCGGTAAGGTCGGGACGGAAATCATCCATTTCAGGAGTCTCCCGCTTATCAGCTTTTTCCTTACTGTTGGCTGGAAGATACTCTATCAATTTGCATACTGCATCTAATGCTTCTTCCTCCCTCGACGCCTTGAAATGGGCATTTCCACTTTTGGAATTATGTATATCCGCCCCGCCCAGACCTTCTGATGAAATTTTTTCCCCAGTCACTGTTTCAATCACTTTCGGGCCAGTTATAAACATTTGGGAGGTCTTCTCCACCATGAATACAAAATCAGTGATAGCTGGAGAGTACACGGCACCGCCGGCACTCGGACCCATGATTACAGAGATTTGAGGGATTACACCAGAATAAATCGAGTTCCGGTAAAAGACCTGTCCATACCCATCAAGTGATGAAACACCTTCTTGGATACGAGCACCGCCGGAATCATTCAAACCGATGAATGGAACACCATTCTTGGCGGCTAAATCCATTACAGCCGCAATTTTTTTCCCATGCATTTCCCCCAGCGCTCCACCATAGACGGTAAAATCCTGTGCGAATAAATATACTGGTTTCCCAGAGATTTTTCCATACCCGGTGACGACACCTTCCCCTTTTGCATTATTGGTGTCCATGCCGAAGTCCGACGACCGGTGTTCAATGAATGGATTCAGTTCGACAAATGAACCATCATCCAAAAGATAGTCTATCCGTTCTCTAGCTGTCATCTTCCCTTTTTCATGCTGCTTGTCAATCCGTTCATCTCCCCCTCCGAGCTCCACCTGACGCCGTTTATCATACAACTCATTGATCTTATCGAATATATCCATTATTCTTCACTTCCTTCTGCCGGTTGGCAAAGCTCATATAACACACCATGAGCTGCCTTTGGATGAAGGAAGGCAACTTGCGTGTCATGTGCCCCAGGTCGAGGATCGTTATCAATCAGTTTTACGCCTTGGCTTGCAAGCTGACGAAGCCGCTCTTTGATATCCCTTGTTTCAAGTGCAATGTGATGGATGCCTTCTCCCTTCTTATCAAGGAATTTACGGATCGGGGACGTGTCATCCAGCGGTTCCAGCAATTCAATTCTGGATTCACCGATCTTTAAAAAGGCCACTTTGACTCCTTCCGTTTGTACCTCCTCAACAGCTTCCAGTTCAAGTCCTACCGAGTCTGAATAAAAAGGAAGCGCCGAATCGATATTTTCGACCGCTATCCCAATATGTGAAATCTTCTCCGGCCGCTGTCCTCCGGGACGATCGGGTTGAATAAGATCCTTGATATAGTTTGCCAACGCTTCCGTTGAAGATCCACTGGTGAATATCTTTTTCACCCCTTTTTCCAGCAGAAACGGGATATCTTCCGTAGGGATGACACCTCCGCCCACTACAGGGATGTCATCTGCATTTCTCTTCACCAGTTCATCTATAACCTTTGGAAAGAGTGTCTTATGTGCGCCTGATAATGATGATAGGCCTATTACATCCACATCTTCTTGGATGGCTGCCTGGGCGATCTGTACCGGAGATTGTCGAAGACCAGTATAGATCACCTCCATCCCATGATCCCTTAATGCTTGAGAAATAACCAATGCGCCACGATCATGCCCATCGAGGCCTGGTTTTGCTACCAATACACGTATCTTTCCCATGCTATAACTCCCCCTCTATATGCCTGAATACTCTCCGAATTCTTCCCTTAAAACATTACATATTTCCCCTACCGTCGCATATACCCTCACAGCTTCTAAAATATGCGGGATGAGATTTTCCTTCTCATCAACCGCAGCACTGCGGATGGCATGAAGAGCTTTTTCCACCTCTTCTGTATTTCGTTCTTCTCTCAGTTCCTTAATCGCTTCAACCTGGGACTGTTCCAGCTGCTCATCGACTTTCAACAGGTCCGGATTTATTTCTTCTTCCAGCCCAAACTTATTCAGCCCTACGATTATTTCTTCCTGCTTCTCAATTTTCTTTTGCGTTTCATAGGCGTTCCGGTGAATCTCTCGCTGCATGTATCCTTCTTCTACTGCCTGTACAGCCCCACCCATTTCTTTGATTTCTTCGAGATACGCATCGATTTCCTTTTCCATTTGGTCAGTGAGCGCTTCCACATAATAAGAGCCGCCAATCGGGTCGATGGTATCGGCCACACCACTTTCATAGCCGATAATCTGCTGTGTCCGGAGCGCAATCCTTGCAGACTCTTCTGTAGGCAATGACAAAGCCTCGTCTCTTGAATTGGTGTGAAGACTTTGTGTTCCCCCGAGTACAGCAGCCAGTGCTTGTAGTGTAACCCGTACAATATTATTATCCGGTTGCTGGGCAGTCAGGGTGGATCCTCCTGTCTGAGTATGAAAGCGAAGTTTCCAGCTTTTCGGATTATTCGCCTGATAATGTTCTCTCATGATCTTAGCCCAAATTCTTCGTGCAGCCCGGAATTTTGCAATCTCTTCAAAGAAATTGTTATGAGCATTGAAAAAGAAAGCAAGACGCGGGGCAAACGAATCAACCTCAAGCCCGGATTCTATCGCAGCGTCCACGTAAGCCATGCCATTTGCCAAAGTAAATGCTGCCTCCTGTACAGCAGTCGAGCCTGCTTCCCTGATATGATAGCCGGAAATGCTTATGGTGTTGAATCGCGGAACATACTGTTGGCAATAATCAAATATATTGGTAATCAGGCGCATGGATGGTTTTGGAGGATATATGTAAGTGCCCCTGGCAATATACTCCTTCAGAATATCATTTTGAATGGTTCCAGTCAGTTTTTCTGGAGGGACACCCTGCTTCTCTCCGACTGCAATATACATGCATAGCAGAATCGCGGCTGGCGCATTGATCGTCATCGAAGTACTGACCTTATCCAAAGGAATACCGTTCAGCAACTTTTCCATATCCTTCAAGGAATCGATCGCAACACCTACTTTACCTACCTCTCCTTCCGACATCGGATCATCTGAATCGTAGCCTATCTGGGTCGGCAGATCAAATGCAACCGAGAGCCCAGTCTGCCCCTGGTCCAATAGATAGCGGAAACGTTTGTTAGTCTCAGAAGCACTGCCGAACCCAGCATACTGACGCATGGTCCACAACTTGCTCCTGTACATGGTCGGCTGGATTCCTCTCGTATATGGATATTCCCCTGGATACCCAAGTTCATGTTCTACTTCATTTCCCCCATCATATAAACGATCCACTTCTATGTCTGATGACGTTGTAAATGGGTCTTTCCGTTCAGGGAAGCGCTTTAATACGGAATCCACTGACTTTTCCCAATTCTCTTTTTGCATTTCATCCTTTCGGTCGGTCATCTTCTCCATCCCCTTTCGATTGATCCTTATAATCTCCCGTTCATTCTATTGTTAAATATTTTTTGCTACTTGTCCATGACAAAAATAAAAGTTAAAATAAAAATAGCAGATGGGTTAAAAGGGGGTCTTTACTGTGGCAGCGAAACCTAAAAGGTCCAAACGTGAACGCAGAGTCAAATTCATGGTATATATAATGATCATTGCTATGCTTCTTTCCACATTCACTTATGCATTTTCATTATTCATCTAATATCTAGGATGACTGGGACAATGAAGTTCCAGTCATCTTTATAAATTGCCACTGTAAAGTCCGATTGTAAACAGGGCGAAACAATGGATACATTTACCTTCTAGCAATTTTCTGCCCCTTCTTTACATCACTCTTTTTGTATTTTTTCTTTAACAGCAGGTAATCTTCTATCTCATGAAGCAGCCGGAAAAGATTCGCACGGATTTCGAATTCTTCTCTGGTCACCGGAAGATCTTCTGCAGCAAACTCCTGTTTCAGCTCTTCCAACTCCTCCAGAAAAACAGATGCCCTGTTTGCTGGAGTGACATTTTCTGCCAGCTTTTCGAAAAAAGACGCAATTTTTTCAGAAGTGACCACCTGATTCGGCAGTTTTGTAACCAACGGCATCATCCGTTGAAGGAGTTCGAATTGTCTTGCTCTCATGCGGAAGTATTCCCTATAGGGATGTTCACTCCTCAGTAGATGGTTCTCTCTATCACGTTCTACCAAGTCTCCCGCGCTATCAAGTATTCTCTCCGTTTCGGTGATTTCCCTGCCATCCCACTCGATATCTTTATTTCTGACATACAGAGCTATTTCATATAATATGACTTGAAAATTCTTTTCCAGTTGCTTTTGCTTTACGTTCAATTCATTATCAAGGCTTGGCATATATAGATTCATAAGTAAAGCTGTTCCGATACCGGTAGCGATCAATAACAGCTGGTCTAACACGAAGGCAGCCGTTATTGCCCCGCTTGCATAGAGATTCAATATGATGACCGAACTCGTCGCAATCCCAGGGGTAACCTTAAAATAGACAGTCGTAGGAATAAAAGTCAGCAGCATAAGTCCAACAGAGACTGGATTATACCCAAAGATTTCAAAGAAGACGAAAGAAAATACAATGGCCAATAAACATGCCAGCAGACGGTGCCATGCACTTAAATAAGAACGCTTTCTTGAAGGCTGGATACAGAGAATGGTCAATATACCGGCTGATACAAAGTTTGATACACCGAACAACTGAGCAATCGTAATAGCTATAGGAGTTCCTGCTGCGGTCTTGATGGTACGATAGCCGACTTTCACAATCATATCTCCCTCGTTCACAAATCCTTTTGTTATAAAAAGGAGGCTAACCTCACTGGTGAGAGGCAGCCTCCTGGTAATGCATGTATCCGGGGCTCTGCCAGCCCTTCCTTTGATCCATCAAACTGCTTTTCGTTACAGCTCTTCACAGTGCTCATCGTAAATTTTTTGAAGCTGGCCTACCACATCCATAGTAGAATGACCTTCAATATCATGACGCTCCAACATCGTTACGATTTTACCGTCTTTCAGCAAAGCAAACGATGGGGAAGATGGCGGATACCCTTCGAAATATTCACGTGCCCTTTCAGTCGCTTCCCTGTCCTGTCCAGCGAATACAGTGACAAGATGGTCAGGGCGTTTGTCATAATGAATGGAATTGGCTGCAGCTGGCCTTGCTACTCCGCCTGCACATCCACAAGTGGAGTTTACCATTACAAGGGTAGTTCCCTCCTGTTTCAAGGCTTGATCCACTTCTTCCGGTGTGGTGAGTTCCTGATAACCGGCTTCCTGAATATCTTTACGCGCTGCATCCACGATGTCATTCATGAATAAATTAAAATCCATAGGACAAATCTCCTTTTATTAGACTGGTTTCTTATTACATAGCTTAACAAGTTTACTTTAGTTTTTCAATAAAATGGCAATATCCTTAATATAGGCTAGTAGTAGTATCATTGATATTTTCAATGATCTCTTTCACCCTTGCAAGGAAGCGGCCACAGACAAGACCATCAAGAATACGATGATCCAGGGAGAGGGATAGGTTCACTATGTCTCGTGCCGCAAACATATCGTCTATAATTACAGGGCGTTTTACAATCGATTCTACTTGAAGGATAGCTGCCTGTGGGTGGTTAATCACTCCCATAGAGGACACTGAGCCAAAAGAACCAGTATTGTTTACGGTAAAAGTGCCCCCTTGCATATCAGACGAGGTGAGTTTTCCGCTGCGGGCCTTATTTGCAAGCTCATTTATTTCCCTGGCAATCCCTTTTATACTTAACTCATCAGCATGTTTGATGACCGGAACGAACAATTCCTCATCTTTAGCTACAGCGATGGATAAATTTATATCCTTGCGCTGAATAATCTTATCCCCTGCCCATGTGCTATTGAGCTGTGGAAATTCTTTGAGTGCTTGAGCAACAGCTTTTACGAAGAAGGCAAAGAAAGTAAGACTGTACCCTTCTTTTTGTTTAAACTCATCTTTCTTTTTACTTCTGTAACGAACCATCTCCGTTGCATCCACTTCTACAGTCATCCAAGCATGGGGAATTTCTTGCGTAGACCGTACCATGTTTTGGGCGATCGCCTTTCGGACTCCTGTTACTGGGATTTCAGTGTCACCACTCTCGGTTGTTGACGGCAAGGAGGCCGTTATATTCGGTTCTTCCTCTGAGTTCTTGCCAGATGTTTCTCCATCTTTAGGACGGCTTTTTTCCAGTACATTGGAACGATTAGCCGGTCCCCCTTGAGCAATAATTCGCTCCATATCTTTCCGAGTGATCCTTCCGTGCCTTCCGGTTCCTTCCACCTCTTCCAGGTCTATGTCATTTTCCTGTGCTAGTCTCAATACCGCTGGTGAGTAACGTTTTTTCATCGAAGACTTTTCTTCCGTTCGTCCCGACTGTGCATCCGCCTCCGTATTTCCAGGCTCTTTCGCTACTTCCCCGGTTGGGACTTCCTCACTTTGCCCTTCCGTCTCTATGTAGCATATAAGTTCACCGACCTCGATTGTCTCGCCTTCTTGAGCAACAATCTCCGTGATCGTCCCGGAGAAGGAAGAGGGAACCTCAGCATTAACCTTATCGGTCATCACCTCGGCAATAGGGTCATATTTATCCACATGGTCCCCTGCTTTGACAAGCCAGTTGCTGATCGTTCCCTCTGTAACGCTCTCCCCTAATTGAGGCATACTGATTTTTTCTGTCGGCATGATAGTCCCTCCTTCATATTCGTCCTTCAGCAGTCCTTTACGAATCATTACTGTATGGACATAGCAGCAATCCTAGAATTCTGCCAAGTCTCTGATGGCAGCTTCCACTTTATCTGGGTTGAGCATAAAGTATTTTTCCATCGGTGGAGCATAAGGCATTGCAGGCACATCTGGGCCCGCCAATCGACTGATAGGTGCATCAAGGTCAAATAAGCAATTTTCAGCAATAATGGCCGCAGCTTCTCCAATAATACTACCTTCTTTGTTATCCTCTGTAACCAACAGCACCTTTCCTGTTTTCTGAGCTGCAGCTATGATCGCTTCCTTATCCATTGGGTATATTGTGCGCAAATCAAGGATATGAACATCGATTCCTTCTTCGGCGAGCTTTTCGGCAGCCTGCAAGGCAAAGTGGACAGCAAGTCCGTAGGTAATAACTGTTACATCGGTACCCTCTCTTTTTATATCTGCCTTTCCAATAGGCAAGACATAGTCGTCCTCAGGAACCTCCCCTTTCAGCAGGCGGTAAGCGCGTTTATGCTCGAAGAATAATACCGGATCATTATCCCGGATAGACGCCTTCAGTAGACCTTTTACATCATACGGCGTAGAAGGCATGACGATCTTGAGTCCAGGCTGATTTGCGAAAATCGCCTCTACAGATTGAGAGTGGTACAAAGCGCCATGTACTCCTCCACCATAAGGTGCACGGATAGTGATAGGAGCTTGCCAGTCATTATTGGAGCGATACCTCATTTTTGCGGCTTCCGAGATAATTTGGTTTACTGCCGGCATGATAAAATCAGCAAACTGCATCTCCGCCACCGGCCTCATCCCATACATGGCCGCACCGATTCCGACTCCTGCGATGGCCGATTCCGCAAGCGGAGTATCAAGCACCCTCGACTCCCCGAACTCTTCATATAACCCATCTGTCGCCCGGAAAACTCCTCCCTTTTTCCCAACATCTTCACCGAGGATAAAGACTTTATCATCACGCTGCATTTCTTCTCGTAAAGCAGTGGTTACTGCTTGAATATACGAAATTACTGGCATCTCATGACCCCTCCCTACTGTTCATATACAAAATCCAAGGCAGACTCTGCTGCTGCGTATGGTGCATCTTCAGCGTAGTCAGTGGCTTCATCTACTGCTCTTTTTATGTCATTCAACATTCGTTCTTCAATCTTGTCAGTTAATATTCCTTGTTCTGTCAGATAAGAAGCAAACATTTTTAAGCCATCCTTCTTCTTAGCTTCTTCCACTTCCTGACTTTCCCGGTAGGAGCGATCATCGTCGTCACTAGAATGGGCGGTAAAACGGTATGTTACTGCTTCAATCAATGACGGCCCCTCCCCATTTACAGCACGGTCTCTTGCTTCTTTGACTGCTTCATATACGGATAGAGGGTCATTGCCGTCTACCGAAACACCTGGCATTCCATAACTAGCCGCCCTATCGGCAACATTCTTACTCGCAATCTGCTTCTCGACTGGTACGGAGATGGCGTACTGGTTATTTTCCACCATGGTAATGACAGGCAGTTTATGAACGCCCGCGAAATTGAGGCCCTCATGGAAATCACCTTGATTGGAAGAACCCTCACCTAGTGTTGCAAAGGAAACAATCCGCTTTTTTTCCATTTTTGCCGCGAGAGCAACACCAACTGCATGAGGAACTTGGGTGGTTACCGGAGACGAGCCGGATAGAATTCTGTTTTTTCGTTGTCCGAAGTGTCCAGGCATTTGCCGCCCACCGGAATTAGGGTCTTCTGCCTTGGCAAAACTTGAGAGCATTAAATCTTTGGCGGTCATTCCGAATGCCAATACAACACCCAGGTCACGGTAATATGGGGCAGTAAAGTCATTCTTCCTATCCAGCGCAAAAGATGCACCGACCTGCGCCGCCTCCTGTCCTTGACAGGAAATAACAAATGGAATCTTGCCTGCACGGTTCAATAGCCACATTCTTTCATCCAACTTTCTGGCAAGAAGCATGGTTTTATACATTTCCAATGCTGTTTCGTCGGTTAAGCCCAAGGCTTTATGTCGAGCTATTCCCATTCTGATACCTCCTTTAAATATCAACCATGGATTTGTTTTCCATCCACTGCCATCGCTGCTTCCCCGATAACTTCGGAAAGGGTCGGATGTGGATGTATAGTAGATGCAATTTCCCAAGGGGTTGCATCCATAACTTTTGCAAGGCCTGCCTCAGATATCAAATCAGTTACGTGAGGTCCGGTCATGTGAACTCCCAGAATATCATCTGTTGCTATATCTGAAATGATTTTCACAAATCCACCCGTCTCTCCGTGAACCAAAGCTTTGCCGATTGCTTGGAATGGAAATTTGCCTACTTTCAGATCAAAGCCTCTGTCTTTTGCCTGCTGTTCTGTCAAACCAACACTGGCCGCTTCTGGATATGAATAAATGCAAGAAGGAACTTGCTCATAATCTATTTTCAGCGGATCCAAACCAGCCATATGCTCTACCGCTATTATCCCCTCATGGGAAGCCGCATGCGCCAATTGAACACTGCCAACTACATCACCAATGGCATAAATATGAGACTCTTTCGTTTGATAAAAATCATTGGTCTCAATATAACCTTTTTCTGTATTGATATCTGTATTTTCCAAGCCAATATTGGAGATGTTGCCCTTTCTCCCTACGGAGACCAGCAATTTTTCAGCATGGAAGACCTCTTCATGTGCATCATTTTCTGCTTTAATAGAGACACCTTCTCCAATTTCCAGTGTTTCGGGGTTAACTTTCCTTCCCTTTTTGAATACCACTCCTCTTTTTGCCAGCTGTTTTTCTACCTCAGCGGCAATCTCCTTATCCTCGGAAGGAAGGATACGGTCGAGGTATTCCAGTACTGTCACCTTGACACCGAAATCACATAACATAGAAGCCCACTCAATACCTATGACTCCTCCACCTATAATTAAGATTGAGTCAGGAAGCTTATCCAGCGACAATGCCTCATCAGAAGTCATCACATCAATGCCGTCCACCGGAAGTCCTGGCAGAGATGATGGTCGAGACCCTGTTGCTATGAGTACATTTTTAGGAACGATCATCGTATTCTCTTCTCCATTCTCGTATTCAATCGAAATTGTTCCTGGAATAGGAGAGAAGATGCTAGGACCTAAGATTCGGCCAAAACCATGGTATACATCGATTTTCCCTTTTTTCATCAGTCCCTTCACGCCCTTGTGGAGAGTGTCCACAATTCCTTGCTTTCGCTGCTGGACACGGGTGAAATTCAATGATGGAGCCCCTGTTTCCACCCCATAATCTTCAGATTCCCCAGCCAGCCTGAACACTTCTGCACTGCGCAATAACGCCTTCGAAGGGATACAGCCACGATGAAGACAGGTCCCACCAAGCTCTCCTTTTTCTACTACTGCTACCTGCATTCCAAGCTGGGAAGCGCGGATGGCAGCAACATATCCCCCTGTGCCTCCTCCCAATACGACGAGATCATAATCTTTTGTCATATGTAGATAACTCCTTTATCGATTAGTTGTGTGGGTATACCTTACTCTGTTCTTCCTCTCGAAGGACCCTCAGCACTCCTTCATTGAGCGCCTCCAACTCATTTTCACCTGGGTAAGTAAGTATATCTGCTACCCATTTCACCCTTTTGGTAATCATATGGATAAGCAGCTTACTATACGCGAGTCCTCCTGTTAGTACGACGGCATCCACATTCCCCTCTAGAACAGCAGCCATTGCACCAATTTCCTTTGAAATCTGATAAGCCATAGCTTCATACACTTGCTCTGTAAATTTATCTCCCTTTTCTATTCGCTTTTCGACTTCCATTGCATCGGTTGTGCCAAGGTAGGCCATTAAGCCACCTTCACCTACCAGCTTCTTCATCACTTCATCTCTGTACAGTTCTCCTGAGTAGCACAGTTGAACCAGATCACCCGCTGGAACAGTTCCAGCTCTTTCAGGAGAAAACGGACCATCCCCGTGCAACCCATTGTTGACATCTACAACCCTTCCATGACGATGGGCCCCTACCGTAATCCCCCCTCCCATATGGGTCACGATCATACATAATTCCTGATAGGATTTGCCAAGTTCTGTTGACGCTTTTCTGGCAACTGCCTTTTGGTTCAATGCATGAAAGATACTTTTTCGCGGAATATCTGGGACGCCAGAGAACCTCGCGACTTCCTCGAGTTCATCAACCACCACTGGATCGACAATGTAGGCAGGTATATTCAAGCCATAGGCTATTTCATAGGAGAGGATCCCTCCCAAATTAGAAGCATGCTCTCCATTCAACCCAACTTTCAGATCATAAAGCATGTCATCATTCACCAAATAGGTTCCGCCTTCAATCGGTTTCAACAGCCCTCCGCGTCCGCATACTGCATGAAGCTTTGAGATATTGATCCCTTCATAATCCAAGTTTTCCAGTATGACCTTTTTTCTGAAGTCATACTGGTCAATAACTCGGTTGTACTGTTGCAATTCCTGGGCCTGATGCCTGATCGTTTTCTGAAAGATACAGATTTCATCATCAAATACACCTATTTTTGTGGAAGTGGAGCCAGGATTGATCACAAGCACTCTAAAACTTTGATACACCACGCAAACCTCCATAACAGCTATCTATTGTTTTTCCTTCTGCTTAAAATATTTTGATTGTTCAACAGGAATTGATTCGTGGAATTACGGACCGACTGAATCCTTTCTTCTGCCATACGATCAGCCGCGATATTGGTTGGTAAATTATCCCTGTGCGAAATTTGGAAGACTTTAGTTAGGCTGTCGTAAATTGTCTCAACTTTCCTCATCGCCCGTTCCTGGTTATACCCTTGCAGTTCATCCGCCACGTTAATGACTCCACCAGAGTTGATCACATAATCTGGTGCATAAATCACTCCTTTTTCGTGGAGAGTTTTGCCATGCTCTGAGTTTTTCAGCTGATTATTGGCTGAACCTGCAATAACTTTTGCTTTCAGCTTGGGTATTGTATCGTCATTGATTGTGGCTCCCAATGCACATGGTGCATAGATATCGCAATCGACCTCATAAATGTCCTCCGGATCCACAGCCTTGGCTCCGTATGCTTCAACTGCGCGCTCTACAGCTTCTTTATGGATGTCTGTTACAATTAAATCTGCACCCTCTTCATGCAAATATCCGCATAACCGAAAGGCGACGTTCCCTACCCCCTGTACTGCTACAGTCTTACCTTGTAGGGAGTCGTTTCCATAAGCAGCTTTTGCAGCAGCCTTCATCCCTTTGTAGACCCCATATGCTGTCACGGGTGAAGGATTGCCTGAAGAACCGGAAGTTTTGGAGATACCTGTAACAAAGTCTGTTTCCAAATGGATAAGGTCCATATCTTCTTCGGTGGTTCCTACATCCTCTGCTGTGATATATCGTCCATTCAGTCCCTGAATGTACCGGCCGAAAGCACGGAACATCTCTGGGTTCTTATCCTTTTTCGGGTCACCAATGATCACCGTCTTACCTCCGCCTAAGTCCAGTCCGGCTGCTGCGTTTTTATACGTCATTCCTTTAGCTAGCCGCAACGCGTCTTCTATCGCTTTTTCTTCGGAGTCATAGGTCCACATCCTAGTGCCGCCCAATGCCGGCCCTAAAGTTGTGTCATGAATTGCAATAATGGCCTTCAAACCCGAGTTTTTATCCTGGCAAAACACTAATTGCTCATAATCAGCATTTTCCATGTAATTAAATATTTCCATTATTATTGCCTCCTATATCTTATCCGCAGATGCCAAACCCAACATCAACGAATTTAGTTTGCTCTGAGCGGAATCCGACCTGGAAGTGAGTACGACAGGAACTTTTGCCCCACTGATGATAGAGGCAACCTGTGCCCTTCCGGTGTAAATGAATGATTTATACAGCATATTTCCCGCTTCTATTGTCGGAACAATAAGAACATCTGCCTTTCCGGCAACATCTGAGACGATTCCTTTTTGGTCGGCTGCCTCTGTAGAAATCGCAATATCAAATGCCAATGGCCCATCGACGACACAACCGGATATTTGCCCTCTTCTGTACATTTGAGTCAATAACGCAGCATCCATGGTAGACTGCATGGATTCATCGACGGTTTCGACCGGAGCAAGCAAAGCCACCTTGGGTGTGGTCATACCAATTCCCCGGGCTACTTCGACTGAGTTATGAATGATTTGCTCTTTCTCCTTCAAAGACGGTGTAATGTTTAAAGCAGCGTCACTTAATAACAGCAGCCGGTCCAAAGCAGGGATTTCAAATAGCGCCGTATGTGAGAGTACTTTTCCTGTTCGCAATCCCCTGTTTTTATCCAAAACTGCCCGCAGCAGGTTTTTTGTCGGAAGGCTGCCTTTCATTACCAGTTGGGCTTCTTCTTCTGCTACGGCGGCAACTGCCTCTCCAGCAACAGACTCTGTCCGGCCGACATGTCTGATGGTAATGCCCGCCTGGAGAATATCCAATTCCGCTTGCTGAGCCGCGGCTGCAATATCCACTTCATCCCCCACTAGGAGGAATTCACACAAATTTAGTTCTAATGCCTTTTTAACTGCTCTTAGTATACCCTGGTCTGCTGCATGGGCAACGGCAACTTTCTTCTGCCGATTAGGTATCATATCTTTCAAGGATGCTAATGTGTTCATGTTCCTCCCCCTTCATGAGATATAAAGCAAAAACCGTGCCAATACTTCGACGTTGTAAGCGCTTCATCCACCTGAGATCCCAATGCATTTTTTTGCAATAACGCAATTTTTTGCATGCAATTTAATCTAATTTGTACTTTTCTATCTTATAGTACAGATTTCGTATGGACACATTCAACTCTTTGGCTGTCTGCGTTTTATTAAAACCGTTCCTCTTATAAGCTTCCTGAATATATCTGCGCTCAAATGCTTCAGTAGCCTCCTGGAGGGTTCTCGTATCTGTCTGCCCAGACACTGGTGGAGAATATTCTTCGACGCTCCCTCCAAATGATGGAAGGTGTTTTCTTTTGATCATCTCTTCTCCCATATCCATATAAATCATAGCCCGGCCGATCACATTTTCCAATTCCCTGATGTTTCCCGGCCATTGGTACGTCTTTAAATAACCTAAGGCCTCTTGTTCCAAGCCTCTGACACTTCTACCGTAATCTTGATTCAATTTCCGAAGAGAGTGTTCAGCAAGTGCGGGCAAATCGGAAATCCTCTCTCTTAACGCAGGTATGAAAATCGGCAGCCGATTCAGCCGATAATATAAATCCTCGCGAAATGTTTTCGCCATGACAGCCTTTTCCAGGTTGACATTAGTTGCTGCGATCACTCTTACATCAAGGGATACTGGTTCTGTCCCCCCTACCCGCACAATTTCATGTTCCTGCAGAACCCTCAGAAGCTTTGCCTGCATATGAAGGGATAGTTCTCCAATTTCATCCAGGAAGATGCTTCCCATGTTTGCTTCTTCAAAGAGACCTTTCTTCCCTCCGTGCTTCGCCCCTGAAAATGCTCCCTCCTCATAACCAAAGAGTTCACTCTCCAGAATGGATTCAGAAATGGCAGCACAATTTACACGAATGAATTTATTATGCTTCCGATCACTTTCGTTATGGATTGCATGTGCGAAAAGTTCTTTGCCTGTCCCGGACTCTCCCCGCAGCAGGACCGTTGCCGGAGTTTTTGCGCCTACTTTCGCCTGTTCCAGAGCAAGTTTCATTTCCGGGGAATCACCGATAATATCATGGAAAGAATATTTTGCCTCCAAGTTTCTGATGATCTGCCTTGCACGCTGTAATTCTCTTGTCAATGACTGTATTTCTGACACGTCATGAAGTACGCCGACACTTCCCTTTATCTTTCCATCCACAATAATCGGGGCTACATTGACCACCACATCTTTTTTCGACGGACCAAGTTTCATCCGCACTCCTCTTACCGGCCTTCTGGTTTTCAAAACTTTCATGTGCATGCTTTCTCCCTCAGAAATATCAACGGTGGCAGGCTTTCCAATAATATCCGATTCTCTAAGTCCTGTGATCCTCGTGTAAGCAGGATTGATGATCAAACCATTACCATGTTCATCTGCAACACTGATCGCTTCATCAGAAGATTGGATGATTGCTTCCAACATTGTTTTGATTTCTTTAAGGTCGGTATTCTCTTCCGCCAGATTCACCACTTCGGTTATATCCTTAAACACGGAAAAAGCTCCAACCAGCTTCTTTTCGGAATCAACTATAGGTATTCGCGTAGATATAACTTTTTTCCCGTTCTTCAGCATGAGTTTTTGATTGACTTCTTTTCTTTCCGTGCGGAGTACTTGAGGCAAGCGGGAGTTTGGAACTACATCGTCCACTTGTTTTCCTATGAAGTGATCCTTTTTTATTCCGACTATTCTCTCCGCACTTTTATTGATAAATTGCACAATCCCCTTTTGATCGATGACAATCATACCATCACGGATATTGTTCAGGATCCTGTCCTGGTTCCTCATTTGCATTCGTAGCTGTTCAAGCAATGACTCTTTTTCTTCAAAAAGTTCAGAAATGACATAAGCAACCGAACCTGGGATGATGACCGCATCCATCCCTTTCTTCTGTTTCAATTCATCTAATACAGTTTCGTCTCCGGTAGCTTCTACAATAATGTCAGCTTGGTCTATCCATTCAGACCAATCCTGTCCGGTTGGCAAACCATACGCTGCTGCTATTTGAAGGCCAGGCGCCCCCTCTCTTCTATCTACAACTGCAAGTATTTGCATCCGCCTTGTAGCACGAAGAATCTCCAGCAGAGCTGTTCCTCCCTTTCCAGCGCCAACAATAAGAACACGTTTCATAGCACCCCACCTTGCATGAATTTGCATGATTCCATCATACGATAGCCTGCATGTTTTAGCAAATAAAGGTTTGTTTCTATTTGAAGCAATTTTTGTTATACTGATAAAAGTTTATCTAATAAAGAGGGATCATCATGATCAGAATTTTTGCCATCGTCGTTTTGTTAATACCAGGAGTTATCGCAGCACTAGGAATCAAATTGATGAGGGATACCTTATTCGATGAGGTGTACAGCGTATTCATGCACACCATGATCCAATTTGCAGCGGGGTTCCTCCTGTTTATAGCCGGCATTGGGTTTATAGCAGGGTTTGTTGTACATAGGGACCGAAAAAGACAGCAAAAAAAAAAGGATGAGAAGTAAGGGAGGGTTGGTATCATATACCCGGTCTTACTTAACAGTCCTTAGCAGCTGTGTTATGATAAAAAAATAAAAATATTCGACATAGGGGGAAATTCCATGAAAGTCGCTAAATTTGGCGGCAGTTCAGTCGCTAATGCAGTACAATTACAAAAAGTAGCAGAAATCATCCGTTCGGACGCTAATCGAAAATTTGTGGTGGTTTCCGCTCCAGGCAAAAGGTATTCCGGAGATGAGAAAGTGACAGATATCCTCATTCAATTAGGAGAAGCCTATAAGCACGGTGAAGAATACACACACTATATAAACAAGGTTATGGGCCGGTTCAAAGAAATCATTGAAGATCTAGAGCTTTCGGAGAATATCTTGGAAGATATCAGAAGGACAATAGAGAAGGTATTGGAAAAAGATACTTCCATCGAACTTAAATTAGATTCATTAAAAGCCGTAGGAGAAGACAGCTCAGCAAAAATACTTAGCGGCTATCTTGCGTCCCTCGGAGAAAATGCTTCCTACATAAATCCCGAAGAAGCAGGCATCATTGTAAGTAATGAGCCAGGAAACGCACATATATTGGATGAAAGCTTCTCGAAAATCTATTCTTTAAGAGAAAAAGACGGAATTTTTGTCATTCCCGGATTTTTCGGCTACACCACGGAAGGTGAATTGATTACCTTTTCCCGCGGCGGGTCTGACATCACAGGTGCTATCGTAGCAGCTGGGGTACAGGCGGAGCTCTATGAGAACTTTACCGACGTAGATTCTGTATATACGGTTAACCCTACACTCGTGGACAATCCAAAAGAAATAACTACTTTGACATATCGGGAAATGAGAGAGCTTTCCTATGCAGGTTTCTCCGTATTCCATGACGAAGCCTTGATTCCTGCGTTTGAAAAAGGTATTCCTGTATGCATCAAAAACACAAATAATCCGCATGCACCGGGGACTAATATCGTGGCTGAAAAGAAGGAAAGTGATAAATGCGTGGTTGGGATTGCGAGCGATACCGGCTTTTGCAGCATCTATATAAGCAAATTCCTCATGAACAGGGAAGTTGGTTTTGGTCGGAAACTCTTCCAGATTCTTGAAGATGAAGAAGTTTCTTTTGAACATGCTCCATCCGGTATTGATGATATGTCCATCATTATCCGTGAAAGCTTATTGACACCTGAAAAGGAAAAAAGGGTGTTGGATCGGATGAAAAATGAACTGAAGCCGGAAAAGATAGACATTCATCGGGACCTTGCAATGATCATGGTTGTAGGGGAAGGGCTAGTAAGTACGATTGGTATTGCTCAACGGGCAACGACTGCCATCTCCTCAGCTAATGTTAATATAGAAATGATCAACCAAGGCTCTTCAGAGGTGTCCATGATGTTTGGCATCGAATCAGAAGGGCTGCAGCGCGGCCTGCAATCATTATACACTGCCTTTTTTGAATAAATAGTTGGCAAATGACCAAAAAATATTACTGTATACAGCTAGGATGCCGTGTACAGTAATATTTTTTGCTTTTCTTCCATCAGCTTGCCCTGTGTTCCAGCCGCAATCTGTCAGCTACCATTGCAATAAATTCCGAATTGGTCGGTTTTGCTTTGGAAACACTTACCGTATAGCCAAATAACGCTGAAATGGAATCAATGTTGCCCCTGCTCCAGGCTACTTCAATAGCATGACGAATCGCTCTTTCCACACGGGAAGCTGTAGTATTAAATTTCTTGGCGATATCCGGGTACAATACTTTGGTAACGGACCCAAGCAACTCAATGTCATTGTAAACCATGGTAATCGCCTCACGTAGATACATATAACCTTTGATATGTGCAGGCACGCCGATTTCATGGATGATATTCGTAATGCTCGCTTCGATATCTTTGCCCTGCCTTTCCTTTCTGACTAAATTCCTCGAGTTGGAAGGTATGGCAGTATTCCCTTCAATTTGACGGATTTGGTCGGCAAGATTATCCAAATCGAACGGTTTTAGTACAAAATAGGAGGCCCCAAGTGCAACTGCTTTTTTCATTACTTCTTCTTGTCCAAAGGCAGTGAGCATGATAACCTGTGGGGTCTTTTTCCTATCTGACGACCTTAAGGTATTCAAGACTGCCAGCCCATCAATATGGGGCATAATGATATCCAGGATTACTACGTCAGGCTGCAAGTCATCAAGCATATTCAAACAGTCCCTGCCGTTATACGCAGTACCGATTACATCAATATCCGGTTGCTCCTCAAAATAATCTTCCATCAGCTGTACCAGTTCTTTATTGTCATCCACAAGACATACAGAAATTTTTTCCACCAAAAAAGTCCTCCCTTATCTAATACTGTCTTTTATCCATAGTATATATTCAACAAAAGTTTTAAATATCCTTCATATTCTGGAAAAACATTGGGATTTTTTAAAATATCTTGGTATTTCTCTGTATATCGAAGAAAATCGGTATGTTTTGCTATTTTGAATGTCTTTTTGTCGAATATTATTTCTAAAAGTAGTATAGCATAATTTTCCAACTAAATGTTAAAAAATTTGAAAAAGACTTGCATTGGAATTCAATCCAATAGCAAGTCTCCGATTAACTAGCCTTCTCTTTCTCCTGCTGATTGTATAGTTCCACCCCAGCTTCTTGGAGCATCCATTCAATATGCACTCCATATCCGGAAGTGGGATCATTGACAAATACATGCGTTACTGCTCCAATTATTTTACCATTCTGTATAATTGGGCTCCCACTCATTCCTTGGACAATGCCACCTGTTTTATCCAATAATTCTTCGTCTGTTATCTGTATGACCATTCCTTTAGTAGCTGGAAACTTTTGAGGTACACTGCTAACTACTTCTACGTCAAATTCCTCTACTTCTTCCCCCTCCAGCACGGTTAGAATTTTTGCGGGACCTTCTTCCACTTCATGGGAAAGAGCTACCGGCATCGGCTCCTCATAACTTCCATTGTCGATCGGATCGTTCAGCTCGCCGAAGATACCGAACGGGCTGTTCTTTGTGATGCTTCCGATTTGATTTTCTTTCAGGGAAAATTTGGCCTGCTTTTCACCAGGCGTTCCATTATTCCCTTTTTCAATTGATGTTACAGAAGAGCGGACAATTGTTCCATCATTAATTTCAATCGGTTTTTTGGTGTCCATATCGGAAATGACATGTCCCAAGGCTCCATAATTATGGGATTTAGGATCGTAAAATGTCATCGTTCCAATTCCTGCAGCCGAATCCCTTATATAAACACCTATTTTATATTCATCTTCTTTATTGTCCTTGACTGGTTCGAGGGTGGTTTCGACGGTTTCTTTCCCTCTTTTTAAGGTTATTTCCAATTTCTCCTCGTTCTTACCTGCTTCTTCAACAAGTGGTTTTACATTTTCCATGGATTCAATTGGTTCATCATTTATCTCTACAATCATATCCCCCACTTTAATATCAGCCTCTTCTCCTGGAGATACGGTTCCTTCAGTGCTATTAACTAAGTGATGTCCAACTACCAGAACACCGAGGGTGTTCAACTGAACACCGATGGACTGGCCACCAGGTATGACTTCCACATCATTCAGGACAGAAACATTGACCTTTTTAACAGGAAAACCAGCTACTTCATAAAAAAGTTCGCTGTCCCCGGGCTCCTTTGCGTAAAATGCAGAACTGTCTATTGCCTGTATGCTGTCATCATTTGTACTGACAGCAGCACTATCTCCTAATTCAGGTAATTCAACGGGAGTTTGACTTTCAAAGGTGACAATATTTGTGGGAATTGCAATATATTTTTGAATAGGGGTAATGAAGGGAATTGCCAATAATGCTAACAAAATAAGCATACCGGAACACATTCGCCATCTATTTTTTTTATTCCAGTCCATTGATTCACACTCCTCGTATTCCTACCCCATACCACCATTTTTAATTTCTGTACTCCTAATTTGACCTTTTGGCAGGTATTTTAAACTGGTGAAACATAAGAAAGATGTTTATCTTTTCCAGTCAATTATCGCGGAATTCAAGTATAACAATAGCCGGGGAAACGTTCCCCGGCCGGAATTCATACGGTATGTGATTTAAATGAGGAAGCAAGCTCTAACAGCTCTTTTGCATGTTCTTTGGCGGTTTCCGTCAATTTCGTACCTGTAATCATCCTGCTCAGTTCTTCTACCTGCTGTTCGGACGACAGTTCTGATACCAACGTGGATGTACGGTTTTTTTCTTGCCTTTTTTCGATGAATTTGTGTGTATCCGCCATTGCAGCAACCTGAGGCAGATGGGTAATACACAGAACTTGGGAATCCTTGGAGACTTGGACAATCTTTTCCGCTATGGCTTGGGCAACACGTCCGCTCACACCTGTATCGACCTCATCAAATATAACACTGGTTACCCCTTGATGTTTAGCAAAAATTTTTTTCAGGATCAGCATAATTCTCGACATCTCCCCTCCCGAAGCAACTTTATTCAGTGCTTTCTGTGGTTCTCCAGGGTTAGTCGAAATCATGAATCGAATCTGGTCAAATCCATTTGTGTGCAGTAACTTCGCCTTGTCTTCACCTGCTGGTTCTTCTGCAAAGGAAATGGAGAACGTCGCTTTTTCCAAATACAAGCTCTTCAATTCTTTATGAACTTCTTCTACAAGGGAGTCGGAAGCATGTTTACGTATATCATGCAATTGTTTGGCTTCCAGGTAGGCATCTTGAGCGATCTCTTGGATCTGGTTGGCTAAATTGCTCAAATGGGAATCCTTATTCGTGATCTCTTCCATTTCTTCTTCTATTTGTGCATAATATTCCAGGATTTCGTTGACAGTCGGGCCGTACTTTTTCTTTAGCCTGTTTATTTCATCCAGTCTTGCTTCTATTTCATTCAACCGGGAAGGATCATACTCCAGACTATCAATATGATTGCGAATTTGATAAGTCAGCTCTTCCAAAATGTAGTAGTTGCTGCTGATCTCGTCAGCCTTTTCCGATATAAAGGGATCGTAATCCTTCGCATCCTGTATGGCCATCTGGGCCTGATTCAGCCAATCCAACCCTCTATGCTCTCCATATAGGGCTGTATAGGTATCCTGAAGACTCTGGTAAATACGCTCATAGTTGGCAAGGGTCGCTCGCTCTTCTTCTAGCTCTTTATCCTCATCAGGTGCAAGATTTGCCTGCTCCAATTCTTTTTGCTGAAACTCAAGGAGGTCCAATCGGTGAGCCATTTCTTGTTCATTGTCATTTAGTTGCCTATATTTCTTTCTTAACATGCTCAATTTCTCATAAAGATATGTATATTCTTGTTTTGCCTTGGCAATCTTTTTCGGTTCGTAAAGATCCAGCAGATTGATATGATTCTCCGGGTCCATCAAAGACTGGGTTTCATGCTGACTGTGTATGTCGATAAGTGTCTTGCCAAATTCTTTGAGGATCGCCAGCGTTACGAGCTTACTATTTACCCGACAAATACTTTTCCCATTTGCTGTGATAACCCGTTGCAGTACAATCTGTCCATCCTGGATTTCTACACCGTATTGTTCACTTTTTTCGTATATGGGATGGTCATTTGCCTCTATAGTGAACAATCCTTCAATTTCAGCCTTCTTCGCGCCATGCCTGACAAACTCGACGGAGCCCCGGCCTCCGGCAAGCAATTGAACAGCATCAATGATGATTGATTTACCTGCACCCGTTTCACCAGTTAGAACAGTCAATCCTTCGTTGAACGTCATGGACACCTGATCAATGATGGCAAAGTCGCGTATGGACAGCTCTGTTAGCATTGTTATTCACCTCTACCCTAAAAGACTTACAACATCTCCAGAAAGCGTTCTTTGATCTTGACGCTGTCTTCTTCGCTTTTACAGATGATGAGACAGGTGTCATCCCCGCAAATGGTGCCCATTATTTCATCCCAGTCAAGATTATCAACAAGTACACCAATCGCATGGGCATTACCTGGGAGTGTATTGAGCACAATAAAGTGACTTGCATGATCGATTTTCACAAACGCATCCATGATAAGTCTTTTGAGTTTCTCTAATGGATTGAAACGCTGATCTGCAGGAAGGCTATATTTGTAATCACCGTTTTTCGAAGGAACCTTGACAAGGTGTAGTTCTTTAATGTCCCTAGATACAGTCGCCTGGGTGACATTATATCCAAGCCCCTTCAACAGATCCACGAGTTCATCTTGTGTCTCGATCTCTCTTTCGGTAATCAATTCTCTTATCTTGATATGACGCTGAACCTTACTCATCATTTCCACCTCCTTTTCTCTTGGAATTCTTTATTATTCTTATCCTGCACGTAAGGCCTCATGAGCTTCATCCACTACAGTAGTTATTAGCGTTTCAGACATTTTTTGTCTTTCTTCCTCTTTTTCCCAACCAAGATGTCCCAGAAATTCGATATTTCCATCTCCGCCTGTGATGGGAGAGTGAGTGAGACCATGAACCTGGAAACCTTGCTGTTCGGCAAATCCAAGTATCTCTTCTACTACCCGCTGATGAACAGTCCTATCACGTATAATTCCCTTTTCTCCGACTTCCTCACGGCGGGCTTCAAATTGTGGTTTTATCAGTACGATCACATCACTATTGGCTTCCAGGAGTTCTCTCAAGACAGGAAGCATTTTCTTGACAGATATGAATGAAACGTCGATTGTTGCCATGTTTGGCTTGCCGTATCCCAACATTTCCTGGGTAACATACCGAAAGTTCGTCCGTTCCATCACGATAACTCGATCGTCGTTTCTCAGCCTCCAGTCAAGCTGATTGTATCCAACATCAATGGCGTAACAAAGGCGCGCACCATTTTGAAGGGCACAATCTGTAAAACCTCCTGTTGAGGAACCAATATCCATCATTGTTTTCCCCGATACAGACAGATTAAACACATGTAAAGCCTTTTCAAGCTTAAGACCACCACGTCCCACGTACGGTATATCCTTTCCTTTTACCGACAACGGAATCGAATCATTTACTTTCATTCCGGGTTTATCCATCCGTTCCTGTTGGGAAAAAACATTTCCTGCCATGATTACCCGCTTGGCCTTATCTGTTGTCTCAACTAATTCCCGCTCCACTAATAGTTCGTCCAATCGTTTTTTAACCATTTCACTAAATCCCTTTTTTCGCCCATATGCGGACGTTTATTTCTCTTACTTCCTCTTATTGTTGGATAGGATGTTGATTTTTAAATGATCCTCCATCCATGCAGCAATTCTGCCTACCATAAAAATGATGTTGGTCGAAGAATGTATTGCCAATGTTTTACCCACAGCTTTCCCTCCAACCGTAAGCGCCGCCACCAAGCTTGTCAGTATAGTGGATAAAACCAGTTGTAAAGCTGAACCTTCTCCGTCCCCGAATATCCTGGCAATCTGCAGGACAACAATAGCGGAAGCGGTTCCGCTGACAATCCCAGATATATCTCCAATCACATCGTTGCAAAAGCTGGCAAACCTATCTGCATTTCGCGTGATCATCACCGCTTGTTTAGCACCACTCACTTTTTCTGCAGCCATTGCGTGGAATGGCTTTTCATCGGCAGCAGTAGCTGCAATACCAAGCATATCGAAAAACACACCAATCAATACAATAATCAATACGATCACCAACCCGACAATCCAAATGACGTCATTCAAGAGGGATGATGAAACGACTGAAAAAATAGCCGCTAACACAAATGTGATAACGGCAATGGTAAAACTGAATTTCAAAGATTTTTTTAATTTGTTGTTCATGGTCAACCCCGATTATTCATTATGTAAGTAAGGAATGGTCACCCAAAAGGTTAAAACTGCGGCTTAGGTCCAGTAGGTTTTCCCAGATGGATACCCTATGTTGCCATGCAGGCGGTTCCCCTTTAAACCCATCTGAACTCCGTCTCCGGTAGTTCGACTGGATTACCACTTAGTCCACACTATAATCCCTTTTGGATGTCATCGAACAGTCTAGGAGATTTCCTCAGCAGCCTCTGCCTGCTCCCTAGCCTCTTTTGCAGTGCTGATTTCATAGGAAAGAAAATCGCAGGGCAGTGGCCACCAGACCTGCAATTTAAGGACCTAATCCCCTCAACACCACTCAAGGCAGGCTACGCTGCAAATAAGGTATCCCTTTCCTTATTATGCAGGTTCATACCCCATTCCATCATGGTTGCTAGGCTTAGAAACCACGACAGAGATGGGCCTCCGCGGTAATCGGGTCAACGCCCACATGCCTTTGCGGATCGCCCGAAAACCTTAACTCCCAGCACAGACCCAAGGCTGGGCGCCTCAAGCCTGCACAAGGAACTTCATCGATGTGCCCTTTAGCGGATTTTTAGGCCCGCCTTCAGGAGAGGAAGACTGACTAGAATACTGCACCATCCCTTGATTAATTACATTATATCATAATTTATCACTTGTCGCTACAAACTGCTAATGATCCCTTTCACTGAAAAAGTCAGCCAATGATTCCAGTAAAGTACCATTTGCACCCGCCGATTCCAAGGCTGCCTTTGCTTGTTGTACATACCTGTATTTCTTATCGATTGCTCCATCCAATCCTAAAAGCTTCGGATAGGTACTTTTCTCATTATTTTGGTCGCTGCCAACCGCTTTGCCTATTTTATCCTCCTCGCCTGTAACATCAAGAATGTCATCCTGTACTTGGAAGATCAAACCAAGATAATAGGCGAACTGTTGGATATGTCCGAGTTGTTTTTCATTTGCATTAGCAAGGTATGCACCAGCATATACTGCAAATTTCAATAACTCACCGGTCTTCATGTCATGGATGGTTTCCAGTTCTTCCAAGGTCACAGGGTTTTTCTCAGCCTGCATATCCTGGATTTGTCCCCCGACCATACCAGCAGGACCGGCAGCATGCGATAATGCCTTAGTCAATGATAATTTTTCTTCACCGTTCAACTGGGGATCATTCAGTATGATTTCAAAACTGTAAGTAAGGAGGGCATCACCGGCTAATATCGCTGTTGCCTCGTCAAACACTTTATGATTGGTCGGCTTTCCTCTTCTCAAGTCGTCATCATCCATTGCAGGCAAGTCATCATGGATCAATGAATAGGTATGTACCATTTCGAGTCCTGCCGCAGCGGAAAGTGCTTTATCTCCTTCACCGCCATATGCCTTGTAGCTTGCCAAGAGGAGGATCGGACGCAATCTTTTCCCACCTGCTTCCAATGAATAAAGCATGGAGTCCTTTAACCGCCGAGGAACTTCCAAAGTGTTCAGATAACGCTTCAATTCCACTTCCACCAACTGCTTTTTTTCTTCAATAAAGCTGCTCAAGGTTTTGTCCAACGTTATTCTTCCTCCTGCAGATCAAACGGTTCAAGTTCTCCTTGTTCGTTCATGATCTTCGTCATCTTGTCCTGCACATTTTTCAGCTTGTCACTGCATAATTTACTCAGGGTCATTCCTTCCTGATAATAGTTAATCGCTTTTTCTAAAGGTACGTCACCCTGCTCCAATTTCCCGACGATTTCTTCCAATTTCTCCATTGCTTCTTCAAAGGAAATTTCCTTCTCTTCACTCACGGTTAGCCTCCTCCACATCCAATACTTCACAAGTCAGGTTTCCGTCCTTGATGGTCACATGAATGATGTCTTTTACCATCACTTGCTTCCTGGTTTTTATAATCTCACCTTCCGCGTTATAGGGCAGCGCAAATCCTCTTTTCATCGTTTCTAGAGGATTCAGTAATGTCAATTTCTCTACAGCTTGGTTCCACTGGTTGTACTTGCGTTCTATTTTCTCTTTCATCAGCCGACTCTGTTGCTCCTTTAAAAACACGAGCCTGGTTCCAGCTTGTTCTAGTTGTTTTTTGGGATGCTGCATTGCTAGGCGTCTGTTGAGATTCATATACTCGAGCCGCTTTCGGTCCACTGTACTGACTACTGCTTTACTCAGCCCTTCCAGCTGTTTATCCAATTCTTGCTCCCTTTGTTTCAAAAGCATCTCAGGATAGCGGAAGGCATACGATTGCTTGATGCGGTTTAGATACCGCTCAGCCTCTTGTACAAGTCCTCCTAATTCTCTTGAAAGTCCGTTTCTTAATTGGTCGACCCTCTCCAGTAGATCCTGTCTTGAAGGTACTGCAAGCTCCGCGGCTCCTGTTGGGGTAGGTGCACGTAAATCAGCGACAAAATCGGAGATAGTCGTGTCTGTTTCATGGCCAACTGCAGATATGATAGGGATTTGTGATGCAAAGATTGCCTTGGCAACCGACTCCTCATTGAAACTCCATAGTTCTTCAATCGACCCTCCACCACGACCGACTATCAGCACATCAAAGTTCCCTCGTTCATTGGCAAATTCAATAGCCCGCCTGATAGAAGAAGCCGCATTCTCTCCTTGTACAAGAACTGGAATCACTGTTTTTTCGACAATTGGATATCTCCTATCAAGAGTGGTAATGATATCCCTGACAGCAGCGCCGGTTGGAGAGGTGATTATACCGATATGAACAGGGTATTGAGGAATAGGCTTCTTATGAGCCTCCTCAAACACACCCTCCCTGTATAACTTATCTTTCAACTGTTCGAATGCAAGATACAATGCCCCTATACCGTCCGGCTCCATCTGCTGAATATATAATTGGTACTGTCCATAGGGTTCAAACACACTTACTTCTCCCTTGACCAGTACCTTCATGCCATTTTCGGGTTTAAACTTCAGGTATCGGTTACTGCCTGCAAACATAACCGCTTGTATCCTGGCGTTATCATCTTTAATCGTTAAATACATATGGCCTCTGCTATGATGCTTGAAATTTGATATTTCACCCTTAAGCCATACATTCCTTAAATGGCGGTCTGTTTCGAATTTACGTTTAATATATTTCGTCAGGGCAGAAACCGTAAGAAAGTCGCTTTTCACTTTCCGGACAATCCTCTTGCTGCTTTGATGGTATTTTTAAGCAGCATGGTAATGGTCATCGGACCGACTCCCCGTGGGACGGGTGTGATGTAGGAGGCAGTCTCTTTGGCACGGTCGAAATTCACATCACCGGTTAGTGAACCGTCATCCAGACGGTTGATGCCTACGTCTACTATGACAGCACCTTCTTTAATATATGTCTCATCGATCATCTCAGTTCTACCGAGGGCCACTATAAGAATATCAGCCTGTTTCGTAAATGACTTTAAATCGGTTGTTCTTGAGTGACAATATGTAACGGTGGCATTTTCATTAAGCAGCAGCTGTCCTACTGGTTTACCGACAATATTACTGCGGCCTAATACGACTGCATGTTTTCCGGCTATCTCTATGTTTTTTGATTTCAGCATAGTAATGATACCGTATGGCGTGCATGGAAGAAAGGTATCTTCTCCTGTCATCATACGCCCGATATTCACCGGGTGGAATCCATCCACATCTTTGGAAGGATCGATGGATACAATGACATTTTCTTCCCTAATATGATCAGGAAGGGGAAGCTGCACTAGAATACCATGGACGGAAGGATCATTGTTTAGTTCCTCTATGGTTTGCAACAGTTTCTCTTCCGAGGTCGATGCAGGGAGTTCAATCAGATCTGAACTAATGCCGACCTCATCGGAGGCTTTCTGTTTCCCTCTCACATAAGATTTAGAGGCTGGGTTATCCCCGACAATAATAACGGTTAAATGAGGGGTCAACCCCTTGTCTTTCAATAGTTTTACATCTTCCTTCATTTCCTGTTTCAGAGCATATGACAATTCTTTTCCGTTGATCACTTCAGCTGACACTGTACCATTCCCCTTTTTAAGCTATAATTTTGGATAAAACCCCATTAATGAATTTTCCAGACTTTTCATCCCCAAACCTATTTCCCAATTCTACCGCCTCATTGATGGAGACAGTGGAAGGAATATCATCCAGGTAGTTGATTTCATACACGGCAATGCGCAGGATGGTTTTCTCGACGGATGCAATCCGATCAAACGACCAATTCTCCAGTTTATCAGTGATCATACCGTCCAACTCTTCCTTTCTTTGGCGGACACCTTCAACCAAATTACGAAGAAACGGTTCATTCCCTTCGGCTACAAGCATCTCTTCCATTTCAGCCTGTGATTCATTTTCATGGAGATCCATTTGAAATAGGATCTGGAGGGCCTTTTCCCTTGCTGTGTGTCGGTTCATATCCATAACTCCTCTATATACTTATCTGCAGTTCATCATATCATGATTAGGGTAGCAACGCTAGAGTGATCCGACAAGCCATTTTGCACCAGTATAAACGAAATAGGAAAGAGCCAAAAGAGTTATCTCTTGGCCCCTTCTTCTACCCGCCTATTTCTTCCGTTTCTGCTGCATGTTCCATCTGCATTCCGACAACATGGACATTGATTTCTTTAATCTCCAATGCTGTCATATTTTTGATGGTTTGCCGGATGACCGATTGTATATTCTGAGCAACTTGCGGTATAGAAACACCATAATTTAATATAACAAACAGATCGATAAGTATACCGGTATCTGTCAGTTCTACTTTCACACCTTTCGTATGGGTGGTTCTGCCGAACTTCTCTGCCACGCCAGAAGCGAAATTGCCCCTCATAGCATATAATCCATCCACTTCAGTGGCCGCTAGACCCGCAATGACCTCGATTACTTCCGGAGCTATCTCTACAGTACCCAAGCTCATGTCTTCACTGACATTAAGCAATGGTTGTTCACTCATATAATCACTCCTCTTATCTGTTTAATGAAAGTTCGGCTCTACTGATCTTTCTTTTCCACTATTGGATGTTCTTCCAAAAAGTTCGTATTAAAGTCGCCTTTTTCAAACACTTCATGATCCATGATCTGACGGTGAAACGGTATGGTGGTGTGAACGCCTTCTACAACGAATTCATCCAATGAACGCTTCATTCTTTTGATCGCTTCTTCTCGTGTAGGAGCGTATGTAATCAATTTTGCGATCATGGAATCATAATAAGGCGGTATACGGTATCCTGGATATGCTGCAGAATCCACTCTGACGCCAAGACCGCCAGGAGGCAGATACATTTCTATATCGCCGGCAGAGGGCATGAAGTTCTTGAATGGATTTTCTGCGTTGATTCGACATTCAATCGCCCATCCGTCAAACGTTATATCTTCCTGGCCGAACGAGAGTGCTTCATGGTCGGCAATCTTGATCTGTTCTTTGATCAAGTCCACACCCGTAACCATTTCTGTAACAGGATGTTCCACTTGGATTCTTGTATTCATTTCCATAAAGTAGAAGTTCTGGCTTTTCCTGTCAAAAATATACTCAATGGTTCCCGCACCTTCGTATCCTACTGCTTTGGCTGCCTTTACAGAAGCAGCTCCCATCTTCTCTCGGATCTCCGGTGTAAGAGCTGGTGACGGTGTTTCCTCAATTAGCTTCTGGAGACGTCGTTGTATACTGCAGTCCCTTTCACCAAGGTGCACCACATTCCCATGTTTATCAGCTAAAACTTGTATTTCGACGTGGCGGAAGTCTTCAATGAATTTCTCTATATAGACTCCAGGATTTCCAAAGGCTGTCTCCGCCTCCTTCTGAGTGACTCTGATGCCGCTGATCAAGTCTTCCTTGGTGCGAGCAACACGTATCCCTTTACCACCGCCGCCAGCAGTTGCTTTAATGATCACAGGATAACCGATTTTTTCTGCAATTTCTATTGCTTCCTCTTCTCCGTCCACAATTCCATCAGACCCAGGCACAATAGGTACGTTGGCATTTTTCATTGTTTCCCTGGCTACGTCTTTTATGCCCATTTTTTGGATGGCTTCTGGTGTCGGCCCAACAAATGAGATATTACAAGCTTTGCAAATTTCCGCAAAGTCTGCGTTCTCGGCGAGGAATCCGTAACCGGGATGTATGGCATCTACGTCTGTCAAAGTCGCTGCACTCATGATGTTCGTAAAATTTAGATAGCTGTCTTTACTCAAGGTCGGTCCTATACAATAGGCTTCATCGGCCAATTTTACATGTAATGCTTCTTTATCAGCTTCTGAATATACAGCCACTGTCTCGATCCCGAGTTCTTTACACGCTCTTATAATACGGACAGCTATTTCTCCCCTGTTGGCAACTAACAATTTTTTTATCACACGATCCATCCCCTTACTGCTTCTTTACTCTGAATAGCGGCTGTCCATACTCGACCAATTCTCCATCATCCGCAAGTATCTCTACAATTTCTCCGCTTACTTCAGCCTCAATCTCATTGAATAGTTTCATCGCTTCTACGATACAGACCACTGTATCATCCGAAACATTGCTTCCTTTGGAAACATATGGATCACTTTCCGGGGTTGGTTTTGCATAGAAAGTACCGACCATAGGGGAAACAACCTCATAATCATAATCTGCTTCCTTTTCTTTAGCAGGTTCGTTCTGTTCCTGCCGAGGAGCATGTTTTTCTTCCTGCTGTGGGTGCTCTACTGCATTGGAACCTCCCTGAGCAGGCTGCTGAACGGCTGGTGCCGTCTCTGCTTGACTAACGGCGGCAGGCCCCTCACTATGTGTCGATTTTTTTAATGAAACGGTAGCCCCCTCTGTTTCATAGCTGAATTCCGTAATAGATGATTTGTCAATTAGTTTAATGATTTCCCGTATCTCTTGAACTTTTAACATTCCTGCACTCCTTTATTAGATATTAGCATGAGGTATCAATAACTCTTTTTAATATTTTACGACATAATAGTTCCAAACATCAAGCAAGTCATAGCATTGCTTGATCATCAAGACTCTGAAATATGTGTACATTTCTGTTTATACCACCAATTGTCTGTGAAGAAGCGACCTTTCAAGTAATCACTCAAGAAAACTCCAGACACAAATGTCACCGGACAGATAAGCACCCGTCCGGTGACATTTGCCACTATTTACTGTCTGTCGGCTGGTAATTCACATCTACTGTCACATCTCCGAATTCATCTCTTACCATCTGCATGATATTGACCACTTCCGATTTGGATAATTCATCCACCTTCACATGAACATGTACCACGTCTTCCTCCGAACGGACCAATACATCTTCATAGGCAGCTCCAGCTAAAATGGACTCTTCTATGATTGTCTCCTTTGTTGATGCTTCATCGATTCCGTCAATAGCTTCCAATGCCTCGTCTTTCTCTTCAGCGGTTGCGTTGCTGGAAGCAACAATTTCATTTAGCCGTTCCTTCTCCATACTTCTATTGTCCTGCAGTTCCATTCTTAATGACGTAAATAATTCATCATTCCCGAGATTCGTAATATCTCCAACCTCTGCCTCTCCAGCTGTCTCTTGGTTTTCATCACCCACGGCCTCGCCAGCCGTATTTTCCCCCGTGTCAATATAAGCTAAATCCTCTGTATCGGCTGTCATATAATAAACACTTAATACAATCATCAGACTAAGCATAGTCAATAGCCATACGGTTTGTTTCTTCAACATAATCATTCCTCCTTATTTCTTCGGCATGACGGATACCCTGTGGGATGGCACATCAAGAACCCGTGATACCGCTTCTACTATCCACTTTTTGACTGATGCATGATCAGCACCCTTGGCTACCACAAAAACCCCTCGTACTTCCGGTTTCTCTGTTTGAGTTAACAAGGGAACTTCTTTATCTCCTTGACGTACAAGTACTACCTGTGATTCTTCTGTGGTATCTTCCACCTTTCTGGTCCCACCGTTTTTGTCATTTTCATCTGTAGTTTGTTGCCCCTTGATCAGATTCTTTTCATACACATTTATATTGGTGGAGTCTAAGTTCACCATCACTTCAGCCTCAGATACACCCTGAATTTTATTAAGCATTCCTTCCATTTCCTGTTTGAAGCTCTGTTCCAGCTCGTCTACATCCGCAGTTACCGGCACATCATCTGAAGGGGGACTTTCCAATTGATCCTGCTCCAACTGCATCTCCTCTGGCGGCCCATTAGCAGACCCATTTTCTTCAGGGGTAGAGAATATATTGCCAATAATGAGAAACATCAAGCCGGCTAATGCAAGGATGACAATATAACCGGTTTTTTTCGATGCCCCGCCTGTCCCACCGCCTTTTCCATCTGACTGAAATAATGCCAACAGTTTTTTTATCAAGTCGTCCCTCCTTCCCATATGACGGTGATTTCCTTATCGTAAATCTCCCAGACCTCCCGCAGCAGGAGTTTTACTTCTTCATGCTCATTCTGTTCTTCGTCGGCTGATTCCTGTTCTTCTGTATCGATGACAATTTCCTCAACAACATTCACTGCCCCCTCCCCTTCTCCATGATCTTGCAGATAGACAATGACCTCCTCCAGGCTTTCGAAGCTGTAATCCTCACCCTGGGAGAACGTAAAGGTGATATCGTTGATCTCCGCCTGGTGCTTCTCCATTAATGGATCTCTTGCTAGATCTTTCAACTGGACAGCCATTTGTTCTAAAATATATGCATCCTGGGAGGCTTGTATTTCATTTTTTTGCATTTCTATCAAATTTTTCATGGAATCCTCCTTTCCTGCACCTGCCTCCATTTGTGAAAAGGCAGCGTCGATCTGCTGCTCGATATCCACGTCAAATATATAAAAAATAGGCTGGAGTATTAATAAAATCAAGATGAGACCAATCGTTAATTTTATATATTTCTTCATAGTAGTTGCAGGTATCAGCAAATCAATGACAGCTGCCAGCAAAAGAAATAGAATAATCTGGGTTACCCATTGGAAGAGAATATCCATTCAAACCACCCTATCTGAGCAGCAGAGTAATGTTACTTGCTGCAACTATGATTACTATGGCCAGTAAGAACATGAATGACACGGCAAGTACACAAGCAAGAATGAGGACAATATAGTTACTGATCGTGTTTAGACTGGAAATCACCGGCCCATCTCCAATTGGCTGCAGTACTGCAGCAGCAAGTTTATAGATGAGGGCAATGGCGAATATCTTGATGATTGGAAAGAGTACTAGAAAGAGGATGATCAGTACGCCGACTATCCCTACCGCATTTTTCAAGAGCAGTGTTGCACTCAATATGGTATCTGCAGCATCAGTGAATGTTCTTCCTACAACAGGAATGAAGTTACCTGTAATGAATTTGGTTGTCTTCATCGCTACTCCATCTTGTATAGCACTTGCTGTCCCCTGTACAGACATGACGCCCAGGAATATTGTCAGGAAAACCCCCAATGTCCCCATCGCTACATTTCTGAAAAAGTTCGCAAGATGTGTCACTTTATATTCTTCATTTATACTGCTTACAATCAATAGGAGGGCGGATAATGACAACAATGGCAGAATGAAATTTGAAATAAGCAGGCCGCTTGCATGAATGAGGAAGACGATCACAGGATGAAAAAATGAGACGGCCATAATATTTCCGAACGTGGCCATCAGTCCAAGCACAAGAGGCAATAAGGCAATCATGAAGTTTGTCATCGAATCAATGGTATCTCTCGCGTAGGAAAGAGCTAGATAAAAGCTGTTCAAAGTAATGAACAAGAGTACGATATAGACCACAAAATACGCTATTCTGCTGACAGCAGATTTTTCAAAAGCATGGTGCATCGTTTGTAGGACACTTGAAAATAGCGTCAACATTATAAGCATGCCAAGAAGTCTTCCATTTTGAATAAGCTCATGAAACAAAAATTCAATAAATCCTTGGAGTGTATCTTTTACAGTTATGGAGTCCTGATCCTTGATGAATTCATATACTGATGTCTTTTCCAATTCCGGAAGATATCCTCCATAGTCATCCACTAGTCCGTTCCAATATTCTTGCACCTCATCCAGGGAGATCTCATCCATTAGAGCGTCCTCAACCTCTTGTGTATCCGGCTCAGCAAAGACAGGGGCTTGTCCAACAAGAAGAAATAGTACAGTGAAAAATACGATACAATGTCTTTTTTTAATGACCATCCACTATACTTCCTCCTTTGTTTCAAGCGGCAGGCAGGAAGGTCAAGATCGCTTCAATCAGTGCTGTGATAATCGGCACAGCCAGCACCAGAATGAAGATCTTCCCCACCAATTCAATCTTTGATGATACGGAACCCAGTCCCGCGTCTTTAGTAATACCAGCCCCAAGTTCTGCAATATAAGCGATTCCGATTATTTTCAGAATAGTTTCCACATACATTCCTTCAATATTCGCCTTTTTGCCCAATGTTTCTATTAATTTAAAAATAGTAGCAATATGCTGTACCACCACTAAAAAAATAATAATGCCTGTGACAAGGATGATCAGGAAAGCAAGGGATGAATTCATATCTTTCACAATAATATACAAAATGCTCGCAATAACACCCAGTAGCACTATCTGCAGAATATCCATGCAATCGACCCTTGGAAGAGAAATACGGTCCTGATTTGTTGGAACAAATCGGAAAGGCCGTTAACCACGATGACAAGAACAATTATGAAGCCAAGCAATGTAGCAAATTGTGCTATCTCTTCTTTCCCCATTTGTTTTAGAATGGTGTGTATCAAAGCCACGATAATCCCTATCCCCGCGATTTGAAATAACAGGTTTGCATCTGTAAGCACAGCTATACTCCTTTCCAGCTATAAAAGCAGCAATACAATAAACAATCCTCCCAGTAATCCCAAACTTTTGGCCATTTTACTGTACCTCCATTGGAGATCCCTTGCTTCTTCCATTTCTCGCTGCAAGTGACTACTTGTTAATTGAATGTGTTTCTGCTGTTGTTGGAAATCATGCTGGCCAAGGGTTCTGCCGAATTGAAGAAGTATTTCTTCTTCATTGCTCCCAAGACAGGAATCACGGATCAACCCTGCTACATGCTTCTCCCATACATGGATAAATTCGCTCATTTCTCCTTGCATATCCTGGCTCAAACCTTCAAAAAAACCGCTCACAGGTGCAGGGACCTGTCGGGAAATACTGAAAAATGCTTCTTGCAGAGATAACTGACTGTACAACATCTCCGCTTCCAGGATCTGTAATGCATTCTTCAGTTGCCTGATATGCTTGGGCCTCCCGCTTAAACGATTACTCCATTCAATGCCTACCCAGGTAGTAGCCGTTATGAAAAGAAGTGCGCCAATCCATTTCATTTCTTTTCCCCCCAAGCCGCCTTTGGAGAAGGCCTTCCCCGTTTTCGTCATAGATATTTTTTATCCGACCGGGAATTTTCTGCCTTTCCAATACAACAACGCGCTGAAATGCCCGCTGCACAAACAGTTCACTAACAGATGGCCTGCTTTTCAATTCTTCGAGACTACTTCCATGCATCGTACTTATAACGGTGACACCTGCATGTATAGCTTCCTTGAGCGCCTCTACGTCTTGCTGGGTACCGATCTCGTCCACGACAATGATTTCCGGTGACATTGACCGGATCATCATCATCATTCCTTCTGCTTTTGGACAGGCATCCATCACGTCCGTGCGCATTCCGAGATTATGCTGGGGAACCCCGTTAATGGAACCGCCAATTTCAGATCGTTCATCAATCACCGCAACTTTTTGGGGTGCGGCGTCCCCCCAGCCATCAGCGATTTGTCTGGTCAAATCTCTGATAATCGTTGTTTTTCCAGTTTGGGGAGGACCGATAAACAGCGTACTGTAATAGCGGGAGCCGTTCAGGAGATATGGTACGATTTGAGAAGCTGCACCAATTTTCTCTTTAGCAAGACGGATATTAAGAAAAGTGATGTGTTTCAAAGCTTGGACCGCTCCGTTGATTGTGTTTACTTTGCCAGCCAGTCCTACACGATGCCCTCCTTCAATGGTGACATATCCCTTTTGAAGTTCATCGTCCATCCGATACAAGGAGAACTCGCTTAATTGGTTGATGATATATATGATATCTTCCTTGGTGGGCACGCGGTCCACCCATTTAATTTCCATGTCGAAAATCAGTTCTATCGGCTGTTGGTGCCGAATTCGAATTTCCTGCAAGATATCCCTCTGTTCATGTATGCCCCTTTCGATTGCTTGTCTCATTTCAGGCGGAAACAGCCGTAATATCTCCCTCATTTTCCACCCTCCATTTCTGCCATTATCTTTATAATTATATGTATGACAAAGCCGGACTAATATGACTAACAGTGCATTGGAGCCTTAGCGTTATGGTTATAAATGAGCATAAAAAAACCAGCCCTCTATCAGAGGACTGGTTCCTTTTTTCTAAGCACGGGAAATATATTTTCCATCGGAAGTATTGATGAGTAGTACGTCACCTTTGTTGATGAAGAACGGCACCTGTACTGTATGTCCAGTTTCCAGTGTTGCCGGCTTGGTCCCTCCACTGGCTGTGTCGCCTTTGATTCCAGGCTCTGTCTCCGTCACTTCAAGTTCCACGTTTTTCGGCAGATCCACTCCCAACACCTCACCTTCATAGGTGATGACATTCACTTCCATATTTTCCTTCATGAATTTCAGGTCATTTTCAATTTGTTTGGTAGTCAGTTCAATTTGATCATAGGTGTTTGTATCCATAAAAGCATGAGAATCACCAGAAGCATACAAGTATTGCATTTTCCTGTTTTCAATATGGGCACGATTGACCTTTTCACCTGCACGGAATGTCTTCTCTTGGATATTGCCATTACGCAGATTACGCAGCTTCGAGCGAACAAATGCCGCACCTTTTCCTGGCTTTACATGCTGGAAATCAATAACCTGCCAGATGGAATTGTCCACCTCTATTGTCAATCCTGTTTTAAAGTCATTTACTGAAATCATTCGATTATCCTCCCTATACCCTAAAAGTTCCGTTCAATTATAATGTTATAAGTTCTTTTGATGCATGGGTAAGCCGTTCCATTCCTGTGTCGGTAATCACAATATCGTCTTCTATCCTGCATCCCCCTACACCTGGAACATAGATGCCTGGTTCCACTGTGACCACCATGCCGGCTTCAAGTCTTCGTTCAGACCGCATGGACAGTGCAGGCCCTTCGTGTACTTCCATACCAAGCCCATGGCCAGTAGAATGGCCAAAGTAGTCGCCATAGCCATTTTCCTTGATATAATCCCTTGTCAGTGCATCTGCTTCTTTACACGTTACACCAGGCTTTATGCCATCCAGTCCTCGTTGTTGCGCGTTAAGAACAGTATTATAGATTGCCATAAGCTGATCGCTAACTTCACCTACTGCAAGTGTTCTTGTTATGTCCGAGCAATAACCCTGATAAAAGGCTCCGTAATCCAATGTAATTAATTCTCCCGATTGTATTTCTTTTTCCGACGCCACTCCATGTGGCAGAGCAGAGCGCTTACCGGAAGCAACAATGATATCAAAACTGGAGGACACAGCCCCTTGCTTGCGCATGAAAAATTCCAGCTCATTGGAAACTTCAATCTCTTTGACACCGGGTTTTATATACCGCTGGATATGTTCGAATGCCTCATCGGCAATCCTAGCTGCTTGTTTCATGATCTCTAACTCACGATTATCCTTGACAAGTCTGATTTCCTCGATCAGTCCGCCCACAGGTACTAACTCCGCTTCAAAAACCTGCTTATAGATCTCATACTGGCTGAACGTTACGTGATTTTTCTCAAAGCCTATCCTCGATACCGCCATGTCTTTTAATTGATCCCTGATTTCTTTCTCGATCGGCTGTTTATGCTCAATGACTTGGAAACCTTCTGCCTGTTCTTGAGCCTGTTCTATATACCGGAAATCTGTCAGGAAACGAGCGGAATTCCGACCAATGATTACAGCCCCTGCAGTACCAGTGAAACCGGTAATATACTGTCTGTTTACAGGGCTGGTAACTAATAGTGCATCTAAGTTATTTGCTTCCAAAGCTTCTCTGAGTTTTGCAAGCTTCCCCATATTTTCATCCCTTTCTGTTCCCTAAAGTGACCTTCTGTCGTATCCTGCAGCTGTAAACAGTTTATCATAAACCATAGGCTTTGAATAACGATAAGAGCAGTCGAGAAGCATACCACCTAATCACTTTTCTTCAATTGTGTCTCGTGATAATCGTAGGAAATGGAATAGCCGATGAATGTGCCATATAATATATAGAGGCAAAGCGATGAAATAATTGTCTCCAAGCTCAGCTCATTGGCTGGTGGAATGTTTTCAAAGATAGGTGTGGCGATATAATTGATGACCACCCACAAAATAATTCCATAAGCAGCTCCAGCCCATAGGGAGTTCACTTTTTTAAGCAGCATGTAGTAGACAAGAGCAACAACAATGGAAAGAAGGCCGACAAGCAGAATTGACAAGGCTTCCCCAAGCCAAGTGTCCGTCCACCCTGACCTGTTCCACGACCTTAGCAGATAATGCTTGGAAGAGAGTTCTGTAAAGTTGAAATAATACATGATGAAACCAATAAAACTCCAAAAAATGCCACCGATAAATCCGGTAAGCAGGGATCTGGGCAAAAGCCCCATTGGCTCCTCCATTTTATTCTGTTCCAGCTTCTCTTTTTTGTTTTTTTGCATACGATCCACCTCCACTCCTATTATGGCCAATAGAGCTTCAAGCTATCAGTGCTTTCCTCCTCCACCCATAAAAATAAAAGCTGGTGATGCCATGATTTTTCTGGTAAATTATAGGTAAGCATAAAAAATCGCGCAGAATTGAATAATTCGGCCAGAGACGGAAATAATTACTACAGAGAGATTTCAGCTGATATTTTCTTAATAAAGGGATATAAATCTTATATTAAAGGGTATATATTAATAAGTGAGGACAATTTCCAACCCTTTGAAAGGAGGATATTGGGATGGGACAGAGTAAGCTTTCCATCTTGGTTTATGCGCTGATTGGCCTGGCAGCAGTTGGAATCGTATCACAACTATTGACCAATACAGCCAGTTTCTTTACAAATATATTGATTATGCTCGGAGTAGGTGCTGCACTCTTTGGTATCTTCTACTTATTCATTCAGAAGCGGAGAGCTCCTTCGAATGATATGAAAAAATACAAAAAAGCAGTAAAACAGTCGAAAGCTAAATATAAAAGTCATCCGTCAAATATGCAGGCAAAGGCTGCAAAGAAACACCAGCCTGCCTCTATCAAGAAAAAAACCAGCCGTCGTGCGGGTTCGCACTTGAGAGTCATAGACGGTAACAAATCCAAAAAGAAACGGCCGGGCTGAGCACAATAGCAGCACGGCTGTTTCTTTTTTATTTTGGCCAATACTGAAGAAAGGTATTGGCATAATCCCTCCCAGTCTGTATCAATGCCTGTTTTGTTCCTTCTGAGAGATGGAAATCAGTGGCATCGACGTCCCCGACCGGGATGAAGATAATGTTACTTTTCTGGGATTTGGAGATATATCTCGCATCATGGGCTTCTTTCATCGTTAAAAATAAAGCATGGAACATATCAAATGCATTATTTATATCTCTCGGCTTCCCGAATTTCTCCATCGACTTCGTCAATCTAACACCTAATACAGGTCTTCTATTGCGACTCCCATCCTGGCTAAACACCCATAAAGGAAAATTGCTCAATAAACCTCCATCAACTATGATGCTTTTTTGTCCGGTTCTTCCTGCCAGTTTCTTTGGCATGAAGAAATATGGAAAACCTGCACTCATCCGAACTGCCGCAGCAACTGAGAATTCATTCGGGTCAATATCATAAAGCCTTTCCAAATCATCCGGCAGCACAACGAGTTTGCCTAACGACAGATCGCTTATAATCACTTTGAGATAACCAGGCTTCAAATCATAAAAGGTATGGATGTTTTTTGCTGCCAGCTGTTCTTTGAGCCATTTTTCCAGTTTATCACCCTTATACAACCCCAACTGGAAATACAACAGCAGCCATTTGCTTGCTGGTATAATCCTGCTGAGGCGAGGGGGATCAAGGAATGACTTCAACTCCATCTCCTGCAACATCTCACTAATTTCCACATGTTTATAGCCCGCAGCTAGAAACGATGCCACCATTGCGCCGGCCGAGGTGCCGGCAACCCGTTCAAATTCCAGCCCATTCTCCTCGATGCTTTCAAGGGCTCCGAGAAAAGCGAACGCCTTTACACCCCCGCCGGAAAACACCCCATCTATTTTCATATGCTCTCCCCTTATGCTGTTTTTATATCTTTAAGCATAAAAGGAATCAATTAGAACAGCGATTACTGACGACTTTCTAATATCCACTATTCGTCCCTTTTTTGGACAGCTTTCAGCTCCTCGATGCGGTCTATGTCATTTTTGAAATATTCGACCACATCTCCGATACGGTCGATGGAGTTCCAGCTTAGGTGGTGTTCAATACCTTCTACATCTTGGTAGATATTCTCCTTATCCACTCCGATGAGTTCAAGAAATTGTTCCAGCAGTTCATGGCGATATACCAGCCTTTCACCAATTTTCTTTCCTTTGGCAGTAAGTGTGAAACCCCGGTACTTCTCATAATTCAAATAGTCATCTTTATCAAGTTTTTGGACCATCTTTGTCACCGAAGAAGGGTAAACTTCCAAGGACTCCGCTATATCAGACACACGGACATACCCTTTAGTTTCCATCAGGTTATAAATAAGTTCTATGTAATCTTCCATACTAGGGGTAGGCATTTGTCGATCTCCTCATTTCGGCAAAAGATTTAGTTTAGGGAAAAAGTCTTCTTGTATTAAGAGGATACCGTAAAAGATAAACAGAGACAAGGTCTTCCTTCCTGAACATGAAAAAGGACCGGCGGTCTAACGCCGGTCCTGAGAAATTTTAATTTAAAGACCACATTTCAACTGGGCATTACAACTAGTACACGTGTTGCATCCGCCTATATCTTCAACTTTACCTGAACGGCAAACAGGGCATGTATTACCTACTTCCGATCCTATGGTAACATCTGTTTTTTCAAGTTCCTGGACCGTATCCATGAGCACAACCTTCGGTTTCTCTGTTTCTTCATATTCGAACAGCTCGGTTTGCTCTCCTTCCCTGCTTTCTTCTGCTTTCAGGGTCAGAACTTGTGAGTCGCGACTTCCATCTACATAGACCGTACCGCCTTTAGCACCGCCTCTGTATAGTCGTTCGTATACATTTTGGACCTGGTCCACTCGATAGCCGCGTGGGGCATTTACTGTTTTGGAAATTGAACTATCCACCCAGCGTTGAATGACGCATTGTGTATCTGCATGTGCCTCTGGACTTAGATCCATAGATGTAACAAACCATTCTGGCAGATTATTTTCGTCCGCCTCTGGATGCTCATCCAGATACTCCTGCACAATGCTTGCCTTCACCTCAATAAACTTGCCGAGCCTTCCACTTCTATAATAGGAAAAGGAGAAGTATGGTTCCAGCCCAGTACTCACACCTACCATTGTTCCAGTACTGCCTGTCGGCGCCACCGTCAGAAGATGAGAATTCCTAATACCATACACAAGAATATCATTCCTTATATCTTCTGGCATATTTTTCATATATCCAGTATTGATAAAGGCTTCCCGCAAGGACCTAGTCTCTTGTTCTGTACTCCCCACAAGGAAAGGAAAGCTTCCTTTTTCTTTAGCAAGTTCAATGGATGTACGGTAGGCTGTCGTTGCAATTGTTTCAAACACCTGATCAACCAGTTTATTGCCTTCCGAAGAGCCATAAGCAGTTTCGCAATAAATCAGCAGATCATGCAAACCCATGACACCGAGTCCGACTCGACGTTCACCTAAAGCCTGCTTCTTATTTTCCTCCAAGAAATATGGAGTGGCATCAATGACATTATCCTGCATGCGCACACCAGTTTCTACCGTCTCTTTCAGTTTATCGAAATCCACCTTCTTATTTTGCTTATCAGCCATCTCCGCAAGATTGACCGCTGCAAGGTTACAGACCGAATAAGGCGCAAGCGGCTGCTCTCCGCATGGGTTTGTTGCAACGACTTGGTCTCCGTAACTTCTCGCATTAGTCATGTCATTGGCATTATCAATGAAGAAGATACCTGGCTCAGCAGAGTACGTTGCACAAACATTGATGAGATTCCATAGCTCCTTCGCCTTAATACGGCGGTACACTCGAACCCCATATCCCATTTCTTCCCACTTGCGCACATCGCCAACTTCATGCCATTGATCATTATATGCTTGCATTTCACTTTCGGAGTAGCTCTCCACATCAGGGAAGCGCAGTTCATAGTACGTATCATTTTCTACAGCTTCCATAAATTCTTTTGTGATACAGACAGATATATTGGCTCCTGTCAGGAAGTCTGGGTTGTGTACATCATAGGTTCCGCCTGTACGCAGCTTTTCCTCGGCCTCACGGATGGCAGCTTCGGTAAAACCACCTTTACCCGGCATGTTCTGATAATTGACGATTCCTTGGTAGAGATCTAATTCCGTCTCAGTAAATGGAGTGAATTTGAGTTTCTCTTCAGCCATTTGTTTAATTTGCTCGTCATCGGTGTTCTCAATCAGGTAGCGGAGAATTCGCGGATTCTGCATCTTGGAAATAATGAATTCTATAATATCCGGATGAGAATCCACTAGCATGATCATCTGGGCTCCCCGACGGGAACCCCCTTGTTCCACTAGATGGGTGAGCTTCGCAATATCATCCAGCCATGAAACGGAACCGGATGATTTTCCGTTTACCCCTCTGGCCAGTGTATTTCTAGGTCTCAGTGTAGATCCGTTAGTGCCTACTCCTCCACCACGAGACATAATTTCCATCACTTGCTTTCTGTGATCCGAGATACCTTCGCGGGAATCCTGGATGTATGGCATGACGTAACAATTGAAATACGTCACATCCGTATCGGCACCGGCTCCATATAAAACTCGACCGGCAGGGATAAAGTGAAGATTTGATAACTCCCTATGGAATTTTTCAAACCACTCCTCTTGCTTCTCTACAGTTTTTTCGACAGCGGAGAGCCCAGCAGCGTTCCTTTTAGCAATCTGCTCATAAAATAACTCGAGTGGTTTATCAATCACATCCAGACCGCGTCGCACAATGCCTGAATTCTCTTCCTCGTCTAGGACGGATTGGAACTCTGTGTCAACTTGGATGGATGCCTCGTTATTCTCCCAATCAATTGCGTCCACTCTTCCGATCCCACGGGCCGGGAACTTAGGGTCTGCCTTGACGGTCAGCACGACCAAATCACCTTTTTTTAATGTTTTCTTTTCCGTATCCTTAAATGCATAACGATCCAACATAACCAATCTGGATACACCATTATGTGTCAGTTTCATATCGCTTGTGATTGGGTGGACCTGTGGAAATTGTTCTATATCTTTGTTCAGTGCTGCTGCATCAATGCCCTGATATTTAGCCGTGATTGTCGACATTATACCTCTCCTTTGCCACTCTAATTCCTTTTAGCTGGTCTGTGTTGTTATCTAGTAATACCATACCACATCGGAAGAAACTAAAACAATATATTGATTATAAAAATAAAAAAACACTATATATAGTGTTTGGAGGCAGAATCATTTCGTTTTGTCAATAGTGAAATACAGGGAATATCAGCCTGATAGGACGGAAGATTTTTCGACAGTCTTAGTCATTATCTTACTCAACCTGTCCTTTAAATGCAATGTTAAAGAAAAAAACTTTGAAAAAAAAAGGAGACAAGCCTATAATGGATATGTAGAAAAGAGAATGACGGGGGAAATATAATGGAATTTCTATTGATCGCTGTAATAGTTCTACTGGGAGTCAGTATCTTCCGGTACTATAGACAAAAATCGTACCTCAAAGTATTGACGGAAGAGCAATTCAAAGAAAATTACCGGAAAGCACAGCTGATTGATGTCAGAGAACCTCAGGAATTTGATAAAGGTCATATTCTTGGAGCAAGAAACATACCTGTTACCCAACTGCGTCAAAGGCTTGTGGAAATCCGGAAAGATAAACCAGTTTACTTGTATTGCCAAGGGGGTTCACGCTCTGCCCGTGCTGCTCAGATACTCCGTAAGAAAGGCTATTCAGACCTTTACCAGCTAAAAGGCGGCTTTAAAAAATGGACAGGTAAGATTAAAACAAAATAACAAAAGAAAAGGCCCGGGAGTTGAAACCATCTGTTCCGGGCCTTTTCTTTTATTCTCTATTGTATTTCAATACCGGCTTCCTTGCTGCTGTTGTTTCATCCATACGCTTTACAATTGTCTCATGTGGAGCTTCCTGGACGAGCTCTGGCTCTTCCTCTGCTTCTTTGGCTATCTGAATGATCGAATCGATAAACCCATCCAGGGTTTCTTTCGATTCTGTTTCTGTCGGCTCTACCATCATGGCCTCCTCCACGTTCAATGGAAAATAGATCGTTGGCGGATGGTATCCATAGTCAAGCAGTCTTTTTGCAATATCGAGCGTTCGAACTCCCAGCTTTTTCTGTTTTTTGCCTGATAGAACAAACTCATGCTTACAATGCTGGCGGTATGGCAGGTCGTACACCGATTCAAGAGATCGCATCATATAGTTGGCATTCAGAACAGCATACTCACTGACTTTCCTAAGCCCTTCGGCACCCATGGAGCGGATATAAGTATACGCCCTCAAATTTATACCGAAATTGCCGTAATAGGGTTTAATCCTCCCTATGGACTGAGGTCGATCATAGTCAAACAGATAGGTTTCCCCTTGATTCTTCAATACAGGTTTAGGGAGAAACGGCTCCAGTTCTTCTGTCACCCCTACTGGCCCGGATCCAGGACCTCCACCACCATGAGGGCCTGTAAAAGTTTTATGCAGATTCAAATGGACGGCATCAAAACCCATATCCCCAGGCCTGACATACCCCATGATCGCGTTGAGATTGGCACCGTCATAGTAGAGTCTCCCTCCAGCTTCATGCACGATCTCCGCCATTTCTTTGATTTCTGTTTCAAACAGTCCCAGCGTATTCGGATTGGTCAGCATCAGTGCTGCAGTGTCATTGCCCACCACCTGTTTTAGATGTTCTATGTCAACAAGTCCATCCGGGTTCGTCTTAACGGTCACCGCTTCCAGACCGGCAACTGCTGCTGAAGCAGGATTCGTTCCATGGGCTGAATCGGGAACAATCACCTTCGTCCGCTCAGTATCTCCATTTGCTTCATGCAGAGCTCGAATCATCATAAGAGCTGTCCATTCTCCTTGTGCTCCAGCCGCTGACTGTAAAGAAATCTCATGCATCCCTGTTATTTCCTTCAAAGAAGTTTGAAGATCATACATCACTTCCAATGCACCCTGTACAGTATCTGTAGGCTGGTAAGGATGTATATGACTGAACCCTTCCAGTCGCGCGATGTCTTCATTCATCTTTGGATTGTACTTCATTGTACAAGACCCCAGCGGATAAAAACCTGTATCTACACCATAATTACGCTTGGATAAACCTGTATAGTGCCTCATAATATCCAGTTCACTCACTTCTGGCAACCCAGACGGATTCTTACGGATATAATCAGTCTCAAACTCAGAGGCTAGATCCGTTTCCGGAACATCCATCTCCGGAAGACTATAGCTGGTCCTGCCTTCTTTTCCTCGCTCAAAAATCAACGGAAATTCTTTAGTAGTCATTGATATCCCCCAATTCCCTAACAAACGTATCGATTTCTTCTTTTGTACGGGTTTCCGTAACCGCAATCAGCATGTGTCCGTCTAATTCAGGGTAATTCTCACTCAGGTCATAACCGCCAATAAACCCTCTCTTCAACAGTTCTTGATTAACTTTATCCACCGGACAGGAGAGCTTCACTACTAATTCATTGAAGAAGGGGCCAGCTAATGCCACGTTCAGTCCTATATCCTGCAGCTGCTGCTTCAAGTAACGTGCTTTCTGCATATTCTGAATGGCTAGTTTCCTTAATCCCTGCTTTCCCAAAGCACTCATAGCTACGGAACTGGCCAGAGCGTTAAGCGCCTGATTAGAGCAGATATTGGAAGTAGCTTTTTCTCTGCGGATATGCTGCTCTCTTGCCTGTAGCGTCAATACGTATCCTCTATGTCCTTCTTCATCGGTCGTCTGTCCGACCAACCGGCCAGGAACTTTCCTCATTAATTTCTTACTGGCAGCAAAATAGCCGCAATGGGGTCCTCCATATTGGGCGGGTATCCCGAATACTTGGGTGTCCCCTGTAACTATGTCAGCACCAAAGTCCCCTGGGGGTGTCAAGTAGCCAAGAGCTAATGGGTTGCTGGAGACGATGAACATTGCTTTATATTGCTCCATTATCTCTTTTGTTTTCTTTAAAGGCTCAATCTGCCCAAAGAAATTAGGATATTGCATGACGACACCAGCCGTCTGATCATCCAACTCGCTTTCGAGTTGGGTCAGATTGGTTGTTCCATCTACATGGTCAATTTCCACTATCTCCAAACCAGGTCCTTTCGCATACGTCCTAATAACATCCCTGTACTCCGGATGGATCGCCTTTGACAATAATATTCTCTTTTTTTTCATTTGCGCAGCACTGAGGTTTACAGCTTCCGCTAAAGCAGTCCCACCATCATACATGGAGGAATTTGCAATGGGCATGCCTGTCAATTCGGAAATCATGGTCTGGAATTCAAAGATGGCCTGCAGTTCTCCTTGTGATACCTCCGGTTGGTAAGGCGTATAAGCGGTATAGAACTCGGACCTGGAAATGACATGATCGACAACAGACGGCAAAAAATGATCATATACGCCGGCACCAAGGAACGAACTATATTTTTTCATGTTCACATTCTTCTCTGCTAACTGTGTTAGCTCTTTCTTCAAAGCATACTCATTGAGCGGTTTCTTCAATTCCAGTTCGCCTTTATAACGCAAATTCTCCGGAATGTCAGAAAACAGTTCATCGGTAGACTCCACACCGATCGCGGACAACATTTCTTTCTTATCTTGTTCTGTCATTGGTAGATAGCGAAACTCCACACCAATTCCCTCCCCTATTTCTTTCGTTTATAGAATGGCAGCGGGACTACACGCCCTTTCAGCATTCGTTTGCGTACTTGAACCATCAATTCCGTTCCTTCTTTTGCTGCTTCTCTATCGACAAGAGCATTACCAACATTTATACCAAGGGTGGGAGATTGTGTACCTGAAGTGATATAACCTACTTCCTCCCCATGTAAAAACACTTTATAGCCTGTCCTCGGTATTCCTTTATCTATCATCTCAATACCGCAAATCCTGCGCTCGCATCCATTTTCTATCTGATCCTTCAGAACTTCTTTTCCAATGAAATCTTCCTCTTTCCCCGTTTTGACAGCAAAAGATAGACCAGCTTCCACTGGTGTTATACTCTGTGAGAGCTCTTGGCCGTATAAAGGAAGGTTTGCTTCAAACCTCAGTGTGTCCCTTGCTCCCAACCCTACCGGTTCCAATCCTTGATCTTTTCCATTTTCCAACAGCAGTCTCCAGAGCTTTCTTCCATATGTATAGTCCATATATATTTCAAAACCATCTTCCCCCGTGTAACCGGTACGGGAGACCAGCGCATTTGTATCGAGCGATGGAAACCACAAATTCCGGAAATGGAAGAATTTTATCTCGTCCACCGGGTCGCTCGTTAGTTTCTGCAGGATATTTTTCGCTTCCGGCCCCTGGAGTGCCAGCTGGACATATTCTGCAGAAACATCCGCTAACCGAATCTCTTCACTGCCGTATGTATTATTTTCCCGCAGCCATTCGAAAGCCTTTTCCGTGTTGGCTGCGTTGACAACAAGCAGATACTGCTTATCACCAGTCATGTATAACAGCAAGTCGTCGACGGTACCACCATCGGGATAGCACAGAAAGGTATATTGTGCCCGGCCTGGATAAAGCTTCTCCACATCATTCGTTGTCATCTTTTGCAAGAATTCCAAGCTCTTGACACCTTCCACTTTGATTTCACCCATATGTGATACGTCGAATAAACCCGCTCGCTCCCTGGTGTTCACGTGTTCCTGTTTAATACCTTTAAATTGCACAGGAAGGTCCCAACCGCCAAAATTGGTGGTCTTGGCCCCACTACTTTCGTATTCTGGATAAATCGGTGTCCTTTTAATATCAGTCATTTCATCACTCCTTCAATGTAAATTATAAAAAAACAGAGATTCCCCCATTTTCATAGGGAAATCTCTGTCCTTCAACCAGAAAGTTGCATATATATGAACATTCTTAATCCATATATATTTGCTTCTTTGGTGGCCTGCCATTGGCTGACACTCTCCAGAGTTGCGTCCAACAAGAGTCTTTTTGCCTGAGAGATTCGCATATGCTTGCTCCTTCGGCGTTACTAAAATGCACCAGGTAGTTCAAACACCGGGGCAATATGTAGTAAACTCTCCCCTTGCTTTCATCCGCTTTTATGAATTATTTCGTTTTGGGCATACTATTTAACAGTCAACCCATAAGTTCTAATGTTGATTATATCATAATCATTATCTTGAATATAGCAATTTTTAAAAAACTTTTTAACCGACTATCATTATAAAGGAAGTATTCGAAATGGCATCTATTAAAGTGGAGAAAGACCAAAATTTTATTGAACATCTCATAACAGCTGCAGACAAGGGAGAAAATCTATCCTCATGGGAACTTTTTGAAATGGCGTATCACGCGGAAAAAATGAGAATAAGCCCGGATTTTTCCGGATTGACCTCCCTGCATTACTTACCACATATGACATTTCTTGAACACCAAGTGTCCACCGCAGAGCAAGTGATAGAAGATATGAATGGGAGAGCGATATTAGCCGATGAAGTCGGTCTCGGGAAGACGATTGAAGCAGGGTTAATACTAAAAGAGTACATGATCAGAGGAATGGTGAAGAAAGCATTGCTGCTGGTGCCGGCTTCGCTAGTGAACCAATGGGTGAAAGAGTTGAATGAGAAGTTTTATATACCCGCCATCTCCTATCGTAAGAACTACCCGTGGGATCAGTATGATATTATCGTCTCTTCCCTGGATACTGCCAAAAAAACTCCCCATCGGGAAGATATCTTGGATATCGACTATGATTTTCTACTGATTGACGAAGCACATAAATTAAAAAACCATAAAACGAAAAACTATGAGTTTGTACGTTCCCTAAAGAAGAAGTATTGCCTATTGTTAAGCGCAACCCCTGTACAAAATAAGCTGATTGAGATATTTAACCTGGTCTCCATATTGAAGCCTGGGTTGCTAGGAAGCTATGATTCGTTTCTAGAACAATTTGGAAAGGATAGGAACAATTTAAAGGATAACTACTATTTGAAGCAATTGATTCAAAAAGTGATGATTCGCAATACAAGGAAAGAAACCTCCATGAACCAAACCAGCCGCCATATTGAAACCGTATGGATGGAGTTCAGTGAAGAAGAGAAGAATATATACAATGATATCTATTCATCAACCAAGTCACTTTCCTCCTTCACTAACATTACTTATTTGAGGGAGTTATGCTCTTCGAGGGAGGCCTGTTACTTATCATTGCAAAAGATGGCTGCCGATGAAGAGAAAACAGATAGTCTCCAACCACTTCTTGACCGTATAGGCACACTGCCACATCATGTCAAGGCCCGCAAGGTAGTTGAATTGATCCAAACGTTTTCAGATGAAAAAGTGATCATTTTTACGGAATATCGGGCGACACAATTATATTTGCAGTGGTATCTGCAGCAACATGGCATCACTTCCGTTCCCTTCCGTGGCGGTTTCAAACGCGGCAAAAAAGATTGGATGAGGCAGCTGTTCAAAGACCGAGCACAAGTGCTTATTGCAACAGAGGCCGGCGGTGAAGGGATCAACCTACAATTCTGCAACCGAATGATCAACTATGACCTTCCATGGAACCCCATGCGGTTGGAACAGCGTATCGGTCGAATTCACCGCTATGGACAAGAAAAAGATGTCTACATTTATAACTTTGCAATCCGCGATACCATTGAGGAACATATCATGTCCCTGTTATATGAAAAAATCCATATGTTCGAGCAAGTAATCGGGCATTTGGATGATATATTGGCTGAATTGAAAATAAATGACTTGGAATCGGAAATACATTCCATCTATAAAGAGTCTGCTTCTATCGGTGAAACCAAAATCAAATTGGATAATCTAGGTGAGATCATCCGCCATTCACAGATTGAAAAAGACAGGGAGGAAAAAAAATATGGCAATTGATCATTTAAATTCTTTCTTGCAGAAGTATTTCCAATCTCACCATTGTGATGTACTGGATAATAAACAGGGAGTCTTGAGAATTCAGTTGACAGAGGAAATGGATAAAGCCTTGATGAACAGGCCTTTCTATTGGCATTATGTGAATAATGCCGGAATGAAGGGCAACCCAATGGCGTTGACGCTCATAACAAATCCGGACAAGAGGGGAGAAAAGGGCGAGTGGGTGCATTTTGGCAGCCCACGGCTTCAACAGATCATCCGCCATTTGATCAACAATGAGAAACAGACCGTACTTTTCCAGAAAATTGATACACACAAGAACGTGCCGTTACATCCGTGGCTTGTCATCAACATGAAAATCAGCTATACGGGTAGACAAAGAAAGGAGGAACTCCATTCGATCGGCTTGCATCTAATCAGCGGAAAAATGGAAACAGAGATGATGGAAAAACTCTCCAACATACCGCTGGATCTTAAAATCTCTGATTACTGTTATACCTTGTCTCCCCTTATACGGTGGAAAAGCGGCTTCCTCCGTATTCAATCCGTGCTCGACAACTATATTGAAAATCAATCCCATGAATGGGCGGAACAGTCTATTTCTGCCCTTCGAGAGGAGCAGGATATGCTGAATTATTTCTATGGAGAAGCCGGTGAAGATGCACAAAAAGAAAAGGAGATGCAGGAAATAGAGGAACGCTATCAGCCAAGCGTTTCATTTGAAGTAATCAATGGGGGAATTTTTTATCTTACAGAGAATTGGTCCAAGCAAAAATAGCAGAGGTTGTTTACATCCCTGCTATTCTGCCTTCTTTCGTATTGTTTTCCATGCAAAGGGAATCACTCCCAGCCATCTGTTTATATAAAAAGGATGTCCCTGTTGGTCCTTTTCTTTCTTTTTCTTCCTCTCAGCCGGGGGCTGATCCATATATTGTACAAGCTGCTGAGTGACAAATTTAACATAATCATTACCTGACAATCTCATCACCTCCCGTCGCTTTGTATTATATCTTTTCCTTACTATATCTAGTTTATTCCAAATTTATTTAATAAAAAGCAAGAAAAATAAAGGAGTCTCTTTTTTTTTGTCGAATAATAAACGATGAGAGGAGGTGAACATTACCTTGAATCACGCTGCCACTCTATCCGATCAATTGCTCCATTCCGCTGTAGAAGCTCAAGCTTCGGATATTCACTTCTACCCGTTCTCCAACCACACGAATATTTATTTCAGGATTTTGGGAGAACGCTTGTACTATAAAAAACTCCCCAATTCCCAATACCATCTATTGCTGACGTATTACAAATTCACCGCTGGAATGGATATCGGAGAAACAAGAAAGCCGCAAGATGGAGCAGTTGTCCATAACGACTCAGGAACCCCCTATTCTCTTCGTCTGTCCACCCTACCGGTCAATCAAATGGAAAGCTTAGCCATCCGGATTCTCCCCCAGCATGATAAACTTCCGTTGGAGCAATTGTTTCTTTTCCCCCATCAATTGGCAAAAATTAAAAGTTGGCTCACCAATCGTGCAGGCATCATTTTGTTCACAGGCCCGACAGGCAGCGGCAAAACGACCACCCTTTACGCCCTCTTGCAAACCATCCTTAAAGAAAATTCCTACCAGACCATCACCTTGGAAGACCCAATTGAAAAGGATATTGATGATATCCTCCAAGTGCAAATCAATGAAAAAGCCGGAATTACCTATCAGACAGGTCTAAAAGCAGCCCTGCGCCATGACCCGGATATTCTGATGATCGGAGAAATACGCGATCAGCAGACGGCTTCCTTTGCATTCGAAGCGTCTTTGACAGGTCACTTGGTACTCAGTACACTGCATGCCAAAGATGCAGTCGGCACACTCCAGCGATTAATGGAAATGGGATTGTCTTCTGTCGATTTGCAGCAATCTCTTATTGCTGTTGCCGCCTTGGAACTGCTGCCGCTTCGTTTAAAAGAAAGCGTGAATCGGAGAGCTGCTATAATGGAACTTTTAGATGGCAGACCACTTGAAAAGATACTCAATGGGGAGGAAAAAAGTAAATCCCCTACCTTCCAATCATTTGATTCCTTAAGAAAGAAGGCCTTTGCCTATGGGTTTCTGCCACAGAACACTTTCCAAAAGAAATAATCGGAGTTTGTCGGACGTACAACAACTGCGCTTCCTGGATCGCTTGAGCCGGCTATTGTCGACAGGCTATCCGATAGTTAAAGCACTTGAAGCCGTTAAGTGGGATGAAGAGCTGAAGTCTACTGCAGACATAATTATCCATTCGTTAAAAAACGGGAAGCCATTAGATCGAGCTTTTGAAGATGCAGACTTCCATACATCCATCATTTCCTACTTATATTTCATCCGAGCAAACGGTGATATACTGGGAAGTATTTCAAAATGCGCCAAAATGTTTGAAGACAGGCTTAAACACCGGAAAAAAATAAAGGAGATTATTCGCTATCCCCTTGTACTCCTCGTTATATTTTCCATTCTGTTATACTTCCTTAAAGCCTCCGTGCTTCCTTCTTTCACCAACCTTTTTCATACCAACTCTGAGGCTTCCGCAGCAAGTGTTCACCTCTCCCTTCTTATCATAGATATATCAACCACGTTTCTCGTCGTTTTTATCATCATTCTTGCCTTTACAGCCGTATTAGGACGTTATCTTAAGAGGTTTGTGCATATTGAAAAGCAAATTAAATGGTATACGTTGATTCCTTTCTATCGATCTTTTTTGAAAATGCATACTTCCTTATTGTTCGCTACCCACTTTGGGATGATGTTGAAAACGGGCATGCCTTTCAGCAAAATCTTAACCTATATGGCAAATCAAGAAAAACTGCCTATCATCGCGCATTACTCCTCATTAATGGAAGGAGAAATGAAGAAAGGCCTTCCCATCTATTCATTACTTACGCAAATGTCCTTATTGGATAGACAGTTGACCTCCATTTTCAGAAAAAATGCAGATATGCAGGAGTTGGAAAAAGACTTGATTGTATACGCTGAAATGATATTGGAGGAATTGGAGAGAAAGACCGTTAAAGCAATAACCTTGATTCAGCCAATGTTCTTTATCATCTTGGCAGGCGTCATTGTATTCATTTACATTACTCTGATGTGGCCGATGTACCAAATGATTCAATCCATTTAAGGAGGAATAATTTATGTTGAAAAGTAATAAAGGTTTTACATTAATTGAGATGCTCATCGTGTTGACCATCATCTCTGTATTGATTATTCTGATCGTCCCTAATCTGAGTACCCGAAGTGAGAGCGTTCATGATACAGGTTGCGAAGCACTTGTATCTGTTGTCGAGTCACAGGTTGCACTTTATCATTTGGAAAATGGGGATTACCCGGAAACTCTTGCTGCTTTGGCTGCAGATGACTATATTACGGAAGACCAGACGACATGTTCAAATGGACAGGATTTAAATTATACCAATACAGACGGCAGTGTAAGTGTACCAACCGCAATTGAATAAGGGTTTCACCCTATTGGAACTGCAAATTTCTCTTGGTATCATCGCAATCCTCCTCTTTCTCTCCGTTCCCGTTTCCCTGTCCCTTCTGGAACAGCAGCGGGAGAAAGAGTTTCTGGAAACTTTTGAACATGATGTGCTTTATATCCAACATCTTGCATCTTCCACACTGAATAATGTACGTATTACTTTTCAAAGCGACAAATATACTATTTTCTATGAATCGAAAGCAATAGAAGTGAGAGAGTATCCGCCTGGAGTACGTATGGCTCCCAGTTCCTTCAGGTATCTTTCTTTTACGAAAACAGGCTCTATACGCCAAGCTGGACAGATCTTGATCACTACTCCAAGCCATCATTATTCAGCAGTATTTCCACCCGGGAAAGGAAGGTTCCATCTTGTTGAATACTAGAGGTTTCACCTTCATTGAAAGTTTGGTGGCATTTACCATCCTGATGACGACAGTAACCACCGTATTTCCGATAATAGCCCTTGTATCCACCGAACAGGCAATCCTAAGTGATCGTCGGGATATCTCCTTGCGTCTGCACGATGAACTACAGTTATATATCAGGCAAGACGACCGTCCACTGCCTGCTGAGTATACGAAATCCCATTCTGTTCGTGACGTTACGTATTCTTTTTTCATGGATGCCGGATTTATCAAAGGATGTGCTGAATGGAAAAATGCAAAACATAAAGAAGAAATTTATTGTATCTATGGCATTAAGGAAAAATGAAGATGGGTTTACTTTCATTAATCTGTTTTTTGCACTGAGCCTCCTTGCAATAAGTCTCCCTTTCGTAAGTTATTTGATTTTATATCCCCAACCAAAAGACAATCTAGAAGAAATATCTATCCAGCAGTTCTTCCGTTTTGTCCGCAATGACCTGATCCAATCGGTCGGTTTTGAACTCACTACCGACTCTATGCAGTTAGAACTCCCTGACCATTCCACGGCTACCATTGAGATATATCAAAATAGTATACGAAGACGGGTAGATGGCAGAGGACACGAAATTTACTTGAGAAACATTAAACATGTGGAGTTTTTAGAGTTAAACCACGGTATTCGAATAACCGTCACTTCCCTTAAAGGTGATAAATATGAAAAGACTCTTATATTTTATGAATAAGAAAGAACATGGCTTTTTCCTGCCGTATGTACTGGTGATTATTCTAGTGGTTTTGTCCGGTGTGGCTTCAAGTATACATGCATATAAAAATACCATTGATATTAGCAGGAATCATCTAGAGGAAATCAAGATTGAGACATTATTTCAAATGGGTAGAGCAAAAGTAGAAAAAGATCTAGACACCCAAGAAGAGGTGCCGCGTCTCGCAATGTACGATTTCCCAGATGGAAACGTCGTCATCGATATTTTTCCTATGGACCCGGATACGTTATTGCTGCATTTTTTGATAACTACTGACTATTCGCAAACAGAGTTGACTAACTACATGAAGTTCCAACACCAATGAACAGACATTTATACCTATTTTGCAAGGTTAAATTCTTTGTCTTCAGTAACATTCGTTTACAACTATTAATTACTCGTATATAATAACAATGATAAGGTTATCAAAAGGAGGGGGAAAAGCATGGATCGGATGTTTCGTGTGCTTGCCTTTTGGACAGGTATTTTCACTGTTATGTTCTATGTAGGTGATATGACGACAACTGCTTTATTGTTCCTTGTTCAAACGGCATTTTTCCTTACATTGAGCTACTTAAGATTATCTGAACGCATGTATATGTATATGTTCGGTGCTTACTGTACAGTATTTTTCGTCGGCTTTACATGGTATTCGGAATTTATACTTGTACCTGGGTTCGGACATTAAAAGCCAAAAAAACCCTATCCGTATATGGATAGGGTTTTTTTGTTATCGCGTAGAAACGAAGGGGTTCTCCCTTTTCTCTTCTCCAATGGCCGTAGTAGGTCCATGGCCGGGGTATATTGTACATTCTTCTGCGAGCTGATATAGCTTTTCCCTAATGCTTTTCTCCAACTCTTGGAAATCTCCCCCAGGCAAATCTGTTCTTCCTATACCACGTTGAAAAAGAACATCTCCACTAAAAACGCGGTCTTGCTCCCTGAAAACGAAACTTACACTTCCCGGTGAGTGACCGGGTGTATGTAAGACTTCAAATGAAAAACTGCCAATATTCATCCTACCCGGCTTTATGGTATGCTCGGCAACTGAAGTAGCAACTTCATTGTCTGTAAACAGGAGAGAGCCATTAAGCTTAGGGTCTTCCAGCCAATCAGCCTCTTTCTCATGAAGATATACATCTATCTGGTAATGCTTTCGCAGCTCTCCGACGGCGCCAATATGGTCGAAATGAGCATGTGTCAACAATATGGCAGCAGGCTTCAACTGTTGGTGTTCCATAAATTCAATGACTCTATGAGCATCACCGCCCGGATCGATCACTAGTGCTTCCTTCCCCTCCTGTAAAATATAACAGTTAGTCCCTAATGGGCCCAGCTGCATAGCATGTATTTCCATCATAACCCTCCTATAATTATAATTATCTCCTACTAGGTATCCAATGGATAAAACCATGGTTATACCTCGACAAAAATCATACAATAATATAAAATAAGAGATATAATCGTCTGATTACATAATAATACAACTGAATTTCCTTTACCAAGGATAACTTTTAGGAATTGTATAAGGAGGAAATGACATGATGCATTCTGTATTGGCAATTTTATTTTTATTGGTGGCTCTCTTAGCTGTTGTATCCGTAATCCGTCAGTTGAAATTTAAGAACTTGTTTGCTCTTGGATTCTCTGCGGTTACTGCACTGGCATTTGGTTTCTTTGCGATAGCCACCCTCATCTCGGAAATATCAGGATCTTAAACAGCAGTAGAAATAAACAGAAGGCTGACGTATTATACAAGTCAGCCTTTTGTGTACCATAACGCAAAAAAACTGCCCTACACTTAGGGCAGTTTTTTTATTATTCATCTTCTTCTTCAAACTCAATAAACCGGAATAAGTCTCCATAAACAAGATTGTCGGAATAAGCCAATTCTTTTTCCACTTTTTCCTGGATAGGAGCACAAGGACCGTCTGCAGCAGCTGACGAATCTACAGCATGATCTTCATTCGTATTCTCCGTCTCTGCTTCAAGCTTCTCGCCAGTTTCCCTGTCATAACATATGCCAGCGGTAGAAATATATTCTTCGCTCACAAAGTCGCCGTTCCTTAAAGCTACATAGCCTTTTCTGTTATCAGAGAACAGGTCATTGCCAAAACGGATTTCATTTTCATCCTCTTCAATTCCCAACAGACTCATCATCGTTGGTTTCATATCAATCTGTCCAGAAACTTCGGAAATCACCTCTCCCTTCCCGTGACCTGGAATGTGTATAAATAATGGAACTCGTTGCAGCTGTACCTGGTCATACGGTGTGATAGTATCCTTGTCCAAGTATTGTGCCATTGCTTTGTTATGGTTGGCACTGATGCCGATATGGTCCCCCATTATCACAATGACAGAATCCTCATACAGGCCTGTTTCTTTCAAGTGTCCGAAGAAATCCTCGATTGCTTCATCCATATATCGGACAGCCGGGAAGAATTTATTCAACGTATTGGAATTGGAATCATATGGCTCCAACGTAGTTTCATCCTCCGGCATATCAAATGGAAAGTGGTTTGTCAGTGTTATGAACTTGGAATAGAATGGTTGTTCCATCGATTCCAGATACTTCATGGACTGCTCAAAGAATGGCTTATCCAGCAATCCCCAACCAAAGGAGTTTTCCTCCGTCACTTCATAGGATTCCTCCCCGTAGAAGTGGTCAAATTCCATACTGTTGTACATCTGCTCCCTGTTCCAGAAGCTTTTATTGTTTGCGTGGAGAACCGATGAGGTGTACCCTTTTTCTTCAAGAATCCCTGGAAGTGCATGGTACTCATTGCCGCCGTGAGTGAAGAATACTGCTCCTCTTGAGAGAGGATGCAAGGAATTCTCTACCAGGAATTCTGAATCGGAAGTGTTTCCCTGTCCAGTCTGCTCATAGAAATTCTCAAAGTAGTACGTATCTTTATCATCTATCAAACTATTTAGGAAAGGAGTAATTTCTTCCCCATGAAGCGTATTGCCAATGACAAATTCCTGAAGCGATTCTGCATTGATATATATTACATTCTTACCTTCCGCAGCGCCGAACATTTCAGATTTGCCTTCCTCTACTTTCACATTCTTATCAATGAATTCTTGTATTTCCGGAAGTTCATTACCGTCTGCAAATACTCGTTGGGACTCCGTCTTGGATTGTACGATAATATCGTAAATGTGAAAGTTGAATAGACCGATGTTTTTCACCAGGTACTCTCGGTCGAAACCTCGTGTGAACAACTGAGGTCTTTCCATTTCTGCCAAGAAGAAATTCCCGGCCAGCAGAACCAAGGACATGGCCATGGCGAAAACCTTTCCGCTCCGTGCGTAATGTACGCTCATATTTTTCTCATACTTTTTACTCAGATACCAGATAAGGACGACATCCGCGAAAAGCAGGACATCGTATGGCATGATCAGCGTGAAAATACTTGAACCGAGATCTGCCATGTTGCTTCCCATAAACAGTTGAGGTATCGTGATGAAATCTGTAAATTGTCGGTAGAAGACTACATTCGCAAAGACAATCAAACTTGCCGCCAGAGCACCATAACGGATGAATTTCATCTGACGCGATTGTTTATTGAACCAAACGCTGATGGCAAAAAATAAAAATGCCGTTACAAAAGGATTAATCAGCAGGATGAACTCCTGCATTGAATTTTCTAGGCCGATATTAAATACAAAGCGGTATACAATATAACTTTTCAAGCCGAACAACAGCGCCGCGATAATATACAGCGGGACGCTGGGTCGTTTCCATTCCATATAAGTTCCTCCTTCAAAATGTTCCCATTTCTTTCCCTTATGCTCTTATTGTTATTAACCAGTTAATTAATTGATGCCGTTTTTAGTGCTGTTCCTTTCTACTTCTCGCAGACCCTTTAATAATTTCCCTACCAGGAAGCAGTTGAAACCATCTATATTAAGTTTAATAGAATAAGATTCTTATTGAGAATTAAGACTTAATATATCATCAGACAGGATTATTATCAAATTCAGCATCCAGGAGTCTCTGCTTCACAAGAAATGCCCCTCCTATGATGCCTGCATCATTTCCGAGTTCAGCTTGCTTGATTTCGCATATATCGCTGACCCTTTTTAAAGCATAACCATGGAAAGCATGTGCAATTTCATCAATCAGCATGTCTCCCGCTTTGGATACACCGCCGCCGATCAACACTTTGGAAGGATTAATAACAGTCCCCATATTTGAAATGAGCCTACCAAGTATTTCTGCATTCTTTTTAATGATACGGATACTTGGCGTATCACCTTCGGCAGCCAGATCGGCAATATCCTTGGCCGAAATGCTTCCCTTCTGTTTCTGCAGTTTTGCAAGTTTTCCTTCCGGATATTGACGAGCCTGCTCTACTGCCTGCCGGACCATACCGGTGGCAGACACGATAGTCTCCAGGCAGCCTCTCCGGCCGCAATTGCACAGATGGCCTTCCGGATCGATGGTGAAATGGCCAATCTCTCCTGCCATTCCGTTCTCACCGTCCACAATATCTCCATTTGCAATAATGCCGCCGCCGACTCCTGTCCCCAACGTAATGGCAATAACATTTTGAGCCTGGTTGCCGGCACCCTTCCAATTTTCTCCCAAGACGGCGATATTGGCGTCATTTTGAACAAAGACCGGAAGATTGGACATTTCCTTTAATTGCCCAGCCAAATCCAAATCCTTCCAACCGATATTCACTGCCTCAAATACAAAGCCAGTGTCTCCATCGATGAAACCAGGAGCACCTACGCCCAGTCCCAAAATGTCGTCCCGAACCTTTCCTATACTCGCCAACTTGGTGACTATGGATTCCCATATATCCTTAACTATATGCTTCCCTTGGTCGGATGTATCTGTTGGGATCTCCCATTTTTCCATGATTTCACCAGCTTGACTGATTAACCCAATTTTAATGGTGGTTCCTCCGATATCAATCCCTGCAATATACTTACTCATCAGATACACCCCTTTGATTCGTTTCCTTTATAGATGTTATTTCTCGCTTGATTATCAGTTTCGCCTGCAAATACTCCATGTTTGAAATAAACAGCCAATGGTGCAGTTCATCCAGTTCCATCTCCATCAGTTGAAGATCTCCCAATCGATTGCCTGTGTAAATGAATGCTCCATATTTTCGTAATAGCTTTTGTACTTCCAGGATTGTTTCCACTTCTGCACCAAACCCCATTATATCAAATTAAAATCAAATAAGGAATAAAATATTATAGCATTAAAAATCCAGACCGTCCATTAACGGTCTGGATCTTTTGGGTTTAAGAAATCTGGCCTCTTGCTCTGTAACGGAATTGGAGTTCTTACGAAAATATCCCTGAATGCTCTGTAAGAAAATGGCAGGAACGGCCAAAAATAGGCAACACGAAATGTCTCCATACGGGTAATATATAGAATCCAAAATGTTATAGCTGCCACATAGCCTACCAGGCCGAAAGCTGCAGCTGCGAGCAGAAGGAAAATACGCACCAACCGGTTAGCGAGGCTCATCTCATAACTAGGGGTTGCGTAGGATCCTATCGCAGCCAATGCTAGGTACAGGACAACTTCATTGGAGAACCAGCCGACTTCCACCGAAATCTGTCCAATCATGATAGCTGCCACCAATCCAAGTGCTGTGGCCAATGAAGATGGCGTATGGATCGCAGCCATCCTCAGCATATCAATACCTATTTCGGCTATCAGAAACTGCAAAAGCAAAGGGATGACGCCCATTTCATTTGGACCAATAAATTCCATTCCTGATGGTAGAAGAGTGGGGTTCACAGAAAATAAATAATAGAGAGGCAGAATGAATATTGCTGCCAACACAGCAAAGAAACGGACAAAACGCAAATAGGCACCGACAAGCGGCTTCTGCCGGTATTCCTCCGCATGCTGTAGATGATGCCAATAAGTTGCCGGAGTAATCATCACACTGGGAGAACCATCAATCATAACCAACACATGGCCCTCGTATAAGTGTGCAGACGCTGTATCCGGCCTTTCCGTATAACGCACAGTTGGATAAGGATTCCAGTGGCGTCCGCTGATATACTCTTCAATCGTTTTCTCAGCCATCGGCAACCCGTCTGTATCAATTTGCTTAAGTGTATCTTTAAGCTCTTCTACCCGTTGTTCGTCTGCGATATCAGACAGGTAGCATATACAGATATCGGTCAAGGACCTCCGCCCGATTTGCATGTATTCCATGCGGAGGGAACGGTCCCGAACCCTGCGCCTTACCAGGGATGTATTGAAGACGATAGTCTCTACAAAACCATCTCTCGATCCTCTGACGACTCTTTCTAAATCGGGCTCGGCCACCGACCGTACCGGATAGGTACGGGCATCAATCATAATGACTTTGTCCAAACCTTCAATGACAAGAGCCGCAGGACCCCCAAGAACAAGATCCGCTGCTTGATTTAAATCGTCGCTTTGATCTATTTCTATATAAGGAAGATATGTCCTTAAAAGCTTGGTCAATGGATCAGGGTCAATCTCTTCAGGTTCCAGTTGAGCCAGAAATTTCATCAAAAGATGCAGAATATCATCCTTGGCAAATCCATCTATGACAAATAAAGCCATTTTTCTGCCGGCATATTCAAGATCCAGCTGAATAATATCGAAGCTTTTGTCTACTGCCAAGCGCTCTTTCATATAATTTACATTTTTGTGGAAAGAACCGAAAAGTTCTTGTGTTTCCTTCTCCATATACTCACCCGTCACTCTTTAAAAGTTATGGAATTAGTTTGAGCCTGCTTGCAGTTATTTATGCACTTCTTACCTGTCCCCCACACTCTCTTTACTCCTCATCCCTATCCCCTGTAAGACGATTGTACAATTTGGCGAAATCTTCGTTTTCAGGGCGTTGGTCATACGCTTCCTCTGCCAACTTCTCTGCCTCTTCCATTCTTCCCTCTTTCACGTAGATCAGCGCCAGGTTATAGAATGCTTCAGGCACAGGCTCTTCGGCTTCGATACTCTCCTCCAAATCCTTCTTCGCCAGATCAATCTTTCCTTTCTCCATATAAGCGTATGAACGTTGAAACAAAAGAAGATGATCAAGTTCCCCATCCAGTTCCAATGCATTGGTTGCCGCTTCAATAACGGTTTCATAATCATTTGCAGCCAATGCCTCCTCTAATTTTAATAGATGGTATGACTGGCTTTCCAGGTTATGTTCTGTCCCGTAGATGCCTAAGCCGACAGCCATGAAGAGGTAAGTAGACATTGCAAGGACTTGAATAAGCATTTTTCTTTCTTTTGGCAAGTAGACAATTGCTGCAGCGATAAAACCGGCAATCAACCCACCCATATGAGCACCATTGTCTATCTGAGGCACGGCCAAACCAAAGACAATATTTATTCCGACCAGAATGACAATATTCATGCCTATTGTCTGAAAAAAAACCTTTTTATGAGGTACTCCAAAGAACAATAATGCTCCAAATAAGCCGAAAAGCGCCCCAGAAGCCCCTGCTGAAACATTTACTGTAAAGGCAAAGCTCGCCAAACCGCCACCAATACCGGCCAGCATATAAATAGCCAAAAAACGACTGTTGCCGTAAATTCTCTCCGTCAATGATCCAATGTAATACATGGCCAACATATTCATGAATAGATGAAGAAAACCGATATGCAGGAACATGGAAGTGAGGATTCTCCACCACTCTCCATCTATGACAGCTGGATTATATTTTGCTCCGTATTTTATTAAATCATTGATGGACGTGCTGTCACCATAAAATTCTACCACCAAAAAGCAGGAAATATTTAGGAGTAATAATAGGTAGGTGAATATCGGTGTGCCATACGAAAATAATTCATCCACTTTCCTTCGATTTCTATCCAACTCTTTCATCAAGAAATGTAGATAAAATTGAGATCTGGATTCTTTCTCCCTCAAAGAAAATGGCTCGTCATCACTTATAGACTTTACACCAATGGCTCTCTGCAACCTGGACTCCTCTTCTCCCCCTCCTGCCGGGTTTATATTGTAAGCAAACATATCCAACAAACGCCGCCTGCCCTTGAGCATTACAGGACGATTCATTTCTTCCCAGTCATCAACCGGAGAATATGTACTGATATAGACATGATGTATTTTTACGTGTTTTCCTGGGAAGGTTCGTTTCATTTGAATCATTTGGCCGGCCGTTTCTTCCATGTCTTTCATCAGTTGATTTTTCCAGCCGAAACCTTTAAGACTCAAACGTATTATATTGGATGTCCCGTCTGCTGACTTTTCCATCCATACCTCTTCTCTCTCTCCATCCATATACAAAACATCATACTGTTTCTTTGTAAGCAGATGATATGCCGTACGATACATGTAATATCTTTCGTCCAGCAACACGGCATCCCTCCCCTCTTATTATCATACCAAATAAACCATCTACAGGATTATTGGAGCTTAAAAAAAGAAGCTGCTATCCACAGCTCCTCTAGTCATACTACTTACTTTTAATTGGGGCGAAACAGCCCGGAAATCATTTTTTCCTTCAAGCCGGGAATATTCATTGATAGGGAAACAGCCACCTTACGCAAAATACCTACCGCAAGAATGGTGTTCAATATACGGTAACGCCACCTGAATAACATTGTCAAGGCTGCTGCTGTGCTAATAATAAAGATAATGACCCTCATAAGTAAACACCCTTTTCTGCTCGATCATATCCTTATTTTTCGCGGACCATTATAAAATATACCCACAGATCAACAGTTCAACCAGTCGAAATGATTCCATTCTCTGTGACAAGATATTGAACAGGAATGTCATAGGGTTCATTAGGCAGATGATCGACCAATTGCTCAGCATTCAGAATGGAGATGGTCAAGTTAGGAAAACCATTCAAGAATCGATCATAATAACCCCCACCAAAACCGATTCGATAACCATTTCTATCGAATAGCAGTCCAGGAACGACCAATAATTCAAGAAACTCCTTTTCCAATTTCTCTGTTTCCTCGGGGTTGGGCTCAAGCAACCCATGAGCTCCCCGCTCCAATTGATGATAATAATCCAAGCGCAAAAATTCCATCGACCGCTTGGCAGGTATACATTTAGGAACCCCGACTATCTTTCCAGCTTCCCATGCCGATTCAATAATCGGCCTAGTATTCCATTCAAATCCACTGGAGACAGTTATGCCGACAGTAGCAGCCTTCCTCCAGAAAGAAGAATTAATGAGCCATTCTGCCAACTTCTGCTCCGTATATTTCTTTTGTTCGTCAGAGACTTTTTTCAGCATGTCCACTGCTTCCTGCCGCAAGATATGTTTATTCATTACATCACCACCTTCCGTGGTCTCCATGTAAAAATAAAACTCTCATCAATTAAATGATAAGAGTTTTATTGTGTCACTTTATTTAGTTTCACGATGCAAAGTGTGTTTTTTCAAACGTGGACAATATTTCATAAGCTCAATACGCCCAGGATTCGTACGTTTATTTTTCGTCGTAATGTAATTGCGGTCTCCTGTTTCGGTACAAGCTAGTGTAATGTTTACGCGCATGGTTTTCCCTCCCGACTTTAAAAAATTGCTTCCTAATGAGCGAATTTTTCATTTCAGACTTAATTATAATATCAGATGTTTGGACAACTATCAAGGTGTTCGTGTAAAAAGTTGGTGTTTCCTCTCGGTACCTTCTATGATATAACTAGTAATGTACAAAACTAAAACATCATAGAGAATGATAGGAGGAATACGATGTTATATGCAGCCATCGCGATCATTGCAGTTGCCGTGGTTCTATTCGTGCTGTCTTTTTTCTTGAATGACCGTTTCAAGGAAATGGAAAGCCAACTGGAGCAGCTCACTCTCACCACCATGCAGGATAATTACCAGTTAAAGAAAAAAGTGAAGATACTGGAGGGAGAATTGCTTACCCAGGACTTAGGCAACGAATCACAGGATAAAAAACCATCATAAGTTCAAAGACAGGGAGATGAACATGAAACAGCCAATACAAGCATTTGCCATCGGTTTATTTGTGGCAGGAGTCTTGATGCTGGCAGGAAATTATGTATATCCTGCGCCTCAGGACACTGTCAATTCAGCCTCCATTGAGGAATTGATTAAAATAGTGGAAGATGAAGGGTATCATGTACTCACCGAATCCGAATACATAACCTATTCAGTACAAAAAGATGCACACGGACAAAGCGCTGAAGCTACTGACAATCAGAGCGAACCGGGGAAGAATGATGGATCAACAGATCAGCCGGATACCAATGATAAAACAGAAGAATCCTCGGAACCGGAGAAAGATGACAAAAATACAGGAGAACCGATTACACTGGCCATTGAACCAGGGATGGCTTCTTCCGATGTCAGTTTCATGCTTGAAAAAGAAGGAATTGTAGAAGATTCCAAGGAATTCAATACATACCTGAACAAGCATGACTTCAGCCCTTATATCCAAATTGGAGACGTTGAAGTGTCGAGCAATATGAGTTTCTATGAAATTGCTGTTAAAATAACGCAATGAACAAAGCCCTCCGCGACCGCCGGAGGGCTTTATTCATGCGAAGCAGCAATTATTCCCCTGCTTCCTCATCCCTTTTCTCTTTCAAGTCAAAATACGTATCTAAAATACGCTCTCCTATCATATGGTTGATCGGATGCTGATTACTAGTGTCGCCGGTTTTCGGTACAACCACCGCAAAAGCCACTTCTGGCTCATCATAAGGTGCATATCCAACCAAACTCAGATTTTCCGTGTAGATTTGTTTACCATCTTCGTAAAATTCATATTCAGCTGTTCCAGTTTTCCCAGCCGGCTGATAACTCTTATCAGCAAAATAGCTATATCCAGTCCCTCCAGGAGACTGAAATACTTGACGGAACCCTTCCTGTACTCGGTCGATGTAACTATCATTCATTTCTATCCGGTTGAGCACCTCTGTATTGATGCTTTTATACAGCGGACCCACTTCCTCCATAGAAGGAATCGGTTCCCGAACTTCCTTGGCAAAATGAGGTCTAACACGGTAACCATCATTTGCTATGGTAGAAACATATTGTGCCAGCTGCATGGTTGTATAAGTATCATACTGTCCGATGGCATTGTCCATAAAAATACCAGGTCTGCTGGTGTTTTCCCCTTTGAGCCCTGTCGATTCATATGGGTAATCTACACCGGTTTCTGTTCCCAGGCCGAACTGTCGGAAGTAATTCCTTATTTCTTGCCAAGCATTGAGGTCAAATGAAGCCCCTGAACCATTCGGGAATGGATAGCGGTACTCGCCGCCCATTCGGAGGGCAATATAAAACATATACACATTGGAAGACCTGCGAAGTGCTCCGATATCGTCGAGTGTTCCTAGATTATTGGACCACGACCCTTTCGGAGCACCAGTTCCTATTTTGATGGGAGAATCATGGATATATTCCCCGGGACTGATCACCCCTGAATCCAATCCAGCTAGCACAGTGGCACCTTTGACAACAGAACCGGGAACATGGGAGTCATACAAAGTCTTATGTGCTGTATTTACAAATTCATTATCCTCCCTGTCATATGACTGCCCAGATACAGCAAGCAATTCACCTGTTTGGGGATCGATTACGACCGCCAAGGCATCCTCCATATGACGATTGGCTGTTGGATGTTTTTGAATAGCGGTGAGCAATTCCTCCTGGAGGATTTTATCTACTTCTTTTTGGAATTCCATATCGATCGTAAGGACTAGGTCTTTGCCTCGTTGCCCCTCTACCACCGTTTCCGTATCGATCAACCGTCCGCTTTTATCGGTCGTATATTGTATCTGTTCCTTGCGGCCACGGAGCACATCTTCATACTGCTCCTCCAAACCGCTTCTGCCAACCCGGTCGTTTCTGCTGTAGCCCCGTGTCATATAATATTCTTCATCTTCTGCCGGGATACCCTGCTGTTGGGTGGTGATCGACCCAAGCAGTGACTGAAAAGTATCTCCATATGGATATTCTCTGTCCCAATCAGTCGTAGCATTGATTCCTGGAAGCTTGTCCAGATTCTCGGCTACCTTCGCATATTCTTCTGCAGTAACATCTTTATTTTTTACAATCTGCGGTGTCAGAGAATAGGCTTTATCCAGCTCTTTCTTTATGGCTATTACTTCTTTCTCCTGTTTGGAGAAATTGCTGATCTCTTCTTCTGTGATTTCTTCTAAAACCGCATTGTAGTACTCTGCATTGCTCATGTCTACTGCTTCTTCATCCGATACTCGGCTTTCTGCTTCTTCCTTATGTTTCAAATACCAATACTCTTTTTTATTTCGCTCCGTCAATAATCCGGTGTCCATACTGATCAACTCTGCAAGTGATTCCGCAACCTCGAGGCGTTCATCCGCCTGTGTACCTTTGGGAGGTGTATAAGTGATTGAATAGACGGGTTCATTGTCGACCACCACATTCTGATTACGGTCAAAAATTTTCCCCCGGGGAACGGGTATCTTCGTTGTATCCTGGATGGTCCGGTCAATCTCCTCCTGGAACTCTTCCCCATTCAATATCTGTACAACACCGAGCTGAAGTATCAGTACCGAGAACAACAAAAACACAATAAAAAACAGTATATTCAATCGGACGGGAAGCTGTGATTTTTTCCTCTTTTTCTCTCTGACCATAATTCCTCCCCCATACGAAAATTCATGATGCTCCATCTAACATTATACCATGTACAGCATCATTTTTAATATGGTCAGCGATTTTTTTCATCTGTCATCTGGTCTTTGACCGGGACCTCTTTTTTATTAGGAGTGGTCAAATAAATATCTTTTACGAACAGATAAACAAAGAGATGTCCTGTACCGAAAATGATCAATAAGACAGGGATTACTTGATCCGCAGTAAAAAGAGAGACACTGATCAGAAAAACAACGATGGAAATTACCCTCCCCAAATTCATGAATAATTCGCGGACAACAATATATTCCACTCGAAGCTCCTTGGCCTTCCATCCCTTTCCAATGACATCATACGTCATGGAAGCATAAGGAACATTGATGATGGGGTAGGCAATCCCGATAAACACGGCGTATAGCAGGAGAAGGAGATAGTTGATATGGAACAGAATGATGAAGATGGAAAAGTACAGAATGACAGCCCCAGTCAATATTGCTTTCTTTCTCAGATGGGGTTTGATGAATTTGGTGGCTACAAAATAAAAAACCAATGACAGCCCGGATAAAAAGAGATTGAAGGTACCTAATGCAAATTCACTCTGTGTGACCACATACACCCAAATGGAAATCACAAAGAGAAAGATCCCTTCCCTGAGTCCTTGGGCAATATGTGCATGCAAAATTCGCTTCCAATTCTTATTATGCTTCCTTTCTTCAAGGATCCGGCGGAAGTGGAAGCTGCCCTCTGCTCTTCTGCGGGCCAAAAAGAAACTGGACGCAACAGCAAGGATGAACAAGGCGAATGAAATTGCGAAAATGGTCGTATAGCCCAGATTCTCGGGCAGTTTAGCTATGATGGTCCCAGCCAAAATCGGACCGATCATCCCTCCAAAAGATTGCAGGACGCCAAGGAATCCATTGAAGAAATCTCTTGTTTCAGGCTCGGTAATCTCGAAGGTGAGCACATTAAATGCAAGCCAGTAGAAGCCATAGCCGATTCCAAGCAAACTACCCAGCATAAAATTAAATGTGGAAGCATTCTCTCCTATAATAAGAACACTTAAGAAAAACAGAGATAAAAATATAACTCCCAGCCGGAGGACAATTACTCTGTCCACCTTCTTCGCCATTTTTCCTGCAAGGATGAACGTAGCAGGCTGGAACAAAACAATACCGAGATTATACATAGCGATGGTGATATAATCACCAGATTGCTTCCAAAGATAAATATTGACAAAAGTGTTCGACAGAAAAATCCCGAGCGAGTAAAGACCGCCAATTAATAGGAGAAGCAGCAGATCTCTAGTGATATCCATTTTTTCGTGAAGGAAATTAAGTTTCTTTTGCATGGCTGAATACTCCTTTTTGTTACTAATAGTGTTGGCAAATGAGTATCAGATATGCAAAAGCTATTTAGACAAACAAAAACACGGGCATATGCCCGTGTTTATCATTATTTTGCTTCGTTATAATTCTTTTCCACTTGTTCCCAGTTTACAACATTCCAGAAAGCTGAAATGTATTCAGGACGCTTGTTTTGGTATTTGAGGTAGTATGCATGCTCCCATACATCCAAACCTAGGATTGGAGTTTTTCCTTCCATTACCGGGGTATCTTGGTTTGGAGTACTTGTAACTTCCAACTCCCCGTTATTTACGACCAGCCATGCCCAGCCGGAACCGAAGCGGCCTGCTGCTGCATTACCGAATTCTTCTTTGAATTTGTCGAAGCTGCCAAATTTGGAGTTTATTTTCTCAGCTAGCTCACCGGATGGCTCGCCGCCGCCGTTCGGGGATAGAACTTTCCAGAACAGGCTGTGGTTAGCATGTCCGCCGCCGTTATTGCGGACAGCTGTACGAGCACTCTCAGGCACTGCATCCAAGTTGCTCAGCAGATCTTCCAGAGATTTTTCCTGCAGGTCGGAATGTCCTTCCAAAGCAGCATTTAACTTAGTCACATAAGTATTATGATGCTTTGTGTGGTGAATATTCATGGTTTCTTTGTCAATTGTTGGTTCCAATGCATCATATGCATACGGTAGTTCCGGTAATTCGAATTGTGCCATAATAAGTTCCTCCTCTAATCGATTTATAAAGGATTGAAAATTCACCCTTTAATTTAAAGATTATCAGAGGTGCATGACGGATGCAAATCATATGCATGTTTTATCTAAACCTGTCAGCAAAGCACAAAAAAAGAAAGCATCTGCTTTCTTTTAAAATGATGGCTCGGGACGGAATCGAACCGCCGACACACGGATTTTCAGTCCGTTGCTCTACCGACTGAGCTACCGAGCCGATTATGTAGTGGAGGAGGAAGAGGGATTCGAACCCCCGCGGGCTTTGACACCCCTGTCGGTTTTCAAGACCGATCCCTTCAGCCAGACTTGGGTATTCCTCCGAAACAATATGGTGGACCCTGCAGGACTCGAACCTGCGACCGATCGGTTATGAGCCGATAGCTCTGACCAACTGAGCTAAGGGTCCTTCAAGTAATGGGGCGACCGGTGGGAATCGAACCCACGAATGCCGGAGCCACAATCCGGTGCGTTAACCACTTCGCCACGACCGCCATATTACATACAAATGATAATTGGTAGCGGCGGAGGGGATCGAACCCCCGACCTCACGGGTATGAACCGTACGCTCTCGCCAGCTGAGCTACACCGCCACATGGCTCCACAGGCAGGATTCGAACCTGCGACCGATCGGTTAACAGCCGATAGCTCTACCACTGAGCTACTGTGGATCAATAAGAAATTAAAATGTGTGATTAACAGCACAAGAATTAATTTATCACATTCGACAAAATATGTCAATATCTAATTTAAATCTTTTTAAAAAATATGTATGCACTCGTCGAAAACGACAATATTTAATATACCATCTGATGGATATATTTGCAAGGTATATTTCAAAAAAACCGAGGAAAGGAACATTTTTTCGTCCCCTCCCTCAGACCTTTTATCCGCCTAGGACATCTTCTGCGATATTCACCGCATGATCGCCAATTCGTTCCAGGTTGCTGATCATATCAACAAAGACAATCCCAGCTGTTCCTGTACACAATCCTTCATTCATACGGATGATATGTTTTTTGCGGTAATCTCTTTCCATATCATCAATCTGATCCTCTTTTTGCACCACGGCAAGCGCCTCTTCTCTGTTCATCCCTTCGAGAGCTTTTACAGCCTGTTTGACGGTCAAAATGGTCAGATCAAACATATTGTTGAGATCCTGCATGGCCTGTTCGGTCAGATGGACTTTATGCGCCCGCTTATAGTCGACCAGCTCGATGATATTCTCAAAGTGGTCGCCAATCCGTTCAATATCCCGGACAGAGTCCATGAGCGCTGTATGCTTGGCACTATCCGCTTCTGACAGGGATTCAGCAGAAATGTTAACCAAGTAGTCCGTGATTTCTTTATCCAGGTTATTCAAAGCCCCTTCTATCTGCATGGCCATTTCCGAATGCTTCTGCAAGCTTGTTGTCAAATAAAGATTCGTTTCTTCAAGGCCTTTGGCAGCATAGTCACCCATGTGGACAACTTCTTCCTTCGCCTGATCCAACGCAAGTGTGGAAGACTGCTGGATAAAAATAGGATCCAAATGCTTCGGCTTATATTCAACCATGACATCTTCACCTGGCACCAGTTTAGTAGCCATCCACGCCAATGCTCCGATGAATGGAAATTGCACAATCACATTGGCAAGATTGAAGCTACCATGCGCAAAAGCGATCGTCATCTCAGGAGTGAGTTCCAACTGGGCCTGCAGAAAGCCGATGAACTGTGTGTAGAAACCAAGCAAGAGCAGAACTATAACTGTACCGACCAAGTTGAAAGTGACATGGGTCAATGCTGCTCTCTTAGCAGCTACAGAAGCTCCTAATGAGGCTAGTACAGCTGTGATTGTTGTCCCAATATTATCTCCGAACAATACCGGCAATGCGGCATCCAATGAGATTGCCCCTTGTGAGAACAGACCCTGGAGCACACCAATGGTTGCAGAAGAACTTTGAACTATTACAGTGAACACCGTACCTATTACCACACCAAGGATTGGGTTAGAACTCATACTGACCGTCAAGTCTTGGAAAGCCTGCAATTCACGTAATGGAGACATGCCACTGCTCATAAATTCCAGTCCTAAGAATAAAGCACCAAAGCCGAAGATGGTTTGTCCGATATGATTGACTTTAGGATTTTTAAAGAAGAAAAGAAGAAATGAACCCACTGCTGCAATTGGCAGAGCATATTCACCAATATCAATACCGATAATGAATGCTGTAACCGTTGTACCTATGTTTGCCCCCATAATCACGCCGATTGCCTGTCTAAAGGACATGAACCCGGCATTCACCAGCCCGATTGTCAGGACTGTCGTACCAGTACTGGACTGAATCAAAATGGTGACGACAATACCGGCAAGGACTCCCATGAAAGGATTGCTGGTGAACTTGTCAAGGAGGTCCCGCAGCCGGTCACCTGCTGTTTTCTGCAGTCCGTCTCCCATATACTTGATTCCCAGAAGGAAAATACCCAGTCCTCCAATGAATTCGAAAATCAGCGTTTGCACATCAATATCCAAAATTTAAACCTGCCCTTCAATGTCGAAGTTTGTCATATACCCCTACTATTATTAAATGAACGTTAAGGTTTTGTAAAGGTATACGTAGAAACTTCACATTAAATTTACATTCTTTCTTCAATAGCTGTCTTTTCCTATTGCTCCAATACTTTATAGTTCCTCTGTTCTCGGTGATATATCCATAAAAAGACCCCTGCCTGAATTTCATGGAAGCAGGGGTCAAACCAACTATTCGTTTATCATTTCCACCATGATTTTCGTGCCATCGACATGAATTACTTTCACCGGCACGCCCTTCTCTATCCACTGGCCATTGGATACAGCACTATAGTCTTTATTTTCGATGCGGATCGTTCCAGAAGGGCGCAAACTATTCAAGGTGACGCCTGTCATGCCCACCAGACTCTTGTACTGTTTATTCATGGAACTATAGCCCGCCTCATCTGTTAATTGATCTGTCAGAGCTATCTTCGTCCACATTTCTCTTGTTTTAAAAACCTTCAAAAATAAGAGGGATCCACCGGCTCCAAGTAGGACTCCCAGTACAGCATAAAGGCCTGTAATAAAATCAGGTGCAGCCAAGGCTACCGATAACACCATCGCTGCAAGCCCCAGTGTGGCCAATGTCCCATCATTGACTACTTTACCGTCAACGACGATGAGCAACAATCCTACAAAATAAATGACAAGCATAAGGATAAATGAACTTGTTTCCACATATGCTGAAAAATAGACGGTAATAAAACCCAGCCCCAATAGAGCAAAAAGGCCACGGGCGTTCACAAGAACTTCTCCGATCAAGAACAAAGTTCCCAGGGCAGTTATCACCATCCCTATCCAAGAGACATCAAATAATTCCATTGCATTTCTCCTCCCCGCAAATACATACGATTTTATAAAAAATAAGTTTCAAAAAGGAGCAAAATGTATGAGCTTTCTTAAAAAGAGCTTCCTATATATCATTGCTATGCTTCTTTGTCTAAGTATATATCAGGATTTGTTTTCAGGTAAATCTTATCGTCCTCTAGTCGAAAAAGCTCCTTATACGGATGAATGGAAAGAATATGAAGCCATTCAGATAAAAGCTCAACCAGGTGATACCGTATTGTCAGTTGTTGAGAAGCTCAATAGCTCACAAGCCGATTCTTTGGATATAGATCAGATTATAAAGGATTGGAGGACCATCAATCCAACGAGCAACCCACATGAATTGGTTCCCTCTAATTATTATTATTTTCCACGATACAAGTAAAATGGAAAAGGAGGCTGATTCTTGATCAGCCTCCTTCTTCTATACGAACGGCAAAATGAAAAGAGTGATTAAAATGGAGATCGCACCAGCAGCGATTGCGATGTTCCCCAGTGAATCTGCTCCACGGCTTCTGGAAACAAAACCCAACACAATTCCTGCACCGCCCAGTATGACCGGCCAGATAAAAAAGGAAATGACTGAAAGTGCAATCCCTATCCATCCATAGGTACTGTTGACCTCATCTTCTGCCTGATCGCGGTTATCATCCAACATATTATCTGCAGTAAACTCTTGAGCATATTCCTCGTTGCGGGAACTATCCGGCTCAATACCAATAAAATCTTGGTTCTTTCGAGTTTCCCCATGATTTTCGCCATGCTCGGGAGGAGTCTCTACTCCATTCCTTGTATCTCTTGGATCCATCGATTGTACCTCCTTTTCTTACTTATTGAGGTGCGTCTTTAGCTTATGGACTTTTGCAGCATTCTAATGGTGGTACTTTTTGGAATCCACCGGAAGGGAAACTTTTGCAGATGTCTGCATATAGTGGAAGGGAATTTATTATAAAAGGAGTATGTATATATGTCCCAATTCCTTGCTCAGCTGATCCGAAGCAAATTAAGACAGCTTACCGCTCGAGAAATAGAACATTATGGAAGGCAATATGGATTTCCTGTAGACACCGTTCAAGCCCAACAGATTGCGGATTATTTAAGAAATCAGACGTATGATCCTCTCCAGTCAAAGGACCGCCAAAGGATGTGGAAGGAACTGGCAAGGATTACGGATGATGCTACCGCCCAAAAAGCACAACGACTGTTTCAGGAATTGATTCGTTCTTATGGGGTGGAGCATTTGTTCGATCGGTGATCGATAATACAACAACATTCAAGCAGGAAAAAAGGGTATGCGAATTCCCACAGGAACTCATATACCCTTTATCATATTTTTGTGATGTCTTTAGGGTCGACACAATATCTTCATGAGTGGACTAATTTATGCCTGAGTAATTTTTTCTTTCAAATCGCTATCGAATGATCCTTCACGGAGCATATCGATTTCAAACTTATATGGAGCTTTTTTATTCTTTTTGTCTTCACCTACAAAAGGGGTCTCCAAAATTTTCGGAAGGCTTGCCAATTGTGGGTGATGAACGACATAATGCAGTGCCTCAAAACCAATATGGCCGAAACCGATGTTTTCATGCCGATCTTTATGTGCACCGCGTTCGTTCTTACTATCATTGACATGGATGACCTTCAGCCGATCCAACCCGATTATTTTATCAAATTCGTTCAATACCCCATCGAAGTCATGAGCCACATCATACCCAGCATCATGAATATGGCAAGTATCAAGACAAATGGACAACTTATCATTTTCAGTTACGCCATCGATAATTTTAGCCAACTCGTCAAAGGTGCGTCCTACTTCAGAACCCTTGCCAGCCATTGTTTCCAGAGCTATCTGTACATCCCGGTCCTTTTCGAGGACTTCATTTAATCCCTCCGTTATTTTCTGAATGCCGGCGTCTGTTCCCGCGCCAACATGTGAACCTGGATGGAGGACAATCTGTTTGGAACCCAACGCAACTGTACGATCCATCTCACTGCGCAGAAAGTCTATACCCAACTGGAATGTCTCCGGTTTGACTGTATTGCCTATATTGATGATATAGGGGGCATGCACCACTATATCGTCAATCCCATTTGCTTCCATATGCTGTCGGCCTTCCATGATGTTCAGTTCTTCAATCGGCTTCCTTCTAGTATTCTGAGGAGCGCCTGTATAAATCATAAAGGTATTTGCCCCATAGGATGCAGCTAGCTCACTGGAGCCGAGCAGCATTTTCTTTCCATTCATTGACACATGTGATCCTATCTTTAACAAACCGTACACCTCTCCTTAATCTATTTACGACGCCTATTCTTTTTAACCAACTGTTTCTTGATCGACTCTTTCTGCCTCTTCATTTTCTTCTTATATCCAGGCTTGACCTGCTTCTTTTTCTTCACGTGTTTCCAAGCCTCTTTATCTATATCAGTAGCTGTCTTGGTTCGAAGATTTCGTTCATTCCATGGTTTAGCTTCACGCCATTCTCCATCTTTGACATCCGTATAAATAAAGTTTAGCCCTTTATCCTCAAGCTTTTCAATTAGCTTCACATCTTTTTCCTCGTACAGACTGACTGCAGTTCCTTCCATTCCCGCTCGAGCAGTACGGCCCACCCGGTGGATATAGAAGTCTTCTTCTTTTGGCAGCTGCGCATTGATCACATGGCTGACACCTTTAATGTCAATACCTCTTGCTGCTAAATCAGTTGCTACCACGTATTGGAATTTAAGATTCTGTATATCTTTCAGGACACGCTTTCGCTCTCGTGGCGACAAACCTCCGTGAATGAGACCAGGCTGGAGTCCTCTTTGCAAAAGAGAATCGGCCAGTTGATTGGCAGCTTCCTTACCATTCGTAAAGATGATAGCCAAGTATGGGTGGATCACCTTGGAGAGTTCCACTATTATATCGGCGGCATCACGATGCCTGACATCAATTAAGCGATGTTCCATGGTCTCAGGGGAAAAATGGTCGTCCACTTTCACATAATACGGGTTTTCCAAGTATTTTCTGAAGAAATGTTCCAATCTCTGTGGGATGGTTGCAGAGAAAACAAGCAGTTGAACATCAGGGCGGGAGCGAACCAACAGCTGATCCACATCTTGAATAAAACCGAGATCGAGCATCAGGTCCGCTTCATCTATAACAAACGAACGGGCTGTATAAATCGAAACCGCTCCTTCTTTTACCAGGTCTAATATCCTTCCAGGAGTTCCCACAATAATATGTGGAGGCTTTTTTAATTTCTCAGCCATTTTCTGTTTATCTGTCCCTCCCACCAAGAGTTTAGCCGTCCAGGTCTGTTCTTTCCCTGATATACGAATGATTTTCCTTGCCTCTTCATATATCTGTGTGGCCAATTCACGTGTTGGTGCCGTAATGACAAATTGGACTTCGCTTTCTTCCTCATTCAATTGGTTAAAAAGCGGAAGCAAGTATGCATGGGTTTTTCCAGATCCTGTTCTCGAGTGCCCAATCACGCTTTCTCCATCTAAAATAGCTGGAATGATTTCTTTCTGGATCTCCGTAGGTTTTTTAAATTGAAGGCCTTTAACGACCTCATTCATGATGGGCTGGAATGAGAAGTCTTTGAAATTTTTCTCTGACATTGATTATGCTCCTTTTTAATGCTGATGAATGATTAGTCAATCAGATGAATTGAAACGGATCTGTATCCACTTGGGAAACAAAGATGTCTATATTCTCTTTGTTCAGTCCTTTATCCAGATAATGTTTCATTGCTTCTTTCATTACACTCTCTATATAGTGACCGGGGTCAATAACCGAAAGCCCCATTTCCATAGCATCTTGGGCCATGTGGAATGACATATCTCCGGTTATATAAACATCTGCACCTTTCACTTTTGCAGCATGGATATATTTCTCTCCGCTGCCTCCTAGAACAGCCGCTTTTTTCACTTTTGCATCCAGATCACCTGTTACTCGAAGTTTCTCCAACCCGAAAGCATGTTTTACTTTTTCACTAAGTTCCCGAAGGCTCATTTCTCTTTCAAAGTGGCCAACCCTGCCAATACCGATACTTTTCCCTGGGTTTTCAAGCGGATAAATATCATAGGCCGGTTCTTCATATGGATGAGCTTCTATAACGTTGTGAATAACTTCCTTCACTTTTCCTTCAGGAACAATTGTATCCACCCTTACTTCATGGACGACTTCAAGCTTATTCTCTGAACCAATATAGGGATTCGTTCCTTCCAATGGCTTGAACGTTCCCTCGCCATCCGTCTGGAAAGAGCAATGGCTATAATCACCAATATGCCCCGCGCCTGCTTGATGGAAAGCTTTACGAATGTCCTCCAACTGAGCTTTCGGCACATAAACTGCAACCTTCATGAGTCTCTCTTTTCCAGTTTCAACCAATACTTCCTCAGGATGGATATGGAGGGCTTCACATAGCAAATCATTAACCCCGCCACTTGCAACATCCAAGTTTGTGTGGGCAGCATAGACAGAAATGTCATGTTGGATCAGTTTCTTGATTGCTTTTCCTTTAGGGGTTTCCATATCAATTTCACTCAATGGTTTAAACAGGATGGGGTGATGAGCGATGATCAAGTCAGCCCCTTTATCTACTGCTTCATCCACTACCGATTCCAGTACATCCAAAGTGACCATGACCTTTTTCACTTTTTTTCGAGGAGAGCCCAATTGTAAACCGACATTGTCCCAATCATAAGCAAGATCTTTGGGACTCCACTCCTCAATCAGCTGAAAAATTTCACGGCATTCTTTCGTCATTGTCCAAGTACCTCCTTTATCCAATCCGCTTCCATTTCAAACCGTTTTATTTTATCCAGGTCTTGTTCACGGGCTTGTTTCATCTGTCTGATAATCCGTTCTATATTGCTCAGTTCCTGTTCCCATTTTTGGTAAAAGGCAGGTGTTTTATTCTCCAGGAGAACCGGACCGAATAAAAGCTGCTTCTCTGCATCATTTTCCCCATATAAGCTATCAGCACTCTTGTCAGCTACGATAACTTCATAAATGTGTCCATTCTCCTTGAGAATTTGTTCATCGATAATCGTATAACCATTTTCACTGAACCATCTACGTACGTTTCTGGCATCGATATTCGGCTGAGCAATAATCCTCTCGACAGAGCTTAACTTATCTTTTCCTTCCTGTAGGATCGACTGAATCAGAGACCCTCCCATACCAGCAATGACTACCTGATTTACTTCTGCCGGTTCCAGAACCTGCAGGCCATCCCCCAAGCGGACCTCCACAGCATGCGAAAGTCCATACTGTCTTACCGTAGAGAGGGCACTTTCATAAGGCCCTTTTCTAACTTCACCTGCAATGGCCTTGGCATGCCCATCGTTCTGGCAGACATAGCAGGGCAAGTATGCATGGTCGGAGCCTATATCTGCAAAAAGTGCTTCTTCAGGTAAATAGGATGCTGTTACTTTTAATCTGTCTGATAATCGTATTGTATTAGTCATAATTAATCTCCATTTTCAAGTATATGTGTTCTCGCATCGGTGACAACTATGAGGTCATTACAGGTGGGTACAGCAGAAAAAGAAAAGCTTTCTGTTTATGCAGAAAGCTTTTCTTTTGCAGATGGCTGATTAGAAATTCACCCTCAACTCCGTCAAACGAGCGAGACTAAAATACTCCACTGCATTCCGGTTATACCGGTTCCAGTATATGAACTATTTTATTGATGCTCTTCCGCCAGCCACTGGGAGAGTACTTCAGCTTCTGGTTCAGTGGCCATTCCAGCAGGCATGCTCCCCTGACCATTAATGATGATATCCTGAATCTCTTCCTGGGATAACCGGCTGCCTACTGTGGTCAAATCAGGGCCTGCTCCACCGGACAAGTCTGCACCATGGCAGCTTGCACAGTTTGACTCAAAGATTTGCGCAGGATCAGCCGTGGTTTCCCCTTCACCTGACTCTTCAGAACTCTCGCCTGATTCTTCTGTCTGTTCCCCGTTTTGCTCTTCCTGAATTGCTTCACGCTGGTTCACACCCACCAAGGAAAAAACGATGACGGTGAGAATCCCAGCAATGGCAATGATTGCATAAGGGATCACTGGATTTTTCATAATAATTCCTCCTTATGTACTTCCCCAATTTTGTATTTCAATATAAGACTATATATATTTTACTCGAAAACCTCAAGAGTTTAAAGAAAAAAGACAGGAAAAACTCTCAAATCCTGTCAAATCCTGTTGGATTGCCATTCTGTTACTTTGGTGATCCGCCCGACACTTAATACAAGTTCAACAACATCTTCATAGGGAGTTTGCAAAATGCGAAGAGATTAAGTAAAATAAAGACAGAAAGATGAAAACGGTAACAGAATGAGTTTAATGTTGAGTGAACTGAAACGCCAATTTCGGCAGCATACAGATAAAAAGAGCCATTGAACACCCCACAGGTGTGCAATGACTCTCCGATTAGTCAAGAAAATCTTTTAGTCGCTTACTGCGGCTCGGGTGACGAAGTTTACGCAAGGCTTTGGCTTCTATCTGCCGGATCCGTTCCCTGGTAACTCCAAACACTTTCCCAACTTCTTCCAGCGTGCGTGTGCGGCCATCATCAAGACCGAAACGAAGACGGAGTACATTTTCCTCTCGGTCAGTTAAAGTATCCAGTACATCTTCAAGCTGTTCTTTAAGAAGTTCATAGGAAGCATGATCAGAAGGAGATACGGCTTCTTGATCCTCAATGAAGTCACCCAAATGGGAGTCGTCTTCCTCACCTATAGGGGTTTCCAAGGAAACAGGTTCCTGGGCAATTTTCAGGATATCCCTGACTTTATCCGGAGAAAGTTCCATCTCTTCCCCGATCTCTTCCGGAGTCGGTTCTCGACCTAAGTCCTGTAGCAGCTGCCTCTGCACTCGGATTAGTTTGTTGATCGTTTCCACCATGTGGACAGGAATACGTATGGTTCTAGCCTGATCAGCGATTGCCCGGGTTATTGCCTGGCGGATCCACCATGTAGCATACGTACTGAATTTGAATCCTTTTCTGTAATCAAACTTCTCTACCGCTTTGATTAAACCCATATTCCCTTCTTGGATCAAATCAAGGAAGAGCATTCCACGGCCGACATACCGTTTGGCGATGCTTACCACCAAACGAAGGTTTGCCTCTGCCAACCGTCGTTTCGCCTCTTCATCTCCCTTTTCAATCCTGGTAGCCAAATCGATTTCTTCTGCAGCCGACAGCAAATCGACACGGCCGATTTCTTTGAGGTACATCCTAACCGGATCATTGATTTTTATTCCCAGTGGAACACTTAGATCATTGAGGTTGAATTCCTCTTCCTTTGCAATCTGCTGCATATTCGGATCTTCTTCCGATTCACCTATAATTTCAACACCTTGCTCTCCCAGGTACTCATAAAACTCATCCATCTGATCGGGTTCCAATTCAAAACTGGATAAGCGGTCTGCCACTTCTTCATACGCCAAAACACCGCGTTTCTTACCCATTTCAAGCAATTGTTCCTTTGCTTGGTCGAGTGTCAACTCGGTTTCATTTTGTTTTACTTGCGAAGATTTATTCTCGGCCATGAGTTCCCCTCCTTCCAGACTACTTTATAAATCAGTTGGTATTCTTCAACTGTTTTTGGATTTCAATGATTTGCATAGCTATTTGAGCCGCTTTCAGCGGATCGTTCTGCTGCTCTGCCAGTTTTTGCTGTTCCTTCAGTGCTTTGATGCTCACCCTGTCACCGGATTCGGAGAGGATTGTACGTATATAATCATTGACTTCCTTGTCACTGATATCCTCTTTGAGAGGCAACATTACCATTTCAGCAACAATTTTCCTTGCATCGTCATCATCCAACCTTTCCATGAACAATCCGGGGTCTGCAGTGTTCCCCTCTTCATAAAAAGCATAAAGATGTGTTGCAATAATCTTATGGACGTCCAGATTAAAAGCGGCACCTATTTCCTCGCGCACCTTATCTGCAATATAAGGGTTCTGGAGCATATGCGAAATAAGCTGCCTTTCAGCATTTTGGTAAGCCGGAAGTAATCGTTTCCTTTTGCGGAAGGCGTCAGCTTTTCTATTAGTATGACGATCCTGCTCTCTCTTATCCTCCGGTGTACCGCTTTTCTGCCGAAATTGGCGGATTTCCTCCGTCAATGTGTCCATAGAGATATTATATTCGTTGCTGAGTTCTTTTAAATAATATTCCCGTTCGACAGGACTCTCAATCAACGCTGCCTGTTTAAGCACTGTTTCAATATATTTGATCCGGTCACCTTCCAGGCTTAGGTTGAAATTCCTTTTCATATAGCGCATATAAAAACCCATGAAGGTAGTGCTCGGTTTGATCACCTGTTCTTTAAAGGTTTCCCCGCCATACTTCCGGACGAAACTATCGGGATCCATATCATCGGACATCGGGGCAACTTTTACATAGCACCCGACCTTCTGCAAGAGCACTGCAGCTTTGTATGTGGCATCCATACCGGCCCTGTCCCCGTCATAACACAGTATGACCGTATCGACATAACGTTTCAGGAGTTTGGCCTGGCTTTCTGTAAGTGATGTACCCAATGTGGCGATTCCATTTTTCACTCCAGCCTGATATGCAGTGATGACATCCATGGATCCTTCGAATAAAACTGCTTCGCTTTCTTTCCGGATATGTTTTTTGGCCAAGTCAAAATTAAACAGGATTCTTCCTTTTTGGAAGAGTTCACTTTCTGCGCTGTGCAGATACTTGGGACCCTGCTCATTGATGGCCCGCCCATTAAAAGCAATGGTCTTTCCCAAATGATTGCGTATAGGAAAAATGACCCGCCCACTGAAACGGTCACTTACACTATTATCATCTTTCTGGGATAGTAAACCTGCTTTCACCATTAATTGCTGATGGAAGCCCTTTTTTTCAAGAAATTCCGTGGTGAAGTCCTTTATATTCGGAGCGAACCCCAACTGAAAGGTGTCAATGGTATCATCATCGAGGCCCCTTTCTTTCAGATAAGTATAGCCTTCTTTGCCGTCTTTCGTATGACGGAGCAGATGATGATAAAGCTTTGTCAGCCATTCATAGGCTGAAAGGATGCTCTGATTCTCCTTGGATAGGGACGTTTCCTTCCGGATCCCCGACTCAGGCAACTGCACACCGCTTCGATCTGCCAGAAATTTTATGGCTTCATAAAAAGAGTAACTTTCCATTTCCATCAGAAAGGTGACTGCATTGCCGCCTTTTCCGCAGCCAAAACAGTGGAAAATCTGCTTCTCCTGGGTTACTGAGAAAGAGGGAGTCTTTTCTCCGTGGAAAGGGCATAAACCAAAGTAATTCCTTCCCTGCTTCTTCAATTGAACATACTCACCAATGACATCGACAATGTCGTTCGCCTTTCGAACCTCTTCAATAACTTCCTCAGGTACTTGATTGGCCATATTAACCACCACTATACTATTATTCAAGATAATTGAAGAAAATCCTTCTTTATTCGACAATTTTCTTCTTTGGTGCACAAAACTTTTAGTGACCCCTCTACATAAAAAGTTCCTATCAATTTGCAGTCTTGCCCAATTTATCTCATTTCAAAAGAGAAAGGTTTAAGGACCTGCAAAAATCCTGACACACCTTAATTCTACATGAAACGATGAAATCCCTTCTTACTGCAGAATGTTTTACTTTTCAGAATACCAGCCTGAAATCAGACCTTATGATTGCCCTTAATATCTTTGCACAAATTCATATTATAATACAACAGAGGTAAAAATGCCATTAAAATAAAAAAATAATAAACGCAGAAAATATTCCACCGTTTCCGGGATATTTTCTGCGTCTTTTCACGAAATAATTAAGAAAGTGTTTGACATATCTTCCAATGAGTACGCCAGCTACAACTTTACCCTCTTATAAAGTATTGTGGCTGTTGTTGAAAAAAGCAAATTACTTATGGATCGTCTGCATTATGATATTTGCAGTCTCTTCTACTGCCTTGTTGGATACATCGATGACTTCACAACCAATTCTTTTTACTACTTCATTAAAATAATTTATCTCTTGTTCAATCCTTTTAATATTGGCATAGGTCGCTTGGTCTCCAAGTCCCAATGCCTTCAGTCTCTCTTTACGGATCTCATTCAACTTTTCAGGACTGATACGGAGGCCGATACACTTTTCAGGATTTACATCAAACAGTTCCTCTGGAGGATCCACTTCCGGAACGATTGGCACATTCGCCACCTTCAGCCGCTTATGGGCCAGGTATTGAGACAAGGGTGTCTTCGAGGTCCGTGAAACACCAATCAGAACGATATCAGCCCGTGCAATTCCCCGGGAATCTCTTCCATCATCATATTTTACAGCAAACTCGATAGCTTCCACGCGTTTGAAATAATCTTCATCCAGCTTATGAACTAAACCTGCTTCCAGTCTTGGCTGCTTTTGGAACACTCTTTCCATTGCATCCAATGTCGGTCCCATAATATCGATTACTTCTATGTCTTTGGCTCGAGCTTGTTCATTCAAATAGTTCCGCAGCTCGGGGTCTACAAGTGTGAACCCTATCACACCATTTTGCTCCGCTGCCAATTGAACGGCCTCATCTATTGTCCCTTTATCCTCGACATAAGGAATACGGTTGATTTTGAAGTCACCACTGTTAAATTGGCTTAAACCAGCTTTTATCACCAGCTCTGCCGTTTCTCCAACCGAGTCTGAAAGTACATAAACTACCGGTTTTTCTGTCACCATATCATCTCCCCCTTTAAACCTGATCATCCATCACCAACTCGACAAAAACTTTTGTGATTGTCGTCTTTGTAATACGCCCTACAACCTCCATGCCATTTTCTGTATCTTTAACCACTGGTATACCATCAATCTGCTTATTTATCAGCTGATTGGCGACATCAATCAGAAGGTCTCCTTTCCTGCATACAGTTATATTCGGCATCCTGGTCATAATGATATGGACAGGAATCGCACTTAAATCTTGTTGCCCTATACTCGCCCTTAATAAATCTTTTCGCGACAGAACACCCGTAATACAGGAATGCTCATCCACGACAAAAATAGTGCCCACGTCTTCCAGGAACATGGTGGAAATTGCATCATAGACCGATACATCTTCCTTAACTACGACTGGTACATGCTGAAACTCATGAACCTTATATTTCTTTATCTTTTCCGTCAGCAGTTCGGATCCTGTTTTCCCCGTATAGAAGTAACCCACGCGGGGCCTGGCATCAAGGAAACCGGCCATCGTAAGAATAGCCAGGTCAGGTCTCAATGTCGCTCTGGTTAGACTGAGTTGGTCAGCTATCTTTTCACCAGTTATGGGTCCATTTTCTTTTACTATCTCGATTATCTGTTCCTGCCTGTTCGATAGTTCCACCTTTTCACCACCCAACGATCAAATATGACATACTTATTGACCATTATTATATCTTATATAATAGTGAAAAGGAAAGGAATCATTGTTAAAAGCTCTGTTTCCATTCGATGGTCCTAAGATCTGCATACTCATTCACCAATACAGCAATGGAATTTACTAAAGCTAGACGGTTGTTCTTAACCTGTTGATCCTCCGCCATGACCATATTGTGGTCAAAGAAGGAGTGAATGGGTTCTGCCAGTTCAGCCAGAAGATCTATTGCTTTTTCCCCATCTTTCCCCTCGTTTGCTCTCCAAAAAGGATCAACGATCTCCTGCAACTTTTTATACAATGCATGTTCAGAATTGCTAGCAAAGTAATCTGGATTCACATGTGTCTCTGCTGTTTTGCCAGCGAGATTCAAAACACGTGTCAATGCTTCCTGGACTACTTTAAATGATTCATCCGTGCGTTTTTCGGAAAGTATTGCAGCCTTCGCAAAGGTATAATCAATCACACCGATTTCCTTATGAATGACAGATTGCACAATGTCCTGCTCGACACCCATTTCCTTCATCAGGAAGGATGCACGCAATTTGAAAAACTCCTGCAGCTCATCTGCCCCATTATCAGCATTTTCCAGGTCGAGATCCAGTGTTTGATACAGCTCCTGAGTCAGTCCCAATAAACTCTCCACAGAAATATCCCACTGGTTTTGTTGCAGAATACGCAATATTCCTGCTGCCTGGCGCCTCAGCCCATATGGGTCTTGACTCCCGCTCGGTACAAGGCCTACATAGATACATCCGACAATGGTATCCAATTTATCTGCAAGACTGACCACTGAACCAGGAACCGTAGTCGGAAGGTCACCGTGCGCTTGCTTTGGCATGTAGTGTTCACCGACCGCCTGCGCAACTGCCTCTTCCTCGCCCTTGCTCCGAGCATACTTTTCTCCTATGGTTCCTTGTAATTCGGTGAATTCATTAACCATGTTCGTCATCAGGTCAAATTTACATATTTCAGCCGCCCTTACAGCGGTTTGAGCATCAGCCTTACCCAACCCAAGTAATTCTGTCAGCTTCCTAGTGATTTTGGTTATCCGCTCGACTTTGTCATGATAGGTTCCTAATTTCTCTTGGAAAACCACTCGTTGAAGCTTCTTAAGATAAAAGTTAATGGAATTTTTCTGGTCTTCTTCGAAAAAGAACCGGGCGTCGGATAATCTGGCACGAAGCACTTTTTCATTCCCTTTGGCAACGGTGTCCAAATAGCGGTCATCGCCATTCCTGACTCCGATAAAATAAGGAAGTAGCTGTCCTTCCTCCGTTTTCACAGGGAAATAGCGCTGGTGTTCCTTCATGGAAGTTATCAACACTTCCGGTGGCAGTTCCAAAAACTGGCTTTCGAAAGCCCCGGTGAACACGGTCGGGTATTCTACCAGATTCCGAACTTCTTTCATCAGATCTTCATCTATAGGGATTTGGAAACTTTTCTGTTCTTCTATGTCGCTGATCCCATCGCGTATCAGGCGCTCTCTTTCTTCAGAATCAACGATAACGTACTGTTCTCTTAGAGCATCGACATAGCTGTCTGGTTTTTCAATCGTTATCTCTTGCCCTAGGAATCGATGGCCGAATGTCTTGTTCCCTGTTTGGACACCTGTCAATGCAAAGGGAATAACCTCTTGCCCATATAATGCTGCAATCCACCGGATCGGCCTGGCATATTTTAATGTTTCATCTGCCCAACGCATATTTTTGCCAAACTGTATAGAAGTGATAATGTCTCGCAATTCCGGTAGAAGCTCCCTTGTTTCGGAACCTTCAATATGTTTTTCCACGAATATATAGGTTGTCCCTTTAATTTCCTTCGTATATATATCCTCTACTGTCTTCCCTTGACCTTTCGTAAACCCTATAGCTGCCTTTGTCCAATTGCCATCTTCATCTATGGCAATTTTTTTGGCTGGGCCTCTTGCTTCTTCCCTTATGGATGTTTGCTCTTCAGCCACGTCCTTTACTAAAACTGCCAGACGCCTTGGAGTAGAAAAAGAGGTGACCGAACCATGCTCGATTCGCAATTCGTCCAGCCATTTTTCTGTTTTTACGGCTAGCTGCTCTTCCGCGTCATCTACAAACCGAGCCGGCAGTTCCTCCAGACCGATTTCCAATAAGACATCTTTTCCCATCTACATCTCCTCCTTTTTATCTTTCAGCATAGGAAACCCTAGTCTTTCTCTTTCAGCAACATATGCTTTGGCAATATTTCTGGCCAGGTTTCGAATTCTGGATATATAGCCGGTACGTTCTGTCACCGATATAACACCTTTTGCATCCAGTAGATTAAAGGTATGGGAGCATTTTAATACGTAATCATACCCGGGGAAAACAAGACCTTTTTCCATGGTTCTCCGTGCCTCGTTTTCATACATGGAAAAGAGCTGGAATAGCATGTCTGTATCAGATTCTTCAAACGTATACTTGGAATGCTCATATTCCGGCTGATAGAAAATATCGCTGACAGTGACACCGTCTGTCCATTCAAGATCAAAGACATTTTCTTCGTCTTGAATATAAGAAGCAAGACGTTCGATCCCATATGTGATTTCAACAGAAACAGGGTCCGCTTCCAAACCGCCGATCTGTTGAAAATAGGTGAATTGAGTTATTTCCATTCCATCAAGCCATACTTCCCATCCAAGTCCAGCAGCTCCCAGGGTAGGATTTTCCCAATTATCCTCCACAAACCGAATATCATGCTTCAATGGGTCAATTCCCAGCTTTTCCAAGGATTTCAAATAGAGTTCCTGGATATTCTCGGGAGATGGCTTCATGATCACCTGGAACTGGTGATGCTGATAAAGTCGGTTAGGGTTATCCCCATAGCGACCGTCCGCAGGCCTACGGGACGGTTCCACATATGCTACATTCCATGGTTCAGGACCAAGGCTCCTCAAAAGAGTCATCGGAGACATGGTGCCTGCCCCTTTTTCTACATCATAGGCTTGCATAAGAATGCAATTTTGTTCCGACCAATGATTCTGCAATGTTAAGATCATGTTCTGAATGTTCATATGTTCCAACCTCCATTATTTTGGTAATAATAAAACCCGTCCCTATGTCTGTATCTTTACAGACATAGGGACGGGTTCTACCCGCGGTTCCACCCTATTTGCCCTTCCCGTGGAAGAACCACTTTCATCTAAATTGCTCAAGAGTGCCTTCCCAGCCGTCCCACCACCCGGCTTACACTATCCCGGACTCGCTCTGAATGGGTTACAACAGGTACTAATCTCTTTCATAGCAACACTTTCATTTCTCATATGTACATTATCTTACTCTATCTGCTGAAAAGATGTCAACAGTATACTATTTCAACTTGTCCAGTTGTGCAAGGAACTTTTTCGTTTTCAGATAATACCCGCCATACTGTTCATAATAGACATCCAGAAGTTGTCGGATCAGCCGTTTATTCTCTGGTTTGACTGAAATCCTGCCAACACGTTCCAGGCCAACATGTGCAAAGATGTAAAGCAGTTTGGCAGCCGGGTCTGTTAATGAAATCGCTTCTGGATCCAGACTTCTGCACTTCCTGCATAGAAGCCCCCCCTCTGCAACAGAAAAGGAAAAAGGAGGCTCGTTCCCTCCGCACAGCGCACATCTGTCGACGGACGGGGCGAATCCCCCTCTTGCAAAAAGTTTTAATTCATACATCATGACGGGAACTTCTGCATCCTCTTGTTGCTCAATCCATTCCAAAGTTTGATGGAGTTGATCGAACAAAGATGGATCCGGTGTTTGCGAATCAACCAGCTTCTCCGTCATTTCTGAAATATATGCTGCATACGCAGTTTTTATAATATCTTCTCGGATGGGACGGAAAGAATGAATGACTTCCCCCTGTTGAAGAGTGCTCAGCCCCTTGCTGAGGTACACGAAAAATTGACCAAGGATGAATGGCTGTGTCACTGCCGCCATTCTGCTTTTGGGCTTTTTTGCCCCCTTCGCAATGGCCGAGAACTTGCCTAGTTTCTTACTCATTATGGTGACTATTTTATGTGTCTCCCCATAATCTGCAGTTTTAATGATGATCCCGTCGATTTTTTCAAGCACTATGGTTCCCTTCCTTTCCAGCCATTTCGGTTGGCTGAACCTTCCCCGAAAGAGGCCAGCGCATGGTTATACGTTTGTTTCCTCTGTGGTCGCTTCTTCATTTTCACTTTGCTGCCAATCATCGGATGAAGAGGTGTTCTCCAGTTCCTTCATCAGCAAATAGGTTTCAATGTTTCCCGTTTGACTGAAAAATTTCCATGTATCAATCACAAGAAACCCCACCTTTCAATTTTGTTTGAAAATGTTACGCACCTATAGATTTCCCCCAGAGCTTGAAACAATGAATATTAAAATTTACCAGGGTTAATATTCATCACTTCTAAAACCATACTCATGCAGCTGGTTTTGCCTGTTCCTCCAATCTTTCTTCACCTTTACCCATAGCTCTAAGTAGACTTTGGATCCGAGCAATGCCTCAATATCTTTTCTTGCATCCTGGCCGATTTTCTTCAGCATACTACCCTGCTTTCCTATCAGGATGCCTTTCTGTGATTTTCTTTCAGTTACCACTGTTGCCTGAATCAGCACTTTCTCAGACTCTCTCTCCTCGATGTTTTCGATAACTACCGCTATCGAATGAGGTATTTCTTCTTTTGTCAAATGAAGGACTTTTTCTCTGATAAGCTCGGAAATGACAAATCTCTCAGGATGGTCTGTAACCTGATCTTCTGGATAATATTGTGGCCCTTCTGGTAAATAACCCTTGACCACTTCAAGCAGGCGATCAACATTATTTCCTTCGAGTGCGGAGATTGGGATGATTTCCTTAAAGTCATATCTTTCTTTATACTCAGCAATCATGGCAAATAAATCATCTGGATGAATGAGATCAATCTTATTAATCACAAGGAAAACAGGACGGTTGACCTGTTGGAGGCGGTCGATGATGTACTGATCTCCACGACCGTAACCCTCTTGTGCATTGATCATAAACAGAATTGCATCCACTTCATTCAACGTATCTTCTGCCACTTTCACCATGAAATCCCCGAGCCGATGTTTTGGTTTATGGATGCCCGGCGTATCGATAAAAACCATTTGGGCGTCTTTTTCAGTCAGGACGCCTTGTATCTTATTTCTCGTTGTCTGTGGTTTATCACTCATAATGGCTATTTTTTGTCCGATCACCTTGTTCATGAAGGTGGACTTTCCGACATTCGGTCTGCCGATAATTGAAATGAATCCTGATTTGAAGTTGGTTTCCATATTATTTCCTCCATGACGTCCTCTTTTATCTCAATCTTACTACAAATAATTCCTTATTTCACAAATACGACAAAACCTTTAAAAAAATGCTCTATTTCAGGTAGAAATCACAACATCTTATGCTTATGGACATATGAATAAAACCCTGTCAACATGTCAACAGGGCTCATCGGAACAGTACATAAAGCTTGGGAAGGAAGATCAGCAAGCCGATGACCAATGCGCTGATGGCCGAGAGCAAAACCATGCCGGCGGCCATATCCTTGATAGCTTTGGCTGATGGGTGTATATCAGGTTTTAGATAATCCACCAGTTTTTCCACGGCAGTATTGGCTACTTCAGCGGCCAGCACAAAACCAACCGCTAATACAATCACTGCCCATTCCAGCCGGGAGATTTGAAGGAAAAAGCCGGCAGCTATGACAGATGCCGTTGCAACTAAGTGAAACCGGAAATTCATTTCCGTTTTCACCGTGTGCCGAATCCCTGCCCATGCATGAGAAAAGCCGATTCCCTTTTTATTAGCGTTCCACACCGAACTCACCCAGAATATCTTCCTGTCTGGAGAACATCTTTTTTTCGTCTTCTTTCTCCATATGATCATAACCCAGAAGATGCAACAAACCATGGACAGCCAAAAATCCCAATTCTCTTTCAATGGAATGACCATACTCTTCTGCCTGTTCTTTTGCTTTGTCAATAGAGATGACAATATCTCCTAGAATCAACGGTCCATCGTCACCGGAGATTTCAGGCTCACCTTCGACTGTTTCCTGAAGTGCGAATGATATGACGTCTGTAGGTTTATCTTTCTGCCGGTAATTACGGTTCAATTCTTGAATCTCATCATTATCAGTGAAATTGACAGATATCTCCGCTTCCTGTGGGATGTTTTCCGTCTTTGCTGTATAATCAAGTAATTTTTGCAGTAGGTCGATATGATCAGGTTCTACTGTATTGGTTGTATCATGAAAGTCAATATGCATCTGTTTGCCTCCTTATACCATGGTTATCCGTACCCTGCAAATATAACTATTCCATGGAAAACCTGTATGTGACTACATTCTGATGTTAACTATTGTTTATAGTTGATTCCCTTTTCAGCCGATCTTAAACCAAAACAATTTCCGTCCTTTAAAATATGAGGGGCTCCCCATATTTATCATCTCCTAAAACAGAAATAAGACCCGTCAACCGGGCCTTTGCATCAACCTGTTCATTTATGGATATCATAGGCTTCTATGATTCGCTGAACCAATGGGTGCCGGACGACATCACTCGGATCCAAATCTATGAACGAAATGCCTTTGACGGACTGGAGAAGCTGCTTGGCAACCTGCAGACCAGACTTCATACCCTTCGGCAAATCGATTTGTGTGACATCGCCTGTAATCACCATTTTTGAACCAAAACCTAATCTGGTTAGGAACATTTTCATCTGTTCAGGCGTAGTATTTTGCGCCTCATCCAAGATGACGAATGCGTCATCCAAGGTGCGCCCCCTCATATATGCCAGGGGAGCAATTTCAATGGTTTCTCTCTCAATCAATCTCAAGGTATGTTCAGCCCCCAACACATCATGAAGTGCATCATACAGGGGGCGGAGATATGGATCCACCTTCTCCTTCAAATCTCCCGGCAAAAAGCCAAGGCTCTCTCCAGCTTCTACAGCAGGCCGGGTCAAGATAATTCGCTTTACCTCCCCGTTCTTCAGAGCATTGACCGCCATTACTACAGCAAGATATGTTTTTCCAGTCCCTGCAGGCCCAATGCCGAATACAAGGTCATTTTTTTTCATTGCATTGACATAGACTTTTTGGCCTAGTGTTTTAACACGAATCGATTTCCCTTTTACATTTTTGGTGATTTCATCTTCAAATAAAGTTTCAAACTGGCTAATTTTCCCAGCTTTTGCTAGATCGACAGCGTACACGACGTCCCGTTCGGATATAGTCAGCCCCCGTCTGATAACAGAAAGCATGGCCAGCAATATTTCTTGGACAAGGGAAATATCTTCATCTGACCCAGATACGCCGACCTGCTCCCCCCTTGTGACGATGGAAACGTTCATTTTCGATTCAATCTGCTTCAAGAATTTATCGTTTGTGCCAAATAAATTCAAGGCTTCATTAGGATTGGTTAATTCCAATTCAATTGTTTTAAGATTTTCGGACATAATCAATCTCCTTGGTTAGTGTAATCACTGGCTTCCAATCACTCCGTCTGACCGGTTGTTTTGATTGGCTCTGCTTCTGCTATATTTTCTTCAACACTCAAAAATAAGTTTATTTTTACTTTACCATTGTCCATGGTTTCTTGCAAAATTTTTTCAGAAACAATGGTGGCATCCGGCCCCAAATGCAACTGCAGGTCTTTCTTGGCCTGCAGGACACCTGCTTCTACTGCTTCGTCTTTTGTTCGTTCTTCTTGTATGGACTGCTTCTCACTTAGGGTTGTTTCGACAAATTTCACAGGCAGCTCCCACTTCAGAAAATATAAGCTTCTTTCTTCCACTTCCCGATATACTTCGTCAAATTCATGACTGCCAAATCCCCAGACAGGCAACATAGTCTGTCCAGCTTTAAGATGATACTTTTTTTTCCGGTTTCCCGTCAATTGTTCTGATAACAGTTCCAGTGGAACGGTGACAGACACCTCATACCAAGTTGCTGCTGTCACCTCTCCTTGCGCGGCAACCAGTTCGGCCTTTCTTTCCTTTTCTTGCTCCTCTTCTTCTTCTGCACTGCTGTCAATTCTTCCCGAAACTAGAACATCTCCAGCATCCACATAATCACTCACATGCACAAGGGGTCTTCCCTTAGCAACATACATATCTGTGATGACACCTTTTTTGGCGGCTACAAGATTTTGTGGGCCAGGCTTTTCCTCTTCCTTGACAACTATTTTTTCAACACCTTCCAAGTGAAAGGTTGTCCCCCGCTGATCCACACCGACCCAAAGCAATTCAGGAACATCCTTGATCAGCTGTTGCTGAATCTGGTTAGGAGATTCAAGCTTGAAAATCCAAGCTCCCTGCTGAATACCATATTCATCCAGTTGTTTGTTGACCTTTTCTTCTACATCTTTGGGAAGCCCGCTTATCTCGACATCCCATAATATATTAGAAAGGAAGAGGAGGAAAAGCAGCCCAGCCAATAACCCTGTAACAAGGGTTTTTCTGCCAAGAAAGTGTTTAAACAGGAAGGGAAGCCCCTTCCTCTCCTTGAACCTTACTTTATATCCTGTCCCTCTTTTGATCGGTTTGATTCTCTGTACATCCTTTAACTTGATGGACCCTTCACATATATCTGCTTGTGGTTTACGAATATCCCATGCTTGAACACCCGATTGACTGCATAATTGGAAGAATGCCTCCGGCCTCTCCCCTTGCACTTCAATAGTAATAAACCCTGACATCGATTTGCCTTGGTTATGCTTCATTGGTTCCCCCTCCCCTCAGTCTTTATTCAGAAATGAAAGTGACGTCATTGATTTTTCCCTCAAGCAGCATTTCTTCCTGTACCATCATTTTGATGACAAAGGATGATCCGGTTATTACAATAAATCCATTATTGGTTTTCAGGCGCAGTTCTGTATCAGAGTAAGTGTCCAATCCTTGGTGATTTTCTATATACACATGCAACTGTCCAATCATTGTAATGCGAGGCAACTCCAGAACGACATCAGATGGCAGGGAAAGGTATTTGGTCAGCCACGGCCTCATTCGCTGATGTATTGAACTCATTCATGCAGCCCCCTCTCTCTCCTATAATATGTATGAAGGGAAAGGGGGTATAAGAACAATAAAAAACCACCGACAACAAGCGATAGCTTGTGCCGATGGCAGTGAAGGTTCAGTATTTCCGTTGGCTCAACACAGACCGGTAAGGTCTTTTGGCACGAGGGGGACCTAATACTTCCGACATGACAATACCGTTCACCAGGCCTTTTCTATTTAAGTTTCTCTTTATGCTGCTTCTCGTCTCTTCCTGCTGCTTGGTTAATCCTTTGCCAGGTTCACGGAGCGGACTCTCCAACGTATCAGTCAAGCGAGAATCTGTATCTCCTGTTGTCTTTGCCGTATGCAGGTGTTTTGCCAAACGGTCAATTTGTTTATTCTGCTGCTCCTTTATGGACTCTGAGGAGACGATAGTCTCCTCCTTCCTTTGCCGCCCGGATTGCGTCTGCTGGGGCGGAGAGGCAGGAGCCGGCCGGGGGATGGGACGTTCCGGATGTTGTTCTTCCTGCTTGCTATTGCGGAAGAATCCCATCAAACCGGCGATCATCATAATCACGATGAAGAAGTTACTGAAAATGAATTCTATCAGGTTTCCCATCAAATCTCTCCTTCTTCGCCGGGTCTGTGAAATTACTTCTCATTATTTTCATCATCATTTTCGTCGGAGAGCTTTCCGATGGAGTCGCGCATATCAGTATCTGCGTCAATGTTGCGGTAATTCATATAGTCCATAACACCCAAATTTCCGGAGCGCAATGCTTCAGCCAATGCAAGCGGGACATCTGCCTCTGCTTCCACAACTTTGGCGCGCATTTCCTGTGTACGTGCTACCATTTCCTGTTCTTGGGCAACTGCCATAGCACGACGTTCTTCTGCTTTCGCTTGTGCAATGTTTTTGTCTGCTTCTGCCTGATCTGTCTGCAGAATTGCTCCAATGTTTTTGCCGATATCCACATCAGCAATATCAATGGAGAGAATCTCAAATGCTGTGCCGGAATCCAACCCTTTGCTCAATACAGTTTGTGAAATTGAATCAGGGTTCTCCAGTACTTGTGTATGGGCAGTGGAACTACCAATCGTACTCACAACCCCTTCCCCTACACGGGCAATGATCGTTTCTTCCCCGGCACCACCGACGAGGCGGTCAATATTGGCTCTTACGGTAATCCTTGCTTTCGCCTTCACTTCAATTCCATCCATTGCAATACCCGCGATAAACGGAGTCTCGATCACTTCAGGATTGACACTCATCTGGACAGCTTCAAGAACGTCCCTTCCTGCCAGATCGATGGCGGCTCCCCGCTCAAAAGGAAGGTCAATATTTGCTCGGTGGGCAGCTATCAGGGCATTTACCACCCTGTCTACGTTACCACCTGCAAGGTAATGGCTCTCCAGCTGGTTGATACGAACTCCTAGACCGGCCTTATGTGCCTTAATCAGTGGATTGATGACTCTGTTTGGTACTACCCGGCGCAGACGCATACCGATGAGGGTGAAAATGCTTACCTTTACACCTGCAGCAAGCGCGCTGATCCATAGGGCTACCGGTATAAAGGTGAATAGAATTGCCAAGGCAATCAAAATGACCGCGATGATGATCAACGGCATCAGTTCAGATAATCCCATGTAATTTCCTCCTAATTTTTAATTTTGCTGTCAAAGTTTTCTTACTACAATTCTGGAACCTTCGACTTTTACTATCTTGATATTCGATCCTTCTTCGATGAAATTTCCCTCTGAAACAATATCAAGACGTTCTCCTTCAAAGACCCCGGTTCCAGCAGGCCTCAATGGGGTTTCTGCTACTCCTGCAAGACCGACAAGTTCCAATCGATTTGCAGAGGAAACATATCCCTGCTCTGTAGCCGTACTATCCTTTAGAATAACGTGGCGGAAGACACCTTTATCGGCTCCAATCCTGCGGAACAGAATGACCGCCGCAATTAAAGCGATCAGAAAGGCAATCCCAATACTCATGGACATATGTCCTAAATCATACCCTGACATGAACAAGGAACCAATTACCGCTCCAACTCCAAGCAAACCGAGAATTCCGCCGGCTACAAAGAATTCCGTAACAATCAAAGCGATCCCTATTAAGAGCAGGATAATCGCTTCCATGCCCGCAAGTCCTGCAATGATATGCCCGTAGAAAAACAATATTAAGGCTATAACGCCCATCGTCCCGGCAATCCCGAACCCTGGGGAATACAACTCCACCACTAAGCCCAGGCTGGCAACAGAGAGTAGGATCGGTATGACCACCGGATTGGTCAGAAACCTTGCCGCCTCTTCAGCCAGGCTGGTCTCCGTCTCTACGATGGTCGCATTGGACAACCCCAGTTCCTTCAATAATGCTTCCCGATGATTCACTATTCCTTCTGCATACCCGACCTCGACAGCTTCGGTGGGTCCGAGCGTAAGGTATTCGCCCTCCGCTGCCCCATATTCAGGCATATCAATAGCCGGATCCGCCATCGCTGCGGCATACTGGGGATCTCTTCCTTTCGATTCAGCTGCACTCCTCATTGCTGCCAACCAAGCAGATTGTGCTTTTTCATCCGCCGCATTTCCATCCTGTGTGATCACACCGCTTGCGCCCATTGTCGCTTGTGGGCGCATGTAGATATGATCCGTATTCAAGGCCAGATAAGACCCTGCAGACAATGCTTGGTTGATGATGAAGGAAGTTGTCGGGATTTCAAGATTTTGCATCATGCTGGCAATCTGCCCGGCAGCATCTACACGGCCCCCCGGTGTATCTATCTCAAAGATGATATGATCGGCATTTGCATCAACTGCTTCTTCCGTAGCCCGCTCCAAGAATGCCTGCAGGCCGCGCTCCACCTCGTTTTCAATAGGTACAATGTATACCAGGTTACCAGCACCATTTTCCCCTTTCACGGGATCGGCTCCCCCACTAGTACCAATCCACATGATGGTGAGGGCACATAGAAAGAATATGTATTTTTTAAATCCGCTCACCGGCAAATGGATCCACCTCCTTAGCGACTATAATATCTATACGGTCAGACGGATAAATGGTTCCTTTTTTTGTGAAGTTCTTCTAAATCTTATCACAAAGTGCTTATACAATGATACTTTAATAAACAATAAACAATGTTTCCTCAAGGAAGGACATTCATTGTATTTACGCTCCAAACTTTGGGGAGGTTCCATTATAAAAGGCCCATGCCACAGTATATGACAAGGACCCTTTTTTAATATCAACCTAAGTTTTTCAGTACGAGTTTGTTCACTTGAGAGCCGTCTGCTCTACCTTTGATTCTAGGCATTACTGCACTCATGACTTTACCCATATCTTTTTTGGAAGTGGCATTTACTTCCTGAATCACCTGCTGAACAATCTCTTCCAGCTCTTCATCTGTGAGCTGATCAGGCATATATTTTTGTAAAATATCTACTTCAGTCTCAAGATCTTGAACAAGATCATCGCGTCCAGCTTCTTTAAATTCTTGGAGGGAATCTTTCCGTTGTTTCAACTCTCTGGACAGAACGGTTAGTTCCTCATCCTTGGAGAGAGTATCATTACCAAGTTTTATTGATTCATTTTGTATTGAAGCTTTGACCATGCGAATTACTTTGAGTTTATCTTTCTCTTTGTTCTTCATCGCCTGCTTCATATCCTGATTCAGCTGATCAAGTAACGTCATGCTCCTGCCCCTTCTTCACTATTTACGCTTTCTAGCAGCTTCAGATTTCTTTTTACGACGAACGCTAGGTTTTTCGTAATATTCACGCTTACGATATTCAGATAGTGTACCACTTTTGGACACACTACGCTTAAAGCGACGAAGAGCATCTTCAAGAGACTCGTTTTTACGAACGCGAGTTGTATTTGACATGCTAATTTCCCTCCCTCCGAAGCACAAAACAGAATTATGAAAGCATATGTAAACTATCATATGCCTTCGTAAATTATAATATAAAAAGCACACCTGGTCAACCAAAGATTCCATACTATTTATTTTTGTGGAAATTCATTCCTGTTCTCTAGTAGTCCGAAGAACCTTGACCACCGTTAATGATATCGATCCCTGCACTGGCACCGATTCTAGTAGCTCCGGCATCAATCATTGCCCTTGTTGCCTGGTAATCCCTGACACCACCGGAAGCTTTCACTCCCATTTCTTTTCCGACCGTTTCACGCATCAGTTTAATGTCCTCCACCGTTGCTCCTCCACCGGAAAAACCAGTGGAAGTTTTCACAAAGTCAGCTCCAGCATCCTTTGCTAACCTGCATGCACGGACTTTTTCCTCTTCAGACAATAAGGAGGTTTCAATGATGACTTTTGTCAGGGCTTGGTCTTTGGCAGCCCCGACAACTGCTTCGATATCGGCTTTTACAGCGTTGTCGTTGCGTGACTTCAACTCTCCAACGTTGATAACCATATCAATTTCAGTTGCTCCATCCCTTATGGCTTGTTCTGTTTCAAATTTTTTAGTTGCTGTAGAAGTGGCTCCAAGAGGGAAACCTACCACCGTACAAACTTCTACAGAAGTATCCTTCAGTTGCTCGGAGCAGTAAGAGACCCAATAAGGATTCACACAGACTGATGCAAAACTGTACTCCTTGGCTTCCTTTACCACTTGTTCTATTTTTTCTTGTGTTGTATCAGGCTTCAATTGTGTATGGTCGATATATTTAGCTAGTTCATTGTTCATTGTAATACCTCCAATTTTAGATGTACGTACCTCTACCAATAATAGCATGATAAGCGAGAAAATGCTATGATGGCAGCTAGATTATGTACTATCAGCTTTTGTATTCATATGTTACCAACAAACAGAACCCTATGCATATGAAAATAAAAAATCAGGCTGTCGAGCACTTTATCGACAGCCTGAAATCACCGGCCGGTGACTGTTTTTCAGTTTAATTGGCAGTAACTTTCACGTCAGTGGTATTGTCCATTACCCGCACAAAAGTGCCTTCATTATATGGATAGCCGGAATCGGTGATTTTAACCCGTACAATTTTACCTATCATGTCCGGTGATCCATCAAAGCGCACCTTCAAATAATTGTCCGTGTAGCCTACGAGCTGGGAATCGCTGCCTTCCACTTTTTCTTCTGGAATGACTTCAAGCACCTCGTTTTTATACCTGGATGCGTAATTCTTCGCAAGCCGGTTCGACAGCTCAATTGTGCGCTGAACACGTTCATTCTTAACTTCCTCATCTACCTGGTCTTTCATCATGGCTGCAGGTGTCCCTGTACGTCTGGAAAATGGAAACACATGCAATTCGGAATAACCGATCTCCTCTATGAATTGATATGTCTCCATGAACTCCTCTTCCGTTTCTCCAGGGAAACCGACAATGACATCTGAGGTGATGGCTAAATCAGGCAATGCCTGGCGGATCTTTTCTACCTTCTCCTTGTAATACTCTGTTGAATATTTTCTCCGCATTCTAGCAAGTACGGTATCTGACCCAGATTGCAGAGGGATATGCAAGTGCCTTACAATTTTTTCCGACTTATTCAATGCTTCAATGACTTCGTCCGTAATCTGGCTGGCTTCAATCGATGATATGCGGATTCTTTTCAGACCATCCACTTTGGTCTCCAGGTCATTCAGCAGCATTGCGAAATTGTAATCAGCCATATCTTCACCATATCCGGCTGTATGAATGCCCGTAAGCACAATCTCTTTGTATCCGGCCTCGACCAGTTTTCTCGCCTGGGATACTACGTTTTCCGGATCTCTGGAACGGAGTAAACCTCTTGACCAAGGAATAATACAGAACGTACAGAAGTTATTACATCCTTCCTGGATCTTCAGGGACGCACGGGTGCGGTCGGTGAATTCAGGAACGTCCATTTCCTCAAATACCCGGTTTTTCATGATATTGGAGACTCCGTTGATCGGCTCCTTCGTATGTTTATGTTCTTCGATGTATTGAATCATCTGTTTGCGGTCTTGTGTACCAACAACAATGTCCACCCCAGGAATTTCCATAATCTCACCTGGAGAAGTCTGGGCATAACAGCCGGTTACACAAACTACGGCATCAGGATTCTTCCGTACTGCCCGTCGAATGGTCTGGCGGCTTTTCTTATCGCCCGTGTTCGTTACAGTACATGTATTGATGACATAGACATCGGAATCATGGTCAAACTCCACCCGCTCATATCCATGGTCTTTGAACATTCTCCAGATACCCTCTGTTTCATAATGGTTAACCTTACACCCCAATGTATGAAATGCTACGGTAGGCATTATTGACACCTCAATTCTTCAAAATGATAGGAAATGCTGGCAAGTACGTATAGCGCAGCCGTTTCCGTCCTCAGTATTCTTGGACCCAGCCTCACTGGATGAAAGCCATGACTTATCAGCTGTTCAGCCTCCTTGGGAGAGAAACCTCCCTCTGGCCCGATACATGCGAAAATATGCTGACCAGGATGGATATCCTTTAAAACTTTCCCAAAGGAGGGACGCTGACTTCCTTTGGCTTCTTCTTCATATGGAAAGATTTTCACATCGTATGGAGCACTTTCCTCGAGAAGCTCTGAAAGGGACATGGTCTGATGTATGTTAGGTATTTTGTTACGATGACTCTGCTCACTGGCTTCTTTAGTGATTTTGGAATAGCGTTCCAACTTTTTCTCCATTTTCTTTCCATTCCAAACAACGATAGATCTGTCAGCTTGAAATGGAATGAAGGAAGCAGCTCCCAATTCGGTCCCTTTTTGTATGATCAGCTCCATTTTATCGCCTTTGGGCAGTCCTTGGGCAATGGTCACTCCCACTGGCAGTTCTGCAGATCCTTCCAACTTTTCCCGTATCACAGCAACCACTTGGTTTTTTTCGATCCCGCTGATCTCACAGATGTAAGCCCGTCCATCCGGATGATTGCATATCAGACTGTCATCTTCTTTAAACCTCATGACCCTGGTTATATGATGAAAATCATCATTGGTGATAAAAACTTGTTCACTTTTCCAGTTTTCCTGAGGAACGAAATAACGTTGCATAACAGACACCTACTTTGGCAGCAGATTAATTACCTGCTTTTTTTGCGATGAGAGAAACCCATTCTTCCATTTCATTCACTTCAATGATTTCGAAACCGTGTTCCTGCATCTGATCGAGCACCATCTGTTTCTTATTTTGTATAATACCAGAGGTTATGAATAAACCTTCTTCGGCAAGATTATTCCACGCATCCCCGATGAAGCGAACGATTATCTCCGCCAGTATGTTGGAAACAATGACATCCGCTTTGATATCGACATGATTCAGCAGGTTGTTCTGTCTGGCGGTGATTTTATGTTCCAATTTATTGAGCTTAGCATTTAGTTTTGTACTCTTTACGGCCACATCATCCAAGTCAAACGCATGTGCTTCTGTAGCCCCCAGCAATACCGATGCAATACTCAGCACCCCTGAACCAGAACCGACATCAATGACTTTATCTCCTTCTTGGAGATAATTCTCCAGCGCCTGGATACTGAGAACAGTCGTCGGGTGTGTTCCAGTACCGAACGCCATCCCGGGATCCATTTCTATAATGACCTCATCGCTGTCTGCGGGTGTATATTCTTCCCACGTCGGGATGATGGTGATTTTCTCGGAAATCTTCACAGGCTTATAATACTTCTTCCATGCTGTTGCCCACTCTTCCTCGTTTATCTCACTCAGTGTTATATCATTTTTGCCGATATCTATGTCATAAATGATCAGATTATTGATGGCCTGCTTGATCTCTTCAACGGTTTCCCCCAGGAAACTGTTGACCGGCAAATATGCTTTCACATACACGCCTTCTTCCGGATACTCCTCCGGGTCCAATTCATATACTTCTCCGAAAAAAGTGTCCCTCTCTTTCTCCAGGTCAAGCGGATCTTCGATTACAAGACCGCTGGCACCAGTTTCATGTAATATGTTGGAAATTGGTTCAATCGCTTCATTTGTGGTATGAATACAGATTTCCGACCACTTCATTCCGGCATCCATCCTTTTTGGGAACTTATATGTAGGACGATGCTGGCAGTCCAGCATCGTCTCTTTTTATTTGAAAGCATTCTTGAATTTTTGGAACAGAGAGCTGTCCTGCTCGTTGGTTGAATCATTTCCGCCTATCTCGTTGAATTCACGAAGCAGTTCTTTCTGACGGTCCGTTAATTTTGTAGGAGTTACTACTTTGACGATGATATGTTGGTCACCATGGCCATACCCTCTTACATTCGGAGCTCCTTTTCCTTTCAAACGGAAAGTTTTGCCTGTCTGCGTGCCTGCTGGGATTTTCAACTGCACTTTACCATGTACAGTAGGTACTTCCACCTCATCACCTAACGCAGCTTGAGCGTAATTCAAAGGCAGTTCACAGTAGATGTGATCGCCGTCTCTTTCAAAGAAATCATGGGGTTTTACCTGGATAACGACAAAAAGATCCCCTGGTGGGCCTCCATTCACCCCGGAATCCCCCTTGCCGGCTACTCTGATTTGTTGACCTTCATCAATTCCAGCAGGGATGTTTATGTGGATAGTCTTCTGGGTCTTCACTTTTCCAGCACCACGGCAAGTCGTACACTTATCTTCCACGATTTTACCGGAACCATTACAATGCTGGCATACCCGACGGTTGACCACTTTACCAAATGGAGTATTCTGCTCCATATTCATCTGACCAGAGCCGTTGCAGTGTGAACAAGTTTTTGGTTTGGTGCCTGGTTTCGCACCAGAACCGTGACATGTATCACAATTCTCTTCTTTTGGAATGTTGATATCCGTCTCTTTACCAAAGATGGCTTCTTCGAAATCAAGAGTCATAGTGTATTGCAGGTCTGCACCTTGTCTCGGGGCATTCGGGTCCCTTCTGCGGCCGCCGCCACCAAAGAACATATCGAATATATCGCCGAATCCGCCAAAGTCTTCAGCACCCCCGCCGAAGCCTCCGAACCCTTGTCCCTGGGCACCTGCATGGCCGAATTGGTCATACTGGGCACGTTTTTGTTCATTACTCAATACCTCATAGGCCTCTTTAGCCTCTTTGAATTTATCTGCAGCATCTGCTTCATTATTAACGTCCGGGTGATATTTTCTTGCAAGCTTACGGTAAGCTTTTTTAATTTCATCTTTAGAAGCGCCTTTTTCAACACCAAGCACTTCGTAGTAATCGCGTTTGCTCACTTGTGAATCACTCTCCCACTACACTTATGCATAAATTTTATCTTATCATCATTCCTTTATGGATAGCAAATGTGTTTAGTAAAAAAGCCAAAGCCAAGGAAATCCTGACTTTGACTTTTTCATCAGATTAATCTTTATTTTTTATCTTCATCATCTACTTCTTTATAATCAGCGTCGACCACGTCATCTTCATTTTCGCCTGTACCTTGGCCTTGCTCTTGCGCCTGTTGCTGCTGCATTTGTTCATAGAGTTTGACGGAAAGCTGTTGTACTTGTTCTTCCAGCGCTTCCTTTTTCTCTTTAATTTGGTCGACGTCGTCGGATTCGATGGCTTTCTTCAGCTCTTCTTTTGCATTTTCAGCTTGCTGTTTCTCCTCATCGGATACCTTGTCGCCAAGATCTTTAATCGTTTTGTCCGTTGTGAATACTAGTTGATCTGCTTCATTACGGAGCTCTATTTCTTCGCGGCGCTTTTTATCCGCTTCGGCATTTTCTTCGGCTTCCTGAACCATTTTTTCTACTTCTTCATCAGATAGGCCGGAAGAAGACTTGATGGTAATAGATTGCTCTTTATTTGTACCCATGTCTTTCGCACGAACATTCACAATGCCATTTGCGTCAATATCGAAAGAAACTTCGATCTGAGGCACCCCACGTGGTGCTGGCGGAATATCAGTCAGTTGGAAGCGGCCCAATGTTTTGTTGTCTGCAGCCATTTCACGTTCTCCCTGGAGTACATGGATATCAACAGCGGTCTGATTATCAGCAGCAGTTGAAAATACCTGGGAATGACTCGTAGGAATGGTAGTATTACGCTCAATTAATTTGGTAGTAACTCCACCCATTGTTTCGATTCCTAATGAAAGTGGGGTGACGTCAAGAAGCACTACATCTTTTACATCTCCTTGCAGTACACCGCCCTGGATAGCAGCACCAAGTGCAACTACTTCATCAGGGTTCACCCCTTTGGAAGGATCCTGTCCTGTTTCTTTCTTGATGGCTTCCTGTACGGCTGGAATTCGAGTAGAACCACCTACCAGGATGACCTTGTCGATCTCATTTGCAGAAAGATCTGCATCGGATAGAGCCTTTCTAGTCGGTACCATGGTCCGTTCAACCAAGTGGGAGGAAAGTTCTTCAAATTTTGCACGGGTCAGATTCATCTCTAAGTGAAGCGGTCCAGCTTCGCCAGCTGTAATGAATGGCAAGGAGATCTGAGTCTGTGCCACACCGGATAGGTCCTTCTTCGCTTTTTCTGCTGCATCTTTCAAGCGCTGGGCTGCCATTTTATCCTGAGAAAGGTCGATACCATTTTCTTTTTTGAATTCGGCTACCATATGATCAATGATAACTTCATCAAAGTCATCCCCACCGAGACGGTTGTCACCTGCAGTGGAAACTACTTCAAACGTTCCATCCCCGATATCAAGAATAGAGACGTCGAAGGTACCTCCGCCCAAGTCATATACGAGGATTGTCTGATCCTGATCTTCTTTATCAATACCATATGCAAGGGCAGCTGCTGTAGGTTCATTGATGATACGCTCTACTTCTAGACCTGCAATCTTCCCTGCATCTTTTGTTGCTTGTCGTTCTGCATCATTGAAATAAGCTGGAACAGTGATAACAGCTTTTTCGACTTTTTCGCCCAAATAATCTTCCGCGTAGGATTTGATATGCTGCAGAATGATCGCAGAAATTTCCTGTGGTGTATATTCCTTGTCCTCAACTTTGACTTTATAGTCAGTACCCATATGACGTTTCACGGACTGAATGGTATTTGGGTTAGTGATGGCCTGGCGCTTCGCCACTTCCCCTACCTGTCTTTCGCCATTTTTAAATGCTACAACTGAAGGAGTGGTACGATTACCTTCAGGGTTAGGGATTACGGTGGATTCCCCGCCTTCCATAACAGCTACACATGAATTTGTGGTACCTAGGTCAATTCCGATAATTTTACTCATAGCTTATTTCCTCCTTAGCAACTCAACAGATTATTTATTCACTTTCACCATTGACGGTCTGATAACTTTGTCTTTCAGGATGTATCCTTTTTGAAGCTCTTCCACTATTATGTTCGAATCGAAGTTTTCATCCTCCGCCTGCATAACAGCATGATGAAGAGTGGGATCGAATTCCTTGCCCTCTGTCTCGATCTCTTCGACTCCTTGTGATGCAAGGGCAGCCTTCAGCTGGTTATATACCATGGTGATCCCATCCACCAGGCTGGAAGTAGCCTCGTTAACTTCTACTTGAAGCGCTCGTTCAAAATTATCAAGGGCAGGAAGCAGTTCAGTCACCAAGTCTTCCGATTTATATTTACGAGCTGCTTCTTTTTCCTTCTGTGTACGTTTTTTATAATTGTCGAACTCAGCTTGAATACGGAGCACACGGTCCTCGGCCTCTTGTTTTTCTTTCTTCAGCTGGTCGATTTGCTCTTGTAACGCATCAGTTTCGCTGTCTTCCGACTTCTCTGAGGATTCATCGCTGTCGATTACTTCAACGTCCTCAGATGCCTGGCCGGTCTGTTGTTCTTCCTGATTTTGTTCCTCTTCCAGTTGTTCACTCTTCTCTTGTTCTGCCAAACGTTCCACCTCCAATTTACAGTGACCATCATAGAATAAATCACTCATGGTTTTCAATTAATATGATGTCGTGAAACGGGACACCCCAGTCGCCCCGCCCCCTGAGTCCTGTGTCAGTCATTTTTCCGATGCCAATGGTATAGTGCATCGGTCATTTCATTAGAGAGCACGTTCATTAAAGTTATGACCTTTCTGTACTCCATACGAGTGGGACCGAGCAAAGCTATTGTGCCCATCTGCCCCTCTCCCAAATGATAGGCCGAGGTGATCAGACTGAGATCTTTGATTGCATCCACTGGATTTTCCCTGCCAATGGATACATGTAATCCGTCTGTCTTGTTCTTAAGAAGGGTGGCAATTTCTTCTTCCTGTTCCATGAGGGAATAGAAAGCCCTGATTTTCTCGACATCATTGAACTCGGGCTGCATCAATATGTTTGATTTCCCGCCAATATACAGTTTGACCGGCTGGTCGTGAAGGAATATAGCCCGTAAATATTCATGGGACCTTTCATACTCCTGTAAATATTTCTTCATCAGCTGATGGATCTCTGTATGAAAGAGCTCAGGCAAATGAATCAGTGGTACTCCGTGCAGCCGATCATTTAGAATATTAACCATCTTTTCCAAATCAGCCGGATTTATTTCAGCTGGAACGGAAAACGCGCGGTGTTCCACATGGCCGGTATTCGTGATCAAAATAGCAACCGCCGAATGATTCGTCAAGGTGACAATCTGCAATTGCTTCAATTTGGTTTCCACCAGTTCCGGCCCCAGTATGATGGATGTATAATTCGTCAAATCAGACAGAACTTCCGCAGACATCTGTACCAGCTGCTCAAGTTCGAAGAAACCATCTTCTATGAAATTCCGAATAACTTTGATACCTTCGTCCACGGAAGCGGGTTTGACTAAATGATCCACATAATAGCGGTACCCTTTTTCAGACGGAACCCTGCCAGAAGAGGAGTGGGTCTTTTCCAAATAGCCCATATCTTCTAAATCCGCCATTTCGTTCCGGATGGTCGCTGCACTGTATGGTATATCCTCTTTTTTTGAAATTGCACGAGACCCGACGGGATGCGCCGATTCAATAAAATCATCAATAATAACCTGTAGGATTAACAACTGCCTTTCTGTTAGCATGATAATCACCTCTGTTAGCACTCGAATTGATTGAGTGCTAAATCTAATAATAAATTATCAAATCCTTTTTTTATTGTCAATTAACAAGCTCCAAATCAGTCGGGCTGAGCATGAATTCTTCAAAAACTCGGTTTGCAAGCAGAAGACCATCATCTGTCAACTGCAACCCATTTTGTGTTTCTGCCATGAGTCCTTTATTTGCCATTCTCTTGATGGCTTGCCCATATAATTCTTCCAAAGGAAAACCGAATTTACGCGCAAAGTCGGCTTTGTCAATCCCATCTGCCTTGCGCAACCCTAAAAACATTTCCTCTTCTATTCTCTCTCTCAACCCAATCTCTTCCCTCTGAACTACCGGGTTTCCGTCCTGCTTGGATTGTTTGATATAGGCGGGAAGGGCGCCGAGATTGGCGGTTCTCTCGCCAGGAAGGTATCCATGTGCTCCTGCACCGAAACCAAAATAATGTTCATTCTTCCAATAAGTCAGATTATGCTTGCTTTCATATCCCGGTTGGGCAAAATTGCTGATCTCATATTGCTGTTTACCATGTTTTTGCATAGTCTTCCTCAGCAGCTGATACATTCTCACTTCTTCTTCCTCTGCCGGTAAAGTGAGCTGTCCTTTTTTACGCCGCTGATAAAAGACCGTTTTAGGCTCCACCTGCAAGGCATAGGTGGAATAATGCGGAAGATCGAATGCCAAGGCTTCATTCAATGACCGTCTGAAGTGATCAACCGACTGATTGGGCAAGCCGTATATCAAATCGAGACTTATATTGGTAAGCCTATTCCTCGTCAGTATGTCAACGGTGTCATAGACATCCTTTACCCTATGCAGTCTGCCCAATTGCTTCAGAAAATCATCATCCATTACTTGTACTCCGAAGGAAATTCTGTCAACTCCATTCTCTCTCAGAATTCTGGCCTTCTCGTCATCCAAGTCTCCGGGATTGACTTCAATAGAAAACTCTTTGAGATTGGGTACATTGAACTTTCGGTGGATCAAACGAAACAATGCCCCAAGCTGCTCACGATTGAGAGCTGTAGGAGTTCCTCCTCCGATGAATATCGTTTCCAGTTCATGCTGATCTCCTGGAAGGTAATGGTCCATTTCCTTTTCCAGAGCTTCCAAGTATTCAGTAGCACGGTTTTCTTTGTACATGAACTTCACAAAATCACAGTAGTAACATATCTGTGAACAAAATGGTATATGAATATACGCGGATTTTACTTGGTCCAATACTTGCTCCCCCCTGTCACCGAATATGGTGGTATCTTTACAAACATTTATTTTCTGGGCAAAGCAAAAAGGAAAACCTGGCGGCAATACAAGCATCCAGGTTCTCCCCTTCCCTTTTATATTAATCTTCATCATCCATTTGCAGCACAGCCATAAATGCTTCCTGGGGAACTTCTACGGAGCCCACCATCTTCATTCTTTTCTTACCTTCTTTCTGTTTCTCGAGCAATTTGCGCTTACGCGAAACGTCGCCACCATACAGTTTTGCGGTAACATCCTTCCGCATTGCTTTAATGGTGGACCTGGCAACAATTTTATTGCCGATTGCGGCCTGGACCGGTACTTCAAACTGCTGTCTAGGTATGAGACTCTTTAATTTTTCAGCAATTTGTTTCCCCCGTTCATAAGCAAAATCGCGATGAACGATAAAGGACAGAGCGTCAATCGTATCACCATTGAGGAGGATATCCATTTTCACCAGATTTGATGGCTGGTGACCGATCATTTCATAATCAAAGGAGGCATATCCCTTGGTATGCGATTTCAGCTGATCAAAGAAATCATAAACGATTTCTCCCAAAGGTATATGATAGATGACGTTTACTCGTATATCATCTAAATACTCCATATCTACAAACTGCCCGCGTTTTTTTTGGGACAGCTCCATGACGGAGCCGACATAATCATTCGGCACCATAATAGTCGCCTTCACAAATGGTTCGCGCACTTCATTGATCACCTGTGGATCTGGCATTTCTGACGGATTGTCTACATGGACCACTTCTCCGTCTGTTTTTTCCACTTCATATATCACACTTGGAGCTGTAGTGATCAAAGAGATATCGAACTCCCGCTCGATCCTTTCCTGGATGATTTCCATATGGAGCAGACCCAGAAATCCACAACGGAATCCAAAACCTAGGGCCTGGGAAGTTTCCGCTTCATATTGAAGGGATGAATCATTAAGTTCCAGCCTCTCCAAGGCATCTCTTAAAGAATTATAATCATTTGAGTCGACTGGATATAAGCCACAGAACACCATTGGATTCAATCTGCGGTATCCCGGCAATGGTTCTGGTGCAGGATTCTCTACATGAGTGATGGTATCACCCACCCGGGAATCTCCTACATTTTTGATGGAGGCTGTCAGGTACCCGACATCACCAACCGTCAGTTCATCCTTGTTCACTCGCTGAGGAGTGAAGACACCTATATCGTTCACCTCAAACTCTTTTCCGGTAGCCATCATCCTGATCTTATCCCCAACTTTAATTGACCCCTCTTTGACACAGATATAGGCAATAACCCCCCGGTAGGAATCATAGAGAGAGTCAAAGATCAATGCTTTCAATGGTTCCTCGGGGTCTCCCGCAGGTGCGGGGATAGTTTCAGTGACCCGTTCCAGTATTTCTTCAATACCAATATTGGATTTGGCCGATGCTAGAATGACATCTTCCGGATCGATACCAATCACATCAACCAGCTCTTCCGTCACCCTCTCCGGGTCTGCGCTCGGAAGGTCGATCTTGTTGATGACAGGGATAATCTCCAGTTCATTATCCAATGCAAGATATAAATTGGCCAAGGTCTGGGCTTCGATTCCCTGAGCCGCATCCACAACGAGAATAGCGCCTTCGCATGCGGCAAGACTTCTTGATACTTCATATGTAAAATCCACGTGACCTGGTGTGTCGATCAGATGAAAGATGAACTCTTCCTTATCTTTATTTATATATTTAAGCTGTACGGCGTTCAGCTTAATCGTAATTCCTCTTTCCCTTTCCAGGTCCATGGAATCAAGAAATTGTTCTTTCATTTCACGCTGGGTCAATGACTTGGTGTTCTCCAGTATTCGATCAGCTAGGGTCGATTTGCCATGATCGATATGTGCTATAATTGAAAAATTGCGTACATTCCGCTTTTTCTTCACCATCCGTGCTGTTCACTCCTGCCTTTCTTCTCCCTATCCATAAAGGGGGAAGCCTCAATTTTATCAAGGATAAGTACTAGGATTGATTATAGCAATAGTACTGGCTTTATTCAATGAAAAGAGATGTTCGGGTGTAAGAACTGCCAACAGATCATCCGTTCATACAAACAGTTCAGAGATCCCGTAAAGAATAGCCACCAGTGCTTCATAGAATCCCCTGACCACTACATCGAGTATTGTAGCTGCTTTATGAGTGAAGTGCTCGGGTTCTTCCAGATCCATCGTATTCCTCTTCGGGGCCTCTACAGGAACCTCCTCTTTCTCGATTGTTTCCTTTTCCACCACAGTGCTTGCAACTTCTCCGTATATATGCTTTGGATATCCGGATCTATCCATGCCATAAACCATTCCGCCCATAAAAAAAACAGCAAGTAATAAGATTACAATGATTGTCCGCATTCCCCGTCATTCCTCCCCATTAATTGCCGTCCACTGCTTCAGCATCCCAGTAAAATTCACTGAAAACTTCTGCAAGCGCATCGGCAGAACGGTACAGTTCATCCATATTATTTTCCACGCCTCCGAATTCAAGCAAGAGGGCATTCTCTGACAAGTCCTGATTGAACACGCCATTGGTTCCGGCACCCTTTTTCGGAAGCACTCCTCTACTGAGGCCTGGATACTTTTCTTCTATTAAATAATGAAGTTCCGTGGCAAATTCCAGATTCTGTTCATATGTCTCAAATTCCGCCCCGACGACAATCATGATTCGTGCATAGGATTCACCGTTGATTTCTTTCGTCGTATCTTCTCTGGATATGGAATCCCGGTGCAAATCAAATACATATTGAATTTGCTTATTGTTTGAGAACGCTTCTCGAACTACTTCCCTTGACGCTGTATAAGAAGAACCATAGTCCAAATCTTTTTGCTGTAGAACACTCATGATATCGGTATCATCCACTTGTGTACCAATCCCCTGTGCTTCGAGCTGATCGGCAAATCGCTCACTGACCTTTGTTATATTCACTTCTGGATGGTGCGCCAGATTTGGATCAGAAATATCCGGCAAATGCGGAAGAAATGATTCCCTGTTGTGCGAGTTATAGAGAAATACAACATCCTTATCTCCAGTTGTCGGGGTTGCTTCTGATTTATTTGTTGTCTCCTTTTTTTGTTGCCCTTCTTCTCCAACGACAACAGCTTCCCGCTCCTTAAGGACCTCTTCCAGTGGAGGAGACGACTCATATGGAAGGTTCGTATAATCTGTCCCTTCCCCTGCTATAAGGATATGATTATGAAAGATGGAAAACCCCGGGAGTTCGTTTCCGAGCAGACTCCTCGGATCATTAGGACGAATACTCGTAGCGATCTGCAGCAAGGAAGAAGGGAGTTCCGGCAATACACGTTCCTCAGGGAACACCTGATGGAAACTTCTATTTTCCATTCCCAGCAAATATAAGAATACGGATCCATCTATATCACTCGTCCACTCCGTAACCATATTGGAGGAAAAACGATAGGCGGGCTGAATGGTTGTCAGTATCCCTATAGTAATAAACAAGAAAAAAACACAGGCAAGGTATACCGCACTCTTTTTCAGAAAACCCCTGCCACCATGATAATTTCTATTTCTCATCAGCATGCAACGTCCCTCCTTTTGTTCACCCTTTTAGTAAACTCTATGAGGTGAATGCAGGAACTAGAACCGAATCTTTCATTTTCCTCTTTTTGATAGAGCACATAAGAGAGTCACCTTGTATAGTTGGCGAAATTATCGACATCCACCTGTTCATGCAGAGCAGCATTAAGACCATTGGCAATGACAGTTGCCATGTCCACCATGAATCCATCCACTTCCTTGGGTGTTACCATTAGATTATGCCCGATTGGCGTCAATACCTCAGATATCAGTTTCCTCTTTTCTTCCTCAGACAGCCCTCCTACTATTCCAAGGAAGGTCTTCCTTTTTTCCTCATCGGGAAGATCTTCTTCCGTATACTTTTTTTCACCAAAAGTCATCCCTGCCGGGGTCAATGATTTTGAAGGCTTGTCTTTTTCTGCCCACTCACGCCCAAAGTGTTTCAGCAAGAAATCAATAGTGTCACTGGTGATGGTGACAGCATCTACAACAGTTGGAACACCAATGGCCAGGGTAGGAATTCCAAGGGTTTCTTCACTCAGCTCTTTCCTCTTGTTCCCCACTCCCGAACCAGGATGTATTCCAGAATCAGAGAGCTGGATAGTCTCGTTGACTCGTTCAATTGAACGGGAAGCCAGGGCATCGATAGCAATTATGAAATCCGGCTTGAATTTTTCTACAATGCCAAATATGATATCACTCGTTTCCATTCCCGTTACCCCCATCACCCCTGGTGTAACAGCTGCAACAGGGCGGTATCCTTCAGATACGGTCTCATGTTCCATTTTGAACAAATGACTAGTCACCAGAACTTTTTCAACGGCCATTGGTCCCAGTGCGTCTGGAGTCACATTCCAATTTCCCAACCCTACGATCAAGCCGGTCCCATCCATGGGGATACCGTTTTTGGAAATCAACTCCTCCAATTCTTTTGCGAGTACTTTAGCAGCATCCTCCTGTCGTTTCGTATCCTGCTTTTTCACCCCATCTGCATAGATAGTGACATAGGAACCCGCTTTTTTGCCTAAAAGCTTCTCCCCTTCCTTATCGATATCGACATAGGAAATTTTGATATCATTCACTTCACGTTCCTTGATGGTTACCCCTTTTAACTGACTATCCTGTTGGCTGCTCTCCGATTCAACGTACATATCCTTTGCTTCTACAGCAAGGTCGGTTCTCACTTGATATACTTGATCCTTCTCTTCCATAACCAAATCACCCTTTAAATGATATTTGAGTATATAGTTAGAGTCTGCAAAGAGAGGAAAAACATACAAATTGAACAGCAGGATCATAAAGTTATTGAAAAGCCTGCCTTCCTCTGGTAAAATATCTTTTGTCCACAGACAAGCTGTGATATGCTTTTTTATTGCTCGTTGGAGAATAAAATGTTAGCTTTATAATCAGCTCTTTGGGAGGTGAAACCATGGCAAATATCAAATCTGCAATTAAACGTGTTGATGTTAATAACAAGAAGCGTGCTCATAACCAAAAAATCAAGTCAGAAATGCGCTCTCAAATTAAACGTCTCGAAAAATTAGTAGAGGCTAAGGATGTTGAAAACGCAAAAGCTCAACTGAACACAGCAGTCAAACAAATTGACAAGGCAGTTCAAAAAGGGCTTGTCCATCAAAACAACGGTAATCGTCAGAAATCCCGTCTGGCTCAAAAGGTCAACAGTATCACTGCATAATAAAAAAACGATCCACTACTGGATCGTTTTTTTATTATGCCTTTTTTATCGGAGAAATAAGCTGGTATAGCAACATTTCAAATGCAAGTCCTTTTTCCATTCCTCCCTGCTTCATCCGTTCATCTGCAATTGCCAACTCGTCCATAATCAATTTCAGCCTTTCGATGCTGAATTGCTTCTCCCTGTTTGCTGCTATTTTGACGACATAGGGATGGACACTAAGTTGTTTTTGCATTTGAGCTTGGCTGTACCCTTTCATCTTCAACAGTTTGACTCGAAAAATGGTGCGGAACTGAAAAGACAGCAACCCAATCAATGCAATTGGCTCTTCTTTCATTTTCTCCAGATCTTTATAAATGCTGATGGCTTTAGCCAAATCCTTCTCAATCACTGCATCAACCAACCGTAAGGAAGACGCATCCGTCGTATGTGACACAAGGTTCTCTGCTATATCTCTTGTCACCTTCCCATTCTCCCCTACGTAAAGTGCAAGTTTACTCAATTCACTTTCCAGCAATTGTAAATTGGAAGAGAGTTCGGTCTCAAAAATCTCATAAGCGTCTTCAGCAATCGTAATGTTGAACTGCTTTGATAACTCATTGATCCACTTAGGGACCTCATATTCTTTGACGGGATTGCACACAGCCACCTCCGCACTCTTTTTCAGAAGTTTGGAGATCTTTTTCCGTTCATCAAACTTTTCATATGGCGCAATCAACACTAGAACACTGTAATCAACCGGATTTTCCAGGTAACGTTCTAGTGCGTGTAAATCGTGCTCAACCGCCATCCGTTCTGGTTTTGCCTTTAAAAAAGCAGGATTATGGGCAAAGACCAGTTTCTTTTCACCAAAGAAAGGATAAGTCTCCACATCTCCAAGTACTTCTTGGATTGGGATTTCTTCTAAGTCATATACTGCAAGATTTTCCTTTTCTTCCCCCAGCACCTTACTGCTGATCAACTTCTCCAAATTATGTATAAAATAATTCTCTGTACCGTATAGTAAATATACAGGTGAGAGCTGCCCTTTTTTTACTTTGGTTACTGTTTCCATGTATGACATCCGCTTCACCTCATTTAGATATAGTATTAATGGTAAATGGTCGGAAGTGGATTGGCAAGCGTTAAAGGAAGGGGGAAGGTGCACCTGTTCCCCCTATGCAATCTATATGAACGCTTTCCGTGAAGCTCTAGAAACATCACCGAAAACGATGTTTTCTTACTTATATATTTCCCCCTCCATGCGAAAGTATAGTTGACAACTCTTTCTAGAAATGGAACAACTGGGAGAAGTGCACTTACCCATGATTCCAGACACAAATAAACGTGTGCAGTAGATTTTTTTACCGATTTATTTTATACTAGGGGTGACATAGGAGGGGTTAAAGTGAACGAATTCGAAAAAAATCCGCAATCGCAAAATCATGATGTATCTGATTCCATAATGGGCTTTGCTACCTCATTTATTTTCTTTTCCCTGATTTTTACAATCGGTGTAGTCATCAGTGTGGTAGGACGCTAAGCGCTCGCAATCAATGCATCAACAGTAATTATCTAATTGTTTTATCCGAAAGAGACTGGCAGCAGTCTCTTTTTCTATACCCGGGCTACTTTAGACTATGGTAAATAGTGAAAAAAAGTTCCCTGGGTTTCAGTAAAACGAAACTGTACCGCCCCATCCTCATCAGTCCTTAGTACAGTCGCTTCTGAAAGAGTGTCGATTACATCCTGTGTTGGGTGTCCATAGCGATTTTCTTTGCCCACAGATATCAAAGCATATTCCAGTGCCAGCGCATCTACAAACTCATGACTGGTTGATGTACTGCTGCCATGATGAGCCACTTTTAGGACCTCCACTTCAAAAAGAGGGTATTTTTCAACAAGCTCCCTTTCTTCTTTTGCTGTAATATCCCCAGTAAATAGCCAAGATTTTCCTCCTAATTCTGTATAAAAAACAAGTGAGTTTTGATTAGCGCTCTCACTATTATCTTCTGGCCCCCAAAAATAAAGCGATTGGTCACCAATCTGGACGACGTCGCCAGCCTGCACGTTTATATGGGTGATGCCTTGATGCAGCCAAGAAGTGAGCATTCTGCTATCTTCTTCATAAAAAGGACTAGTGATGACCGAGTCCAATTTTATCTCCTCCATTATGAATTCCAGGGAGCCATTATGATCGGTATCTTCATGGGTTAAGATCAATGCATCAAGTTTGCTGATTCCACGGGAATAAAGATAGGGCTTTATAACCTGCTTGAATATGCGTCCATCCGGTTTATGGTCGGTATAAGAAAAATGGGAGCCTGCATCTACCATGAATACCCCCCGCCTGTACGGAAGCTCGATTACAATAGCTTCTGCCTGGCCGACATCAAGCATCGTTACTCTACCTTCAGGTGAGAAATATGGCTGGAGCGGCTGGTATAAAACGATGGCAACAAGGCAGCAGCTATATACCACCGCTTCTTTCTTTTCTTGCTCCAACCTGGTCATGAATAGAAGAAAGCAAATGTAATATGCCCCGGTAACCCACAACGGCCAAGGCCCTGACACCAAGGGGAAGGAGAAATAAGTGTCCATCCATTCAATTAGGTGGATGACATTCGTATGCAACCAATTGAAACATAGATCCAATTTTTCTATAACAGCACCAGGTAAAAGAATAAGGAGTAATGAAAAAAAGCAAAGAGGAATGACGATCAGGGAAAAATATGGGACGATGAGGGAATTCAAGAGGATGGATAAAGGTTGGAAATAATTGAAAGAATTATACAGTAAAGGTAATATCATCAGTTGGGCAACAAGTCCGATTTTCAGAAGTTGGAAATAACGGGAAGAGGAATTGGATAACCAACTTGCAGAGAGAATCAGGGCAAACGTGACGGTAAAAGACAACTGGAAGCCAATATGATAAATGACAAACCTATCCCATAACATCAAAAAGAGAAAAGCAATACTCAGTATATCTGCTGTATAGAGTTTCCATTTGAGCTTTTTTAAGATGACAAGTATACAAATCATCATACATGCTCTTAATACCGATGGCTCTGCTCCTGCGATGAGAGCATATAAGGGGAAAAATATCAGGAGAAACCACTCTGCTTTTTCTTTGGTCGTGACAGTGAATTTTACAAGAAACATGTAAATGAAACCCGCAAGAAGACCGACATGCAAGCCTGAAATGGCAAGCACATGGGAAAGACTCCATCTCTGGAACAGTTCAATGGTCGCATCTGGTATCAGTGAATCATCTCCAAACACCAAAGCACTTGTCCACACAGCCATTTCACTTCCAAGCTTGTCATTCACCACCTTCAATAAGGCAGGGCGGACGCTGAAGAGGATAGAAATTGGATGGGAACCACCACAATCTATAGCTTCTTTTGAATCGAGAATGATCTGATAGGAGATGCCTTGACCATACAAGTAATCGGCAAAATCAAACTGGCCAGGATTGGAAGAACCTGAGGGGGCCTCCACCACTCCTTCTATTGTGCAATTCGCACCATATTTAGCCTCCTTTATAAGACCTGCCGGTTCAGACTCCGTAAACATAACGACATTGATAAGAGAAGACGTTTCCTGATGTCTGAACAGGAATTCACTTTTGACATCTGTGACAGATACACTACTGACTATATTGCCAGTATAGGGGGGGTTCAGAGGAGAAGAAAGCGATGGAGATGGATTGCCAGATGGCAAAAAAATGAGGAAAAAAGCCAGAGAAATCAGTGCAAGGACAATGGGAAGCCTATGCACACGTCCTGTAAGATATAAATAACCCATCCATAGGATATATACAGCAGGCATCCAGTAATTTCCCTGTACAGTCGCAAGAATTGCAGCCAGCCCAGCGCCAGCAGCAATATACCAGTAACCTCTCATTTCTCGGACTGTCCTGTCAGGTTCATCATTTTAACTGAAACATCTCTTCTGCTTCTCGAATTAATGCCGCTGACTCGGCGTCCCCCCTATCAGACAACTTATTTAATAACGAGCTTACCAATTCCTTCTTCTCTGTATAATTGGTATCCACTGCCAAATAGTTCAGCTCTACTTTAACTGTTTCTATGCCTGCCTCTTCAAACAACTCAATTGCATATGGATGGTTGTGGTAATCCTCTGCGTAATATACTGTTTTGATTCCGCTTTGTATCAGCTGCTTGCAGCATTGAAGACAAGGAAAGTGCGTAACATAGATGTCAGCATCATCTGTAGGCACACCGAATTTAGCACATTGTAGAAGGGCATTAGCTTCGGCATGTACAGTTCGGACACAGTGGCCGTCTATCACATAACACCCTTCATCCACACAATGTACACTGCCGGTGACGCTGCCGTTATAACCTCCAGCAATGATCCGTTTGTCTCGGACAATCGTAGCACCTACCATCAGCCTCGTACATGTACTCCTTAAAGATAAAAGGTGGCTTTGTGCCATGAAGTATTGATTCCATGAAATACGTTCCATATGTAGTCTCCTTCTTTTCTAGACTTTCTTACAATCCGTTGCTGTTTACCATTCGTGTATACCACAGGCGACATCTCCAGGGAGTTTAACTATGGACGGACACCGCTATATGCGAATACATACTCATAGTTTACACGGTGTTTTAATTAAAGGTCAATCGGGGCTTCAAGGGACTTGGATATGATCAAGCAACCCCTCCAGTGTCTTCTCTCCTATCCCGGAAATTTGAAGAAGGTCCTCAGCAGACTGAAACAAACCTTGCTCCTCCCTGTATTGCACAATAGCCTCCGCCTTGGACGGGCCAATGCCGCTGAGTCCTTGGATTTCCTCTGTGGTAGCATAATTGATCCTCAGCTTTTCCGGTGCTCCCTCAGACGCCCCATCATTCTGCAGAGGATCCATTTTTTCAGGAATCAGGACCATCATTTCATCTGTTACTTTCTGTGCCAGATTCACTTGTGACTGGTCGGCCCCCTCCGTAAAACCTCCCGCCATTTGGATAACATCATTCAGCCTTGCATCAGTGGATATTTCATAGACTCCTGGATCAGCGACCTCCCCTTTCACATCCACGATGACAATGCCAGACCCTTCCCTCACGTCCTCGTCCTGTTCCAGTGCTATGTGTTCCGCCGTTTGAACTTCCTCTGCAATCGGCTCATCAGAAGGTTGATTCATGATTAGGAAGAAAACTAATAGAAAAATGGGGAAAATCAGAAAGAGGGAACCTTTTTTCAAGTGGCTTAACATACGGGGTACACTTCCTTTGAATGAGTATGGGAAAACTGTAGTGTTTATTGCTATCTTTTTCGACACTCCTCCCAAGGAATCCTGCTACAGTAAAAGAGCCGGGATTTTCACATTATCCCGGCCTTTTTTCTGCTATAAAGAAAATTCTATCTGCTTCTTCCAAGTCATTCCCGTATTTTTCTAGAAAATCCCCTTGAACTTTTATATTTTCAAATCCACTGTCTGCCAAAAGTTTTTTAAAAAATTCAATGGAAAAGGTACGTTGATGATGATATTCATCGAACCGTTCATAGTTGCTTCCGTCAGCGGCAGCAAAGAATGTAAGGTCATGATGCATCTCTCCGGGATGGTCGCCCTCTGAGCAAAACCAAATATAAGAAGCATCCTCCATTACATCAGCGAATGTGTTATCGACCAACACGTTCTCAACATAAGATAACGAATGAACATCAAATAGAAAGAGGCCACCATCAGCAAGCATGGCAGCAATGTTACCGAATGCTTCTCTGAGATCTTGTGGATCTGTAATATAATTGATCACATCGCAATAACTGACTGCTGCATCATAGTCCCCATGGCCTTCCAGATCCCTTAGGTCTTGGCATACCCAGTGTATCGGATTGCTCCGAGACGTTTTATGTTCAGCATAGGTGAGCATATCTTCCGAGTAATCCACACCGGTCATGTCATAGCCTTTTCCAGCAAGACGCATGGTGATTTCGCCGGTTCCGCAACCTAGGTCGGCAACCTTATTTATCTCTTTCTCCGACAGCCTGAACACTTTTTCTGTAAAATCCAGCCATTGATCATAGGGAGCATGCTCCATCAGCCGATCATACAGATAGGCCATTTGCTGATAAGCCATAATTACCCTTCCTGACTGACATGCAGGGGTACAGGTGCTGCATCTCCCCACAAGCGTTCCAGATTGTAATAATGGCGTTCATCTTTATGAAAAACATGACATACGATGTCTCCAATGTCGACGAGTACCCAGCGAGCCTGTTCCAGCCCCTCGACCCTTGTCACGCTTATATCATGTTCATCCATTGTTTCTTTAATTGCTCTAGCAATTGCCTGAACTTGTCGTTCATTGCTTCCATGACAAATCATGAAGTAATCTGCAACCAGTGAGACCTCGTTCATATCCAGAGCAACAATATCCTCTGCCCTTTTATCGTCACAGGCCTCAGCAATCAGTTGGATAATTTCTTCATTTTTCATTAATTAAAGCCCTCCAGTTAATTTTCTAGTTAAGTCATTATATGCATGGAATGTGTCAGGGTAAACAAGCGCTTGCTTGTTTGTAAGAAAATGGATGGTATTTTTTGCTGCCATCCAGCAAGCCCTGACCAAATCTGTACCAGCTGCTTCCCTTACTTCTTGGACACCCGGAAAAGCTCTCCCCGGCTCGATATAATCAGCAAGGAAAATAACCATCTCCATCTTGGTCATGTTTGCTCTGCCAGTGGTATGATAATGAACCGCATTTTGTATATCGCGGTCCTTTAATCCATACTCATCTTCCAGCAGCAGAGCTCCTACGGGTCCATGCCATAATTCATGATGGTATTCCAGCAGATCCTGTGGCAGGCTGCTGTTGGCAATAAAATGTTTCAGTTCTTCTTTCGGACGGTATTTCGCATGGTCATGCCATACTGCAGCCAACTCTGCTTTATCCGCAGGTACCCCATAGCGTTCTGCAAGGACCACAGCCGTCTCTGCAACTCGCAAGGAATGATCATATCTATCCTTCGTCAGAAGTGGTCTGACTTGTTCTTTAGCTTCACTTATTCTCATAGAGTTCCTTCTCCTTAATATAAGCATAGACTGATTCAGGAATGAAATAGTTGACTGTTTTTCCTTCCTTAATCCGTTCCCTTATAAAGGTGGAAGAGACATCGATGATTGGCACTTCCACTTCCTTGACCGGATAAGGGCTGTCCAACCTATACCCTTTTCTCTTTGTTCCAGCAAAGGTGACCATATGAATCAACTCATCGATACGGTGCCAATTCGGCAGATATTCCACCATATCCGCTCCAATGATGAAAAAGAATTCAGTTTGTGGGTATCTCCTGCCCAGTTCCTGCATCGTATCGATAGTGTATGACTTGCCGGATCTTTCAATTTCCAATGTCTCCATTTTAAATGAATTATTGCCCGAGATAGCCCTTGAAAGCATATTTTTCCGATGTTCCGGACTTGATTTAGCCTCATTTTTATGTGGCGGAGTATAGGAGGGAATGAACCAAACCTCTTCAAGCCCCAGCGAGATACGTACCTCTTCGGCAATAATCAGGTGTCCTATATGAGGAGGATCAAAGGTGCCTCCTAAAATACCTACACGTTTCATACATCTCTCCTTACGGTAATTCAATCTGCTTATTTTCTTCCGATTCCCGGTATAATACGATATTGTTGCCGATAATCTGGACAATCTGCGCCCCGGTCCCTTCAGCAAGTTGTTCGGCAACTACATCCTTATCCTCCATACAGTTTTGCAGTATACTGACCTTGAGTAATTCCCTCTTTTCCAATGCTTCTCCAATTTGTTCTACCATATTTTCATTCACACCTGTCTTGCCAACTTGAAATATTGGCTTAAGCGGATTTGCCTGTGCCCTTAAGTATCTTTTTTGTTTGCCTGTCAGCATCGTATCATCCTTCCAAAATCTTCATTAGTTTATTATCCATTTCTTCGACATCTACATTCTTCCCTGTCCAGATTTCAAATGCATGTTGAGCTTGATACAGAAGCATCGTATGGCCAAGATGGGTGTCGGCCCCCAGTTCATCAGCCTGAAGGAGAAATGCCGTTTTCAGCGGTTGATAGACTATGTCACTTACAATCGCGCCCTGCTTGAGTCCGTCCAACGGCATGATCGAATGGTCGGTATACGGCTTCATGCCAACGGACGTAGTTTGAATGATGACATCATACTTTTTTAGTTGTTCCTGTGCATTATCCAAGTCAAGGACAGTTGTATGAACGGCACCCTCACTCAGTTCTGCTATTTCCTCCGCTTTTTTTGTTGTGCGGTTGGCAATATCAATATTCTCATAGCCTGCAGCCGCCATCGCATAATATATCCCTCTTGTGGCACCGCCCCCACCAATGAGCAGAATCTGCATCGAGGGGTTGACCGAGGGATAGTATGTTTTCAATGAACGCAGAAACCCGGTACCGTCTGTATTATATCCGATCCATTTTCCATTGCGTCGTACAACCGTGTTTACAGCCCCTGCTTTCACCGCATTTTTGTCTACTTCATCGAGAAACGGGAAGATCTTTTGTTTATATGGCACCGTGACATTAAAGCCATCAACTCCCATCCCTTTCAATTCCATGACTCTGTCCTCGAATGATTCCTCTGGTAGGATTTCAAACAACTGGTATTCTCCATTCATCCCAGCTTTTTCGAGAAATTGCTGATGAATCCAGGGGGAAAGGGAATGCTGGATCGGTGTGCCAATCAAAGCAAGCTTCAAATCCATTCATAAACCTCCTAGACCCATGATTTCCTGATGGAAACAGCCGACCCTTCCGGAATGTAAGCGGCTACGGACAGATCCTTGCCCGTAATGCTGACCCATCCCAATCCGGGAAAGACGATATCCATCTTTTCTTCTGTAATCCGGAACGTATGCTGCTTTAAAGCTGGGAGGCGCTCCATCGTCTCTTCATCTGGAGGCGCAAGGAGCTCACCAAGATGGTTAGCATACAGTTCATCTGCATTTTCTAGCTTCGTCCGGTGAATTGGCAGTCTATTGGAGAAATAACAGACAAATGACTCTCTCTCCCCCTTGATAAAGTCGAGCCTTGCCAACCCTCCAAAGAACAGTGTCTGCTGTTCATTAAGCTGATAAACACGAGGTTTCACCTCTTTATTAGGGGTAATCAGTTTCAAATCGCCTGCAGATACATAATGAGCCATCTGCTGTTTGTTTACGATTCCGGGTGTATCAATCAAGGCGCTTTCGTCATCCAGCGGAATCTCAATGAAACCGAGTGTCGTACCGGGAAAGTAGGAAGTGGTGATCACGTCATCCAGCCCGCTCGTCTGTCTGATCAAACGGTTGATGAAAGTCGATTTTCCGACGTTGGTGGCGCCGACAATATAGATATCTTCTCCACCTCTGTAGTGCTCCAATCCCTCAGCCAGGGAATCCAAACCGTGGCCTTTTGTTGATGAAATCAGATACACATCTTTCACCCTCAGTCCAGCCTCTTTAGCCTGTCTCCTCAACCACTGTGACAGTCTGCGCTTATTCGCTGATTTTGGCAGCAGATCGACTTTATTCCCTACCAATATAATTGGATTGTTTCCCACAAGACGAGGCAGGCTCTTGAGAAGACTTCCTTCCACATCAAAGATATCAATCAGATGCACGACCAACCCTTCCGTCTCCCTTATGCTGCTGACCATTTTAAGAAAATCATCATCTGTTATGGAGACGTCTTGAATTTCATTATAGTGCTTCAACCGAAAACACCGTTTGCATAAAACTTCTTCTCTTTCCAAAGAAGATGCCGGGGTATAGCCGGCCTCCTCTGGGTCAGTGGTCTGGATTTTCGCTCCACAGCCCTGACAAAAAATTTCCTCCATTTCTATTCCTCCCAGCTGATCTTACCTTTTTTGCGCATGTAACTTAAAATTCGGCGCTCTATTTTGCGATTGATCCTAGTCAATTTCCCATCTGTCTGTACAATAGGGACGACCAGTATTGTATAAAAACCTGCATAGTTTCCCCCTAACACATCTGTCAGCACTTGGTCGCCGATCACGACGACTTCGTCTTCTTTTAGCTCCATGCGTTTCGCAACTGTCTTGAACGCACGGCTTAATGGCTTTCTGGCACTGAACACGAAGGGGGTTTCCAGTGGTTCTGAAAAGATCTTCACCCTCTCCTGCTTATTATTGGAGATGATGGTCACTTTTATATCATGTTCTTTCATCAATTTGAACCACTGGATCACCTCAGGAGTTGCATCTTTGACATCCCAGGCAACCAACGTGTTGTCCAGGTCTGTTATGACTCCCCTTATCCCTTTTTCCTTAAGCGTTGCAGGATGAATATCAAATATACTTTTTACATGTTCGTTTGGCAGAAATAGACTTAACACTTCATTAACACCCCAATAACATCCATATCCATATTTTACTTATAAATCCTAATCCAATCCTATAATAACTTTTCTTATTAATAAAGCGAAACTACCTTAGGCATCCCCTCTTCTAGGTGAAAAACTTCCATTTTTGTATGGTAGGACACAATGTGGCATATGGAACACAAGGTTGATTTATGCATAAATCGTTCGACAAATTCCCACATAAACCTTCCTGTGGATAACTTTATACACAAAATCACAGGCTATGATTCCGACTAGAGATGCAGCTCACTCCTTTTGTGCACAGGTTATCTACAATTATGTGTAGATAACCTGTGCCTTGTCCGGTCTTGGGAATCATGGTAAGTTATAAATACTTCTGAACGAACTGAAGAAATTTGGGAGGGCGCCAATTATGAAACATTTGTCGGACGAACTATTACTTGAATCTTACTATAAAGCAAATGAATTAAATCTAAGCCCTGATTTTCTGTTATTGATGGAAGAAGAAATTCAAAAGCGTGATTTATGGTACAAACTGGAAGAATGTGTTTCAACAACAAATTAATTTTTTTATTCGACCTAGTTAATAGGAAGGAACGGAAACCACCCTCTATGATAGCCTTTATCATAGAGGTTTTTTATTTTTCTCCACCTATACTTGTGGTAAACTATCCCTTGGATAGATGCCTGTATACATACATCTGCCGTTAAATGGGAATGACAATGGCTATAATCAATAACGGCCAGACCGCAGCAGGAATTTGCGGATAGTGAGTATCAGTCTTGAGCCAAATAGTTAATGACAATAAGGAGGAATTCCACCCGATGATATTTGCAGTATTAGCTCCGCTTCTTGTGGCTTGCTTCATTCCTTTTCTAAGTAAAATGAAGCATAAGCTGCATACAGGATACTTTGTATTTTTTGTTCCCTTTCTTATATTCCTTTACTTCGTCCAGTTTGTAGGGAGTGACTTTACATCCCTCACTCAATCAACCAACTGGATGCCCTCACTTGGTGTAAATCTTGATTTTACTCTTGATGGTTTAAGCTTATTGTTTGTCCTGCTGATCAGTGGTATAGGTTCGCTGGTTGTGCTTTATTCCATCTTCTACCTAGACAAAGCAGAGAATTTGGGGCATTTCTATGTTTATCTCTTAATGTTCATGACAGCAATGCTTGGTGTTGTGCTCTCTGATAATGTATTTGTTCTTTATACTTTCTGGGAACTGACCTCCATTTCCTCGTTTCTGCTGATTGGATACTGGCATTTCAAAGAACGATCCAGGTACGGAGCACTTAAATCCATGATGATCACCATCTTCGGCGGGTTAAGCATGCTGGGGGCCTTCATTATTCTCTACGTTATCAGCGGCACCGCTAGTATCCAAGGAATGATCGCACAGGCAGATACAATCCTTGCAAGCAATTACCTTCCGCTCGTTCTTGTTCTGCTGCTCCTTGGTGCGTTCACCAAGTCTGCACAGTTCCCATTCCATATCTGGCTGCCCGATGCTATGGAGGCTCCGACACCTGTCAGTGCTTACCTGCACTCCGCTACCATGGTTAAAGCTGGAATCTATTTGATTGCCCGTTTTTCCCCGATTCTCAGCCTGTATGAATGGTTCTTTATAACTGTCAGTCTGATTGGAATCGTTACTCTATGCTGGGGTTCTTATATGGCCGTCAGACAAACAGATTTGAAGGCTATATTGGCATTCTCAACCATCAGCCAACTTGGTATGATTATGGCCATGTTAGGTTTTGGAACAGAGGCAGCAGTGTTTGCAGCTGTGTTCCACATCCTCAACCATGCAACTTTTAAAGGGAGCTTGTTCATGATTGCAGGGATTATTGACCATGAGTCCGGAACCAGGGATATCCGGAAGCTAGGCGGGTTCATGACTTTAATGCCCATATCAGCCACATTGGCCGTCTTTGCCGCCTTTTCAATGGCAGGACTACCGTTACCATTCCTTAATGGTTTCTACAGTAAAGAATTGTTCTTCGATTCCACGTTGGGTCTGGAAAACGCCAATATATTGAGTCAGGCCATACCTTACTTGGCAGTGTTGGGAAGTATCTTCACATTTGTATATTCTATGTATTTCTTCTTTGGGGTTTTTACTGGACCGAAGAAACTGGATCAGCTGCCAAAAAAACCGCATGAAGCTCCGATAGGCATGCTGATTTCCCCTGCTGTGCTCGTCCTGGGTGTCATATTGATCGGCCTGTTTCCCAACATGGTGAATGCGCCATTCCTTGTACACGCGGCACAGGCAGTCAACAGTGATGTGGAGTTTCATAAAGTCTATTTCTGGCATGGTTTGAACTACCCACCGATGATCATGTCATTAGTCGTGGTCGGAGCGGGGGCTGCTTTATACCTGACCAAGAGTAAATGGTCATCAGTATATCAAGTACTGCCCGGCACACTCAGTTTCAACAGAGTTTATGATTATATCATGGAGAAAATCGACATTTTTTCTACTAAAGTTACAACAGCCTATATGACCGGCTCATTGAAAACATATATGGCTATAATATTAGCGGCAACATTGGTAGTTACCATGGCTTTCATGTTTATAACTGATGGTTTCACCATGAGCACCGATGGTTTGGCGGAGATCACCGTTATTGAGACTGCCGTCGTTGTCATCATGAGCATTGCAGCAATCTCCACCATTTTTACGAAAAACAATTTAGCTGCAATCATTGTTGTTGGTGTCGTCGGTTATGGTGTGGCCATGCTGTTTGTCCTTTACGGAGCTCCTGATATTGCACTTACGCAGTTCTTGGTTGAGACCGTGACTGTTGCGCTGTTCCTCCTCTGCTTCTACCATTTGCCAAAGATGCGAAAAAGGTCGGAATCTGTCAGCGGCAAGGTCATCAAGTCCATTATTTCCATAGGTTTCGGATTGATGATGACATTGATTGCCATCTCAGCAACTAGCAGCAACGCTTTCGATGTGATTTCCGATTACTTCTTGGAAACCTCTTATAAGCTAGGTGGCGGTGACAATGTCGTGAACGTGATTTTGGTGGATATGAGGGGACTCGATACCTTATTCGAAGTTGCCGTCTTAGGTATTGCAGCACTTGCGATCTACAGCCTCATTAAACTAAACAAAGGGAAGGAGGCCGAATAATGGAGATTCTAACTTCCGTCCTGGCAGGAATATTATTCGCCACTGCCGTCTATAACCTATTACAGAAGCAGTTGCTTAGGATCATTATAGGAACAGTGCTGCTGACACACGGGGCACATATATTCATTTTCACGATGGGAAAATTGAAGACTGGCCAGCCTCCTGTTCTGACAGAAGGGGTAACGGAGTATACAGACCCACTGCCACAGGCGTTGATTTTGACTTCCATCGTTATCAGTTTCGGTGTCACCAGCCTGTTGCTGGTTCTTTCCTATAGGACTGCGCAAGAGAACAATACCGACAATATGGAACAACTAAGGGGAAAATCAAATGAGTAATTTAGCTGTATTACCGATCATCATACCGTTGATTTCCGCTGTGATTCTGATATTTTCCAATTCAAATGTCCAAATATCACGCGGGTTGACCAGGCTGTTTTCCATCATCAGCCTGGGGATATCCGGTTACATACTATGGTATGTAGCTGAAAATGGAACAGTTGTATTAGAAACAGGGGATTGGGCTGCCCCATATGGCATCATCCTAGTCATGGATGGATTGGCAGCTCTTCTTGTTTTCACCACAAATATCGTGGCAGTCGCATGTGCTTTCTATGCACCACACGCTGGACTTGGGGAAAAAGAAAGATTCTACTTCTACTCATTCTTCTTTTTCCTGATTACTGGTGTCTCTGGTGCATTCATCACGGGTGATTTGTTCAACCTGTTCGTATTCTTTGAAGTATTGCTGATGGCTTCCTACGCGCTGATCACGCTCGGAGGCGGAAAGACCCAGCTAAGAGAATCCTTAAAGTACCTTTTGATCAACTTGTTTTCGTCTATGTTATTTGTAACAGCCGTGGCAATGCTCTATGGAGTAGTAGGAACACTGAACATGGCCCATATCGCACAGCGTGTGCAGGAAGTGGAACAACAGGGAATTCTGACAACCATCGCGATACTGCTGTTCTTCGTGTTTGCCACCAAGGCAGCAGTATTCCCGTTGTACTACTGGCTGCCACATTCCTATATTCAGCCTAATGTTGTAGTTTCCGCACTATTTGGTGCCCTTTTGACAAAAGTAGGAATCTATTCAATTCTTCGGGTATTCACGTTGATATTCGTTCACCAGGTAGAACTGACCCATGAGCTTTTCATCTGGATTGCAGGTTTATCCATGGTTTTTGGTGTGATTGGCGCTCTCTCCACCAACAATATTAAATTGATCATTGCGTATAACATCATCCCGGCTATCGGCTTCGTCTTGTTGGGAATTGCCGTATTAAACCAAGATGGTATAAGTGGTTCTGTTTATTACCTTGTACACGATATGATCATTAAAACTGCTCTATTTCTACTGGTGGGTATCATCGCATATGTTGCCGGAACTTCTGACTTGAAAAAAATGGGCGGTTTGATCCATCACTATCCCCTGCTCGGATGGCTTCTGTTTCTCTCAGGTCTTGTGTTGGCAGGAATCCCGCCCTTCAGCGGATTCATAGGCAAGCTTCTCCTTCTTCAAGGAGCGGTAGAAGCAAATGAAATAGTTATCTTGCTTGTCGGATTACTGACCAGTCTGCTGATTTTGTACTCTATTGTGAAGATATTTATTCGCGGATTCTGGGGAGATAAAGAACCGATGGCTCATACAGCAGGGAAATCGACAAAAGGACTGCTTGTTCCTGTCGCCTTCCTCCTTGCTCTATCCGTTCTCCTCGGTGTGGGGGCTGAACTCTTCTACCCATTAGTAGAAGGGATTGCAGCAGAATTGGTTGATCCGCAAATTTATATCGATTCAGTATTAAAGGAGTAGTGGAAATATGGCCTTTCAAATTGTAATCAATCTTATTGTCGCCACCTTATGGATGTTTCTCAGTGAATCATATACAGGCCCTAGTTTCATCGCCGGTTACCTGTTCGGCGCACTGCTGCTATGGCTGTTGAGGAGATATCTGCCTGGGAGGTTCTATCTTAGGCGGGTGGTCAGCATCTTCAAGTTGCTGTTGCTCTTCTTGAAAGAGCTGGTCCTTTCCAACATCGAAATGATCAAGTACATTTACTCACCCAAATTAGACAATGAGCCAGGAATCTTTGAGCTTCCGCTCGATGTAACTACTGATTGGGAAATAAACATGCTAGCAAACTTCATTTCCCTCACACCTGGTACATTGACAGTAGCTGTCTCCAACGACAATACCAAATTGTATATTCATGCGATGAATATTGACAATGTAGAAGATGAAGTCCAATCAATTAAAAGTTCCTTTGAAAAAGCGATCATGGAGGTGACAAGATGAATGAATTTTTGGAAGTCACCAATGTACTGCTTGATATAACAGTTTTCCTCAGTTTCGCCGGAATAGCTGTTGCACTTGCCCTACTCTTGTATCGGATTGTAGCTGGCCCCACCCAGGCAGACCGTGCGGCTGCCCTGGATGCCATGGGAATCAATCTGATGGGCCTGGCAGGCCTGACGGCAATCCATCTAGTAACCTCCAGATTGAATGATGTCGTCCTCTTAATCGGTGTACTTGCTTTCCTGGGAACGCTGGCGATCGCAAAATATATGGAAAAGGGTGTTATTATTGATCGAGACATGGAGTAACATTATCATCAACATCATTACCATCATTTCTCTGCTGCTTGGGACGTTTTTCACCGTCTCTGCAGCAATAGGGGTTGTCCGCTTCCCAGATTTATATACAAGACTTCATGCTGCCACCAAGGCTGCTACCTTAGGTGTTGCTTCTATCCTGATTGGTGCATTCCTTTTCCTCTACTTTCACGAGTCTATTGTCAGCGGCAAACTGCTTGTTGGAATTGTATTCATCCTGCTGACTGCGCCAGTCGGTGCCCATATGCTTGGTAGAGCAGCTCATGCAGCGGGTATCAAACCAATACTGAGAAAACGGAGCGATGCCTACCAGGAGGCAATCGAACGGAAAAAATTGAATAACCATTAGCATGAAGGAATCAAACAAAAAACAGCTGGCATTTCTGCCGGTTGTTTTTTTGTTTGGACAGACACGAAACATGCCATCGCAACATACAGTTGTAGTATAGGCTTCAGCCCAATGGGAGGTGGTTCAGATTTCCGGAATATTGAGCATGATGGCGCTTTTAATCAAGGAAGCCCTATTCTTTGTATCGTATGTTAAAAACCATGCATTCCCACAGCCACTGCCGCCGGAACAAGAAGCAAAATATATAAGGGAAATGGAGGATGGGAACGAAGAAGCCAGAAATAAACTGATTGAGCATAACTTACGCCTAGTCGCCCACATCGTCAAGAAGTTTGAGAACACTGGAGAGGATTTGGAAGACCTGATTTCCATTGGTACCATTGGCCTGATAAAGGGTGTAGAAAGTTTTTCTGCTGATAAAGGTACCAAACTTGCTACGTATGCAGCCAGATGTATTGAAAACGAAATTCTCATGCATCTTCGGGCTCTGAAGAAAGTAAAGAAAGATGTATCACTGCATGATCCGATCGGCCAGGATAAAGAGGGGAATGAAATAAGCCTGATCGATATCCTTGAGGCTGAAAACGAGAATATCATTGAATACATTCAATTGAATATGGAGATCGCCAAACTGCAAGATTACTTTTCTGTATTGGATGACCGTGAAAGAGAAGTGATTGTCTACCGTTATGGTTTGAATGGACATAAAGAGTTGACCCAAAGGGAAATAGCAGAAAAACTGACGATTTCCAGAAGTTATGTCTCACGCATAGAAAAAAGAGCATTGATGAAAGTTTTCCATGAGTATTATCGTCAGGAAAAAGAGCATTAAAAAACATGAGCGCATCAATTTTGACTTTGCGCTCATGTGGTGGTTGCTGCTGCTACATTTCTTGTACAATTCCCATAATCAATCCAGCTGCATTATCCGCCGCCTTCTCCAGAAAAGCATCAAAAGAAACCGAGGACTCTTTCCCGGCAATGTCCGATAGAGCACGAATAATGACAAACGGCACTTGATATTGGGCACAGACTTGAGCGATGGACGCGGCTTCCATTTCCATTGCTAGCATTGTCGGGAACTTTTTATATACTTCTTGAACCTTGGCAGGATCTTCCATAAATGTATCTCCTGTGGCTATTAACCCCTCTGTATATCGGATATCCATTCCCTCTGCAGCTTTGATGGCTTCGGAGATCAGTTCCGTGTCGGCATCAAACATACTTGGCATACCAGGAACCTGTCCAAAGGCATAGCCAAAAGCTGTCACATCCACATCGTGATGGACAACCCTGCTGGAGATGACAATGTCACCCACCTCCATATCGGATGCAAATCCACCGGCGGAACCTGTATTGATGACATGTGAAGGACGATAACGCTCATGCATGATGGTTGCTGCCATGGCAGCATTCACCTTCCCTATGCCAGATTTAAGCAGTACTATATCTTTGCCATGCAATTCCCCCTCTGCAAATAGGCAATTTGCGACGGTCGTTTCTTTAATGTCTGTCATGTTTTCCATCAACTTTGCAATTTCTTCATCCATTGCTCCGATTATACCTATCGTCACTTTGATCCTCCTGTACTCTTTCGTTTATTTGGCTGGCTCATAAAGCTCCTCCACTTTCGTTGGCTTCCATCCTTCGCCATCGACCCACGTGAGGAAAACCCGGTATATTTCCGAGTAATCACTAGTTGCCACAGTGGTACGGACTTTTTGTGGATGATTGTTATTCCCAACCCATACCGTTTTCATTTCTTGTGCATTCAACCCTGTAGCCATGGCAGCTGCTTGGGCAATCTCTTTCCGGTCCTGTGAACCTTCCTCATAGACAGTTGTATGCTCGCCTTCCTGTTCCGTACCAATTGGTTCCCAATCAGCTGTATATGCTTCCTTCACATTACCATCAGAAGCGTCTGCCGGTTCTTTTTCCAGTTCATCGCTTTCTTTTTCATCTTCATTATCTTCTGCCGATTCATTTTCTGAAGCATTGTCCTGTGATTGCTGGTCTTCATCTTCTTGTTGGCTTTCACTGCTGCCCTCGCCATCATCAGCTGTTTCTTTATCAGCCTCATCGTCATTGATAATGAAGCCAGAGTCAGAGGATTGCTGTTCATTTGTATCCTGAGCGGCTTGATCACCATTTCCTCCGAAAATCCATATACTCAGTAATACAAGCAGAAGAATGCCACCGAGAATTAATAAAATGGAAATTGCTTTCGTATTTTTCCTCCGCTTCTCGAATTTGTTCACACGTGTACCACTTTCTGTTTCTGTGCTACTCATTAGCTTGTCCCTCCGTATCCTCCCTGTTTTCATTGTGTTATCTGTAAAATAATCGAATTTCACGTATATCTGAATTATATTGTTAATTCAAGTTTGGCGCAAACTATACATCATTACGTGCAAAAAAAAGCGGAGCAACTCCGCTTTTTAAGTAGTTCTATTCAGATTATTAGTCAACTTTCAGGATTTTCACATGCATATCTCCGCCAGGGGTAGCAACGGTGACCTCACTGCCGACTTCCTTACCCAGCAGGCTTTTAGCCATCGGAGAATCGTTTGAAATTTTACCTTCGAAGGGATCAGCTTCTGCACTACCCACTATAGTGTATGTTTCTTCCTCCCCATCTGGCGTTTCCTGAAACGTTACAGATTTGCCAAGTGCCACAACATTTGGATCCTCGTTGTCATTTTCAATGATGACTGCATTACGGATCATTGTCTCCACCTGGGATATTCTTGATTCTACAAATGCCTGTTCATCTTTTGCAGCATCATACTCCGAATTCTCGGAAAGGTCACCGAAATCCCTGGCTATTTTGATTCGCTCGACAACTTCCTGTCGACGATCCGTTTTCAAATAACGCAATTCCTCTTCTAACTTCTCTTTCCCCTCTTGAGTCATATAATAACTTTTCTCTGTTGCCATGACAATTTACACTCCTTTTTTAATCACCACATGTGAGGGGCGTTCCATCCCCTTTTCCGCATGACCGGAAATATACTAATCAATACTATGGCAGAATCCATTCTAGTTTTCAATACTTTTCAACTGATTATCTTTCGTGTTTTTTAGACAAAATGGATTCTATTTTAGAAGCCATTATATCAATAGCCACCTCATTCTGACCACCTTCAGGGATGATAATATCCGCATAGCGTTTCGTCGGCTCGATGAATTGAAGGTGTGACGGCCGCACATTATTGATATACTGGTCGATGACAGAGTCCAATGTTCTGCCACGTTCTTTTATATCCCTCAACAGTCTTCGGATGATCCGTAGATCAGCATCTGTATCGACGAATACCTTGATGTCCATCAAATCGACTAAACGTGGATCATCCAAGATGAGAATACCCTCCAGTATAATAACATCCCTCGGTTCCACCTTGATGACTTCCTCAGAACGTGTGTGGATTTTATAATCATAAACTGGCTTCTCGATCGGATTCCTCCTGATCAGCTCATGGATATGTTCAATCAATAAATCGTTGTCAAACGCAAAAGGATGATCATAGTTTGTATTCAGTCTCTCTTCCAATGGGAGATGACTTTGATCCTTATAATAATAATCTTGTTCAATCACCTGGATTGTTTGATTGGAAAAACGCTGGGAGATGGATCGGGTGACAGATGTTTTACCACTTCCGCTTCCTCCCGCAACCCCGATGACGACCGGTTTTTCACTCATCTTAACCTCTTCCTTTCTTCACACTTATGGCTACTCCATCACCAATCGGTACGATGGAGGTGTCAAAACCGGAATGCGAGCATATCCAGCGGTTATAACTGCTGATTTTCTCTACCATTTTCCTGTGTCTTTGGTGTGCTTTTTCTGGATTAGCCACTAAGCCTCTGAACAGAACATTATCTGAAATGATGACTCCGCTGTCCGACAAAATTGGTTCAGCCAGTTCAAAAAATTTTCTGTACTGGCCTTTCGCTGCATCAATGAACACCCAATCGAACAGCTCTCCAGATTCCCTGAGTGTGTCCAATTCATCGAGTGCATCTCCAAGGATGACACGAATCTGATCCTGTCTACCCTGACCAGTAATATGATTTTCTGCTTGACGGTATCTCTCTTCATCTCTTTCGATGGATACAATTTCTGCTAAGGGAGCTGCCTCGGCCATCATCAATGCCGAATAACCAATAGCTGTTCCTATCTCCAGAATCCTTGCCGGCTTCTTCAAGCGTATCAACTGCATGACGAAATTCATGCTCACAGAATCCATGATAGGAACCCGATGCTCTTTAGCATACGTTTCCATCTGCTGAACCCATTCTTCTTTTTCCGGTAGTATACCCAATAAATAATCAGATTTTGAATGTTCCATTAAAAATACCCCATTTTCACGTTCATTATAAAAGGGAGCTGTGAAGGGAACCACATTTCCTTTTTATTCTTCCATATGCTCTTCTCTGTTTTGAAGGTGTTCTTCGTAAGTTTCTGCATAATGTATTTGCCCATCTGAATCATGCAGAAAGTATAGATAGTCAGACTGGTCCGGATTCGCAACCGCCTCAAGAGAATTCTCTGCGAAATTTGAAATCGGACCAATCGGCAACGCCTCTACCACATACGTATTGTATGGTGATTCGATTTCCAGATCTTCATAGAGAACCTGGTCCTTGTGTTCTCCTAAAGCATACAACACTGTCGGATCTGTCTGGAGAGGCATTTCCTCTTCCATCCGGTTATAAAATACCCCGGCGATCTTGTTTCGTTGTTCTATCTTCCCTGCTTCCTTTTCCACCAAGGAAGCAAAGGTGACTGCCTCATGCACATTCCAGCCCATCTCGTCAATCTCCGCTTTATATTGATTGACAAGCTTTTCTGTTTCCGTCAACATCTTCTCGACAATATTTTCTATTTTTGGCTTCTCTTCATAAAAGTCATAGGTAGAGGCAAATAGATAACCTTCCAAAGGAGTTCGTATCTCCTCATCCAAAATATCATCTGACAATACCCCAGGAAAATGCTGCATCAATTCTTCTATATATGCTCGATCGTTGACTTTTTCAAGAAAATCCTCTTTGCTGAAGTGAAGGTTCTCGCCATATATTTCAGCAATCTGATCAATTGTAAGTCCTTCTGGTATCGTGATCGTATGTACTGGCTCAGCCATAACTATTCCATTTTTCAATGATTCTACCAATTCTTGGATTTCCATAGAAGGTGAAAATGTATATTCCCCCGCCTGGAAATCAGTTTCATTATTGAATTTTACATACATCCGAAAAACCAGCTCATTTCGGATAAGGCCATTCTCTTCCAGTATTGAAGCTATTGTGGATGAAGAAGAACCAATCGGCACCTCAATCGTCACCTCTTCCTCACTGTCCGGATCAACAGGCTTCATAGCCGAATGGACATATAGAAACAGAGAGACAGCACCTATTATCAGGAAGACAGCAACTGTCATTGCAATGATAAACACGATTTTACGCACCCGTTTTGCCTCTTCCGTCTGTTCTTTGAGGTTTTCCCGGTATTTCTTTTTCCGTTTATTCCTGTACATTCACCTGCTCCCTCCTATCCGGTATATTATACTAAAAATCGCCATGATATTCCATTAGGAAACAGAACTTGAGATTATCCGCAAATTCGAAGACAAAGGAAAAGGCTGATGCCACGATCCAGCATCAGCCCTTGGAAATTTTGTTATGCGTCGTTTTCTTCGTCTGCCAACGTATTCAGCATTTCCTCGACCATTTCCCATTCATCATCAGACTCTATAGGGAAAAGGGAAAGATCATCCTCATTTTCATTTTTCTCTTCGTAACGGAAGGCATATACTTCTACTTCTTCCTCTTCTGCTTGTTCAGCAGGTGCTACTGCGATGTATGAGTGTCCCGTCTTGTCCACATCGAAAGTAAACAGCACCTCAAATAAATGTTCTTCCCCGTTTTCATCCGGAATGACTATTCTTTCCCTTTCTTCCAACGCCATGTCCATACCTCCTTTTATTTTTGGTCAAGATATCCCTGAAGAATCATGACAGCCGCCATTTTATCAATAACTTTTTTCCTCTTTTTCCTGCTCATATCCGCTTCTAAAAGCACGCGTTCTGCAGCTACTGTGGTGAGACGCTCATCCCAAAGCACTGCAGGGATACCATGTACTTTCTCTACATGTTCTGCATACCTTTGGGATGCTTCTCCTCTTTCACCGATCGTACCATTCATATTTTTGGGGAGTCCAATAATAGCCTTCCCGATACCGTGCTCTTCTATGATGTTTTTCAATTCTTCATCTGCAGATTCCAAATGGTCCTCATCCCATTTAATGGTGGTAAGTCCCTGCGCAGTCCATCCAAATGCATCACTCACAGCGACTCCGATTGTTTTGGAACCCACATCAAGTCCTATTATTTTCATCGATGCTCCTTCTGATGCTCGAGATAATACTTAACAAGTTCTTCAATTACTTCGTCCCGTTCAATTTTCCGGATCAAGTTACGGGCATCATTATGCCTTGGGATATACGCTGGGTCCCCCGATAACAAATAACCGACAATCTGATTGATCGGGTTGTAACCTTTTTCCTGCAATGACTCATGAACTGTAAACAGGATTTCTTTGATATCCCGTTCAAATGGTTCATCGGAAAAATTAAACTTCATTGTCCTATCCATGGAACTCATATCGACACCTCTTTTTGGTATAACTTGACATCTGCAACAATAAAATGTCTTTCCGGTTCCAACCGGTCCTTGGGAGGCCAGGCAGAATTTTCCTTCCCCTAGTTTAACATGTTTCGAATATTTATTATATGTTTTTCCATAGATCTTATCATTCAGCTTACATGCTATTACCTTTAATATGATCTTTGGCAGCATGAAGAGCATCCTCGATTTTTTCGGGATCTTTTCCTCCCGCTTGGGCCATATCGGGACGGCCGCCGCCGCCACCGCCGCAAATCGTTGCTGCCTGCTTGATCAGGTTGCCGGCATGGAATCCTTTCCCAACAAGATCTTTGGACACACCGGCAGCAAGCTGCACCTTTTCGTTATTTTCGGCTGCCAGCAGGATGATTCCCGATTCCAATTTCTGTTTCAAATCATCCACCATGTTCCTAAGTTGGTTCATATCCTTTACATTGACCTTCTTTGCCAATAGAGGCACGCCCTCAATTGTTTCTACCTGATCGAGTATGGATGCCGCTTCCAGATTCGACATTTTCGCATTTAACGACTCATTTTCTTTCTTCAAGGACTGGATTTCTGTAAATAGCCCTTCAATTCGTTCCGGCAGATGGTCCTCCGAAGATTTGACTAGATTGGCGGAGCTCTGCAAGAGTGCAAGCTTATCATTCAGAAACTCGTAAGCCTGTCTGCTAGTGACAGCTTCAATCCTTCTTGTTCCTGCACCTATCCCGCTTTCGGCCACAATTTTGAAGATCCCGATTTCGGATGTATTCCTGACGTGGCAGCCACCGCATAATTCAATGCTGTAATCCCCAATTTGAACGACCCTTACAACATCTCCATACTTTTCGCCGAACAGTGCCATAGCCCCCATTTCTTTCGCTTCTTCCAGACGCTTGTTGTCAATATGGAGTGGCAAGGAATTCCAAACTTTCTCATTTACCATCTGCTCTATCTGTTGGAGCTCCTCGTTGGAAACACTGCTGAAATGGGAAAAATCAAAGCGTAGACGGTCTGGTGTCACCAGAGAACCTGCTTGATTTACATGAGTACCCAACACGTCCTTAAGAGCCTGGTGCAGCAGGTGGGTAGCTGTATGATTTTTAATGATGGAAGATCGGAACTTACTATCCACCATCGCTCTTACTTTGTCTCCCGTCTGGAATGTACCTTCTTTGATCTCTACCCTGTGCACATGCTGTCCTTTCGGCGACTTTTGAACATCCTTAACGTAGGCTGAAGCATTATCAGTATATATCCAGCCATTATCAGCTATCTGGCCGCCGCTTTCAGCGTAAAAAGGCGTCTCTTTTAAGAACAGATATACCTCCGCTCCTGCAGCTGCCTGTTCAGCAGTCTCTTTACCCTCGACGATGGCGGAAATTTCTGTATGTGTCTCCAAACTGCCGTAACCTACAAAGTCACTTGCGACATCTATGTCACTCAGAGCTCCGTCTTGTACCTGCATGGAATCCACTTTCTGACGCGCGTTTCTGGCACGTTCCCGCTGTTTCTCCATTTCCCGACGGAAACCCTCTTCATCGATCGTGAATCCCTGATCCTGTACATACTCTTCTGTCAATTCCTTTGGAAATCCATAGGTGTCATAAAGACGAAATACTTCCTCACCAGGGAAAAGCGTGCTTTCCTTCGCTTTTTCTTCTTCCATGATAGTCGTAAGGATCTGAAGGCCATCGTTCAAGGTCTCATGGAACCTCTCTTCCTCTACCTTCACAATATTTTCAATGAATTCCTGCTTATCTAGGACTTGCGGGTAGAAGTCCTTCATAATGTCCCCTACTGTTTCGACCAATTCATACATGAACGGCTTTTCAATTCCGACTTCCTTAGCAAAACGTACGGCACGCCGGAGAAGTCTCCTTAATACATAGCCTCTGCCTTCATTGGATGGTACCGCTCCATCACCGACTGCAAAACTTACTGTTCTGATATGATCGGCAATTACTTTGAACGCTGTATCGCCCTCTTTGCTATTGCCATAAGAAGTGGTGGCTAGTTCCTCTGTTTTCCGTATGATGGGCATAAATAGGTCTGTCTCAAAGTTGGTTGGTACATCCTGGATAACGGAAACCATCCGTTCAAGACCCATACCAGTATCAATATTTTTCTTTGGCAGTGGTGTATAGGTATCATCTGGATTGTGGTTGAACTGGGAAAATACTAAATTCCAGATTTCCAGATAGCGTTCATTTTCACCACCAGGATACAACTCGGGGTCGTTTGGATCATTACCGTATTTTTCCCCACGGTCATAGAATATCTCTGTATTGGGGCCACTTGGTCCCTCTCCGATATCCCAGAAATTTTCTTCCAGACGAATAATACGTTCTTTCGGAAGTCCTATATCATGGAGCCAGAATTCATACGCTTCATCATCCTCGGGATGGACAGTGACAGAAAGCAGTTCCTCATCAAATCCTATCCATTTTTCACTTGTAAGAAACTCCCATGCCCAAGCAATTGCCTCTTTTTTAAAATAGTCACCAATGGAAAAGTTTCCGAGCATCTCGAAAAACGTATGGTGTCTCGCTGTGAACCCGACGTTTTCGATATCATTGGTACGGATAGATTTTTGGGCGTTAACCAATCTTGGGTTGTCCGGGATGACACGCCCGTCAAAATACTTTTTCAGTGTGGCAACTCCGCTATTGATCCAGAGCAGTGTCGGATCATCTTTCGGGACAAGGGACGCGCTCGGCTCCACCCGATGGCCTTTCTCTTTAAAAAAATCGATGAACATTTGCCTGACTTCGGCAGATGATAATGTCTTCATGTAAAATCCTCCTTCTTTTATGTAAATAAAAAAATCTCCTCTCTGCATACTGTTGCAGGGACGAGATTCTATCGCGGTACCACCCTAATTATGAACAGAATACAAATCTGTTCATCACTTGTAACATGTTAACGGTATGAAACCGACGGGTATTAACCGTACTCCGGTCCAGCTTTCCATGGCCCAGCATCCAGGATTTTTTTCAGCCTCGAAAATCCCTCTCTTATCAATCGTTAACCATGTACTCATAACCTTCAGCGTGTTGATCATATGAAAGTGCTAATCTAAGCGATATTATAGAAAACTTTGCAGCCGATGTCAATCATAAGCCCGAAGTGCTATCAAATGCCGAATGACAACCTTTCCGATTGTCAGTGCAGGCACCGCAATAATCATCCCGGCAATTCCGAATAACTGTCCACCAAGCAGCAGGATGAAAATGATGGCCACCGGGTGGATATCAATACTCTTGCCGACTATATAAGGGGAAAGGAGATTTCCTTCTATCACCTGTACAATGAAAACAGCGAGCAAAACAAAGATAACCAGATGGCTCGACATGGTCAAAGCAATAGCCACTGCCGGAACCGCACCAATAATCGGGCCAAAATAAGGGATGATATTGGTAATGCCCATGAAGATTGCCAACAGCAGAGCATATTTCAGCCCAAGGAATTGAAAGGCAATCCATGATGCCAGACCAACAAACAGGCAGACCAGCAGCTGTCCGCGTATATAATTGCCTAAACTCTCATCAATTGCATGTGCCATACGACTGATTTGAGGTCGATATTTCTTAGGAAGCAACTTGATGAAAAAACCCGAAATTGTCCGGTAATCTTTCAAAAAATAAAAGACCAGGACGGGGATGACCGTCAAAAAAACAACCATCTCAAAAATCTTGGCAAACCCGCCAACCAGCTTGTCCAGCAGGTTTTCCACTCCTGTTTCCACCCTAGCAACCCATTGATCCATTTTATCATGGACAGTCTCAGGCAAAAAAGACGTATATTCATACAACTGATAAACAAGTTCCTGATACATATCAATAAAGACAGGAAGCTGTCTATTCAAATCTTGCAGTTGATGAACGACAGCCGGGTAGACCTGGTAAATAGCATAGGAAGTCCCGCCAAAGAATAAAATATAAATGAGCAGGATTGCTGCACTCCTGGGGATCTCCCATTGATGCAGTTTTTGTACAATTGGATAGAGCAGGTACGCCAATAAGCAAGAAACGAGGAAAGGAGCCAGCAGTTTGATGACAAAAGAAAAAACAGCCGCATAAAAAGGGAACAGCTGAAAGAGCAGAAAAATAAATAAAAAGACAAGTATGCCGATGATCAGCCAGTACAGAAAGCTCAAGGCCTTTCTATTACGAAACATATCTATCTCTCTCCCCCTGCATAAAGAAACATTGCCTTTCGCGCCAGTACGTATATACATTGCTGCCGGGCAAAATATTATATTTTCCTTTGCTCTTCGGAAAAGAGGTCGTCAAGAGAGCTTAATGAGCCATCTGATTCGACTTGATGAACACTCAATCTATTTTTTTCTACTGCCATTTCAATAAAACACGTCCAACAGTAGTACTGCTGGGTGCCGATTCTACCTAAATCCTTTCCATTACAATTCGGGCATCGCATCACAATCTCACCTCTGGAAGATTAGTTATAATGGCATTCTTGCCCGAAACAGAAAAATTTATACATTCCTACATAAAATCATACGGAGACAGTTCTTCATCCTCATCCATTTCTTCTGGATCAGGAACGGCTTGCCCGTTCATCCTTGATTCCAGCTGCTCCTTCAATGTTGTATACCGTTGATTGGTGTCTTCGGTCCGGATACCACGGAGAAATGCTTCATCCTCCCCACAAATGATCAAAGACTCCTTGCTTCTGGTTATTGCTGTATAAAGCAGATTTTTACGAAGCATACGATGGTATGCGGATACGACGGGAAGTATGACAATTGGAAATTCACTGCCCTGTGACTTATGAATGGATATACAATATGCATGCATGATATTCACATAGTCCTTTCGTTCATATACCACTTCTTTGTCCTCAAATTCAATAACCAGCTGTTCCACATTTTCTGTGTTCTCTTCTTCTCTGAAGATGGCCACCACTTCGCCAATATCACCATTATACACACCATTTTCTGGTTGATTCACGAGCTGGAGCACTTTGTCGCCCACACGGAAAACTGCTTCCTTGGTTTTCACCTCCCGCTTTCGGGGAGTTTTAGGATTAATCAACCGCTGTAATTCCTTGTTGATTGCAGTTATCCCTGCTTGCGAACGGTACATTGGAGCAAGCACTTGGATGTCGCGGAGATCCAACCCTTTGTTCTTGGCACTGTCGAATATTTTTGTGACGGCTTCCAGCATTTGTGGCTCATGACAGCGAATAAAGCTGAAATCCTTATCATTATCCAATGATGGAACCGTACCATTCTTGATCTCATGGGCTAATTGTATGATTTTGGAGCCTTCTTTCTGGCGGTAGACCTCATGCAGGCTGACCGACGGAAGATGCCCACTGGCCAGTAAGTCGGCAAGCACCTGTCCCGGTCCTACAGATGGAAGTTGATCCTCATCCCCTACTAGCAGAACCTGCATATCATCCGGAATTGCTTTAAAGAGATGGTTGGCCAGCCAAGTATCGACCATGGAGAATTCATCGACAATCAGAAACTTTCCTGACAGCTGTTCATGTTGGTCTTTATTGAAGCCTTTGTTTCCATCCCAGCCCAGCAACCGGTGAATCGTAAGAGCAGGAAGACCTGTCGATTCATTGAGGCGCTTGGCAGCCCTGCCTGTCGGGGCTGTAAGAATAAACGGATATTCATCTTGGCTATCATAGTCATCCGGATCCAGTGATAATTGGTGAACAGCTCCATAGGACTTGATGATTCCCTTCACTACCGTCGTTTTTCCTGTTCCCGGCCCACCTGTCAATATCATCAGCTTGGAATGAAGAGCTTGGTTGATGGCTTCAAACTGCTCCTTGCCGTAACTTAAAGTTTCTTCCTCTTCTATATCCCCAATGATTTTCATCAATTCTGCCTCGGTCGTCTCGTGTTCCACAGGACTGTCCATCAACCGTTTTAAATTGGAGGCAAAACCATCTTCTGCGTAATACAAGGAAGGGAGATATACCTTCCCCTCCCGCAAGATAATTGTTTTGTCGGTATTCAGTTCATCGAGACGATCGGTGATCGTCGAGACAGATAGTGACTCATGGGACAACAGGGACAGCATCTCTTCCATACATTTATCAAGCGGCAGATATACATGGCCGTTTTGAACATTTTTCTGCAGAACATAAATACACCCAGCACCAATCCGGTTTGGGTGTGTCAAGGATAGTCCATTTTGTCTAGCAATATCATCAGCTGTCTGGAAACCGAAACCTTCTATATCAAATACATATCTATAGGGGTCCTCATTGAGGACTTCTATAGCATCTTCCTTATATTGCTGATAGATTTTCTGAGCCATCTTCAACCCTATGCCATATTTGGAAAGATATACGACGATATGTTCGAACCCTTGATTTTCTTGAAGGCTCTTGGCCAATTGTTCCCTTGTTTCTTTTTTCATTTGAGGTACTTCTTCCAGAATCTCAGGGTTGTCCAATATTCGGGAAATTGCACGTTCCCCAAGGTGCTCGACAATTCTTTCAGCTGTCTTCCGGCCGACTCCATAAAAAAGATCACTGCAAAGATAGGCTATAACGCCGTCTTTCGTCTCGGGAATGAAGGTCTGATAAGTATTCACTTGGTACTGCACTCCGAACTTAGGGTGCCGCTCTAATTGGCCATAAAAAATATAGGCGGTCTGTTCTTGCAAACCGGAAAAATAACCTTTGGCCACTATCTCAGTTTCTTTAAAATCTTCATTGGTCTCCTGTACACGGATTTTTACAATGGAGAAACGCTCCTGATCATTATGGAAAATGGTAGTCAGGAGCTCTCCTTTTATATAGCCTTTCTCTTCAACTGATTGTCTATCTTTTTCCATCAAGAACAACCCCTGCTCTTCTATTCCTGCTTCAACAATTCTTCTACACTGTTTTTACCGTTTGCAGCAAGTACGTGGTCAGGCTGAATCCGGAGCGACTCCTTAAAATGATGGAGAGCAGTTTCAGCGTCTTCATGGTATAGAGATATCACTCCGAGGTTATAATGGGCATCACTATGTTCTTGTTCGAGCGTCAATACATTATGGAAGGCTTTTTCTGCTTCTTCGATATAATCTGCCTGCGCAAGGGAGAGTCCGTATTGGAACAGAACTTCATGATCTTCAGGGGACAGTTCGACTGCTCTCAAAAAGTATGGGATTGCTAGTTTGAATTGTTCATTCTGCTGAAAAATCATCCCCAACATAAAATAGGCATCACTTTCCTCAAGTCCCAGTTCAATTGCCCTTTGATAGTTTTTTTCTGCCTGATCAAACACTTCCTGTTCATAATAAAGGTTTCCCAGGCCGTAATAGGCGGTAGCGGTAGTATTATCAAGCTCCAGCGCTTTATCAAAGAACCGTTCCGCCCTGTGATAATCATTCATATGAAGCAGGAGATTGCCGAAGTTCACAAAGCCGATGGGATCTCCTGGATTCTCTTCAATCAATTCGTTAAACAGTTCCGCTGCTTTCTCATATTCATTTTCTTTCATATATTGGATCGCTTGTGCATTTTTATCCATTGAAATACCCCTTACCCTACATAATTCATAGCCTGGTCGTTTTTGATGACTTGGTCGATGGTACCACCGCCCAAACATACCTCTCCATCATAAAAAACCACCGCTTGGCCTGGTGTAATGGCACGTTGGTCCTCAGCAAACCTGACATGGACTTTATTATCAACCATTAGTTCAACAGTTACATCACTGTCGTGCTGACGGTAACGGAATTTTGCTGTACAGTTGAAATTGTTGGTGATTTTATCTGGGTTGATCCAGTTGATATCAGTGGCAATCAAACCTTCTGAATATAATTTATCATTGCTGAATCCCTGTTCCACATAGAGAATATTATCTTTTAGATTTTTCCCTACTACAAACCACGGGTCGCCTGCACCACCAATTCCCAACCCCTGCCGTTGGCCCAGGGTGTAGTACATGAGCCCATCATGCCGCCCTTTCACTGCACCATCCAAGGTCTGCATCTCTCCAGGCTGTGCTGGAAGATATTCACTCAGAAATTCTTTGAAGTTTCTTTCTCCGATGAAGCAAATTCCAGTGCTATCTTTCTTAGTAGCAGTTGCAAGTCCATGTTTCTTAGCAATCTCCCTGACCTCTGACTTAGGAAGATGCCCTAGTGGGAACATGACCTTGGAAAGAACTTCTTCCGACAGTTGATTAAGGAAATAAGTTTGGTCTTTATTGTCATCAACACCCCTGAGCATTTCCACACGACCATCCACTTCCCTCACCTGCGCATAATGCCCTGTAGCCAGGTAGTCGGCACCCAGAGAAAGTGCATGTTCAAGAAATGCTTTGAACTTTATTTCTTTATTACACATGACATCGGGGTTAGGTGTCCTCCCGGCCTTGTATTCATCCAGAAAGTAAGTAAACACTTTATCCCAGTACTGTTTCTCAAAATTCACTGCATAGTAGGGAATATCCAATTGATTGCATACACGTACAACATCGTCAAAATCCTCTGTGGCTGTACATACACCAAATTCATCGGTATCATCCCAGTTCTTCATAAAAATGCCGACGACATCATACCCCTGCTCTTTAAGCAGGAGAGCGGCTACAGAAGAATCGACACCACCACTCATACCGACAACCACACGTGTGTCTTCTTTATTTTTCATTTATATCACTTTCCTTTATGGTCAAGTTAGACGTTTGATGATCTTCGCCACTCTTGCAGCTGCTTCCTTAACATTTTTTTCTGTATTGAATAACCCGAAACTGAATCGGATAGAGTTTGTCGTACATTCATTGTTCTTTCCATACATCGCGGAAAGAACATGGGAAGGCTCTACAGACCCTGCTGTACAGGCGCTTCCACTGGAAGCAGCAATACCTTCCAAGTCAAAATTGGTCAGCAAGGTTTCCACATTCATACCAGGGAAGCTCACATTGACAATGGAAGCGATAGACCCCTGAACATCGCCGTTCACTTCAAAGGCTATGCCGTGTTCTTCCAGCACACTTAAAAAGAATTCTTTATACCCTTTATAGAGCTGGTTTCTATCATCCCTCTGCTCCATCCCAATTTGTGCGGCTTTGCTGAAACCCACAGCACCAGGCACATTTTCAGTCCCCGGCCGGCGTTTCCGCTCTTGCTCGCCTCCGAACTGAAGTGCTTCCAGCTTCACTCCTTCTTTGACATAGAGAAACCCTATCCCTTTCGGCCCATTTATTTTATGGGACGAAACCGTCAGCATATCTATACCCAAATCCTTCACCGAAATATCGATTAGCCCGTATGCTTGTACGGCATCTGTATGGAAATAAGCTTGATGTCCCGCTAGAAGATTACCTATTTCCTCCACCGGCTGTATGACCCCTGTCTCATTATTTGCAAACATTACCGATACAAGGATTGTATCTTCTGTGAGAGATTGTTTTAAATCCTCCATCGAGATACGGCCATCTTCATATACAGGAAGATACGTAACCTCGAACCCCTGCTTTTCTAAATGTTCTGCAGCATGAAGAACCGCGTGATGTTCCTGGGCCGTAGTGATAATATGATTGCCTAGAGGCTTTCTTTCGGCGGCAGCACCAATCAAAGCCATATTATCGGATTCCGTTCCACCACTTGTAAAGATGATCTCCTTCTCATTCGCATGGACGCTTTCCGCCAGTACCCGTCTAGATTGATCCAGCATCTGCCTCGCTTTCCTGCCGAAAGCATGGACACTGGACGGATTGCCGAAAACTTCCTCATACACAGGGTACATAGCCTTCAGTACGTCTTTGTGCATGGGTGCAGTTGCAGCATGATCCAAGTATATATGTTCCATCAAAATCTTTCCTTCCCGCTTTCTGTTGGTTAAATGTAAAACATGTAAGATTCCTGCGGCTCATCATTATTATGGGTTGCCAGGTCTTCCAAGGTGGTAGTATCCAATACATCCTTTACAGCGTCTCGAACACGCATCCACAGTGCCTGTTTTGCAGGTTCTTCCTCTTCGATGCCTTCCACTGGAGTGATTGGGCCCTCAAGCACTCGTATGATATCACCGGCAGTTATCTCTTTCGGTTCTTTCGCTAATACATAACCGCCATAAGCGCCACGGATACTTTTGATAAGTCCTGCATTTCTCAAAGGAGAAGCCAGCTGCTCCAAATAATGTTCTGACAGATCATTATCCCGGGCAATCGATTTGAGAGAAGTCGGGCCTTTCCCGAAGTTTTTGGCAAGCACGATCATAATCGTCAAACCATATCTTCCTTTTGTTGAAATTTTCATCCTATACACCTCTATTATTCATCAGTCTTACTTATATTATGGTTAATTTTTTAACTATCTACTGCAATCCATGATATTATAGCATGAATGGCAAGGTTCTTGCATTTTATCGATATAACTTTTAACGTTAAAATGAACAAATAAACATTATATTATAAAGGAAGATAAAAATGAACCAAAAACCCCTCGCTTTTCGAATGAGACCTTCGCATATGGATGAAATAATCGGACAAGAACATCTCGTTGGAAAAGGGAAGATCCTCCATCGGATGGTACGCGCCGGGCGGCTTGCCTCCATGATTCTGTTTGGCCCGCCTGGCACAGGAAAAACATCCATGGCAACGGCTCTTGGAAAAACCCTGCAGCTTCCTGTGAAAAATTTAAATGCCGTCACAGACAAGAAAAAAGATATGGAGATTGCTGTGGAAGAAGCAAAGATGCAGGGACAGATGGTGCTTGTCCTAGACGAGGTCCATAGGCTTGACAAAGGAAAACAGGATTTTTTGCTTCCCCATCTGGAAAGTAATCTAATTACATTGATTGGTTGTACAACCAGTAATCCCTATCATTCCATCAACCCGGCGATAAGGAGCAGATGCCATCTATTTGAATTGCACCCCCTCACACATGAAGATGTGAAACTGGCACTGACGCGTGCAATTGCCGATGAGACAAAGGGATACGGGAAACAAGACTTGGTAATAACAGATGAAGCACTACAGCATTTTGCAGAAAGCTCCAACGGTGACCTGCGTGGAGCATTGAACGGTTTGGAATTGGCAGCTGCTTCGACACCGAAAGATGAGAAAGGCCAAATCGTTGTGACGCTCGAAATAGCTGAAGAATGTATGCAGAAGAAAAGCTTCAGCCATGATAAAGATGGAGATGCCCATTATGACGTCCTCTCTGCCTTTCAGAAATCCATACGAGGAAGTGATGTCGATGCTTCCCTCCATTACTTGGGACGTTTGATAGAAGCAGGAGACCTGGACAGTATCGCACGGCGTCTGGTAGTGACAGCCTATGAAGATATCGGTCTGGCAAACCCACAGGCAGGCCCGCGTGTGCTAGCTGCAGTGGAAGCTGCTGAGAGGCTCGGCTTTCCCGAAGCGAGAATACCGTTAGCGACAGCGATTGTGGAACTTGCCTTATCACCCAAATCCAATACAGCCTACAAAGCACTGGATGCCGCGCTTGCAGATATTCGCAACGGCAAAAGCGGCGAAATTCCAGCCCATTTGAAAGATACCCATTACAAAGGTGCTTCTTCCTTAGGCAGAGGTTTGGAATATAAGTATCCTCATAATTATGAAGGAGCATGGACGGCACAGCAGTACTTGCCTGATTCTATAAAAAACAGACACTATTATCAACCGAAAGAAACGGGCAAGTTCGAGAAAGCTATGAAACAAGTTTATGATAAGATCCAGAATGAAAAACAATAAAATGTATAATTCCCTCCTACCGAGGCAACAATAGAATCAAACATGGAAATCTATCTATTTGCCTATAACGGAGAAGGAGTGAAAGATGATGGTGAAAGTGAGACAGGATGCTTGGTCGCATGAAGACGACCTTTTATTGGCAGAAACGGTGTTGCGGCATATAAGGGAAGGCAGCACTCAACTGAACGCATTCGATGAAGTAGGAGATAAACTGAACCGTACTTCAGCCGCGTGCGGCTTCCGGTGGAATGCGGAAGTGCGGATGAAATATGAGAATGCTATAGATCTTGCTAAAAGACAGCGAAAAGAGAAGAAACGGGCGATGGCTGCCAGGAAGACCACACCAGACAAAAAGGCAGTGGCTATTGCGGCCAGCGCCGACATCCAGAGTGGAGAAAGCACGCCAAGTATTGAAGAACAGACAATTACAATGGATAAGGTCATCAATTTTTTGAAAGACTTAAAAAAAGACTATGATGCTTCCAATCAATCAAAATCGGCGGTAGCACATCTTGAAAGTGAAAATACAGAGTTAAAGGATAAAATTGCTGTTCTGGAAAAACAATTGATACAGACAGAAAAGCAGTTGACTACAATCCAAGAGGACTATCAGGCCTTTATTCAAATTATGGATAGAGCTAGAAAGATGGCCGTTTTGGATGATCAGGGTTCGATCTCCTCCCCTGCATTCCGAATGGATAAAAATGGAAATCTTGAGCAACTGGCCAATGGAACTTCCAGCTAGCCAGCCGTATAGAAAAATGCCCTGGCCACTCTCTTAGAGTGGCCAGGGCATTTTTTCATTATGTACACCATCAATCCCGATCGTGCCGTCTATCTGAAGTTTTGATCCCGCTCCAGGCAGGTGGGTGCTCTGTTTTGTGCATATTGTGCTTCCTCAAATGTAAGTATGAGGCATGCACGCAACACAAAAACCAATTGAGCTCCCTAGTTAAAGGTTGTTCGGTCAAAATACTTTTCATAGACGAACACATCAGGATTGATTGGTATTATTAAGATTGTAAATATATATTAACACATCATTTTTCGAAGTTCAACAAGGAAGGTACGAAAAATAGAAAGAATTTTCAGGCATGATCTTATTGCTTTTCCGCCTTTTGTTTCAGCTGAATATTCAACTCGTCCAATTGAGCCTCAGATACTTCCCCAGGCGCATCGGTAAGCGGGTCGGACGCTGATGCTGTTTTCGGGAAGAGAATGGTATCTCGAAGATTGTTCCGCCCAGCCAACAGCATGATGATACGATCCAATCCTAATGCCACTCCACCATGAGGGGGTGCTCCATGTTCGAGAGCCTCCATCAGAAAACCGAATTGTTCCTTTGCTTCTTCTTCCTCGAATCCTAACGCTTCAAACATTTGTTCCTGCAATTCTTTGTGATGGATACGGACGGAACCACCGCCTAATTCATACCCGTTCAGAACAAGATCATAGGCATTAGCCCTTACATCAGCAGGATTGTCAGCCAACTTTTCCATATCCTCTTCCATTGGTGAAGTGAATGGATGGTGGGCGGCAAAATATCTTCCAACTTCTTCGTCATATTCCAGCAATGGCCAATCTGTTACCCAAAGGAAATGAAAGGCTTCTTCATCAATGAGTTCCATTTCCTTGCCAAGCTTAAGGCGGAGAGCACCAAGGCTGTCATAGACTACTTGGGATTTATCGGCCACAAACAACAGTAGATCGCCGCTATGGGCTTCTGCTCTGGATAGTATGCTTGATTTTTCCTCATCAGAAAGAAACTTGGCAATAGGCCCTTTAACATCCTCCCCATCAACCTTCAGCCAAGCAAGGCCTTTGGCTCCATATACAGCAGCAAACTCTTCCAACTTATCGACATCTTTACGGGAATAGTGATCTGCCTGTCCTTGTACATTAAGCAACGCTACTTTCCCTCCAGACTCAACTGCTCCTTTGAATACTTTGAAATCGGAAGAAGCAACAATATCAGACACATGGATCAATTCCATTCCAAACCTGGTATCCGGTTTATCGGAACCGAAACGCTCCATTGCTTCATCATATGGCATCCTTTTCAACGGAAGGGATATATCGATGCCTTTGACTTCTTTCATGACATATTTCATCATTTTCTCTGTCATTTCCATAATTTCATCGCTCGTCAAGAAGGAGGTTTCTATATCAACTTGTGTAAACTCAGGCTGGCGGTCTGCACGTAAATCTTCGTCCCGGAAACAGCGCGCAATCTGGTAATATTTCTCAAATCCGCCCATCATGATCAACTGTTTGAACAGCTGAGGAGATTGAGGAAGTGCATAAAATTCCCCTTGGTGGACTCTGCTCGGAACTAGATAGTCCCGAGCACCCTCTGGTGTGCTTTTCGTGAGGATGGGTGTCTCCATCTCCAGAAAACCGTCCTGGTTGAGATAATCCCTGATAGCTTGGGTTGTTCGGTGACGAAGCTTGAATGTTTCCTGTAACTCTTTGCGTCGCAAATCGATATAGCGGTACTTCAAACGCAGGTCTTCCGCAACATCCGTATCATCTTTGATAGGAAATGGTGGTGTTTTAGAGGTGTTCAATACTTCGATACCTGTTACGACTACTTCAATATTTCCCGTTTCGATCGCAGGATTGACAGTAGCTTCATCCCGCTGCACCACCTTCCCTTCAATTTCCAGGACATACTCGGTCCTTACTGTCTCGGCAACTTCAAGAGCCTCCAGGGAGCTGTCCGGATTAAAAACTACCTGCACAATCCCCGACCTGTCCCTCAAATCGATGAAAATCAAACCGCCTAAATCTCTGCGTGTCTGAACCCATCCTTTCAGTAGAACATGTTGATCAATATGTGACTGCCGGAGTGTTCCGGCCATAACACGATTATTCACTGATATTTCCCCCTTTAAGTATCTGTTGAAGACGCTCCGTCAAATCAGTTAATGGTATTTCCGCTTGGTCACCAGTCTCCATCGATTTGATGTTGATCATTTGCTTCTGAAGCTCATCTTCTCCGAGCACCAGAACGAATTTTGCTTGATTTCGGTCTGCTGCTTTAAATTGTGCCTTCATTTTTCTTCCCTGGTAATCTTTATCTACTTGAATACCGTTATTTCGCAGATCATGCAGGATACGTACTGATTCATATTCTGCTTCCTCACCAACCGCGATTAAGAAGCAGTCCAATTGATCATCGAGAGGAACTTCGATATTTTCAGCATCCAATGCCATCAGTAAACGTTCCAGCCCCATTCCAAATCCGATTCCCGGGGTGGCCGGTCCATCCAATTCTTCAACCAGTCCATTATACCTTCCGCCTCCAGCTAGGGTGGTAATTGCGCCGAAACCGTCTGCTTCGCTCATAATCTCGAATGCTGTATGGTTATAATAATCCAAGCCGCGTACAAGGTTTTTATCTACTTCATAATCAATCCCCATTGCTGTCAAGTACGATTTGACCTGGTTGAAATAGTTTTCCGATTCCTCATTCAGATACTCAAGGATGGAAGGCGCCGTTCCCATTGCTGGGTGATCACGGTCCTTTTTACAGTCGAGTACTCTCAATGGATTCTTCTCCAGCCTGCTTTGGCAATCCCTGCAAAGTTCATGTTCATGGGGTTTGAAATGATCTACAAGTGCCTTCCGATGATTTTCTCGACTCTCCTGATCACCTAGTGAATTGATCACCAGCTTAAGAGATTTCAGACCAAGGCTTCGATAGCAAGTCATCGCCAAATCGATGACCTCGGCATCCGTTGCAGGGTTATCACTTCCCAGCACCTCTACCCCGAATTGATTAAGTTGGCGCATCCGGCCTTTTTGCGGCCGTTCATACCGAAACATTTGTGCAAAGTAATAAAGCTTGACGGGTTGATTCGGGTTCCCGAACATTTTATTTTCAACAAAAGCACGGACAACCGAAGCTGTTCCTTCCGGCCTTAACGTTAGACTCCTGCCGCCTCTGTCTTCAAACGTGTACATTTCCTTTTGGACAATATCAGTAGTATCTCCAACGCCCCGTTGGAATACCTCTGTATGTTCAAAAAGTGGTGTTCGAATTTCTTTGAAATGGTACCTGTCACAGACTTCTTTTATTTTCGACTCAACAAACTGCCATTTTTTAGCGTTTTCCGGTAATATATCCACGGTACCTCGTGGTGCTTTCATTGCCATGATTCCTACCTCCTGCTTCCTCTTGTAAATATAAAAAACTCCCGTCCCTTCAATAAAAGGGACGGGAGTTTGCCCGCGTTGCCACCCTAGTTGATGCCTTGTTAACAGCATCCGCTCGTTCACAGTTAACGCCTGCAAGACGCCCATATTTACTCGTGATTCAATATGGGTCCTCCGGAATGTCTTTCATCAAGCCCGTTGCAGAAATGCTTCCAGCCTTTGGCATTTCCTCTCTTTGACAGGGGTGATTGATTACTCTTTCCATCATCGGCTTCATTTTTGGTAAGTTTGAACGAATCTTCGAATGATTATTATGTTAATCTGTAGACATTTGAATGTCAAGCACGATTTACTTTTTTCTTAAGGCGCTGAACCTCACCCAGCGATATGCCAAGCTCCTCAGCGATTTCCATATGAGTTGCATGGCTTTCCAATTCCATAAACCGATGAAAGTTGATTCCCGTTACATCCGTGGCATTGATGGTTATCCCATGTTTTTCATTCATCCTCATAGGAATCCCTCCATTATCATTTCTATTATCTTTGCCTTACACCCAATATTTAATCCGACAAATGGTAAATAAGAAATAATTGAATGATGGAGGACATCCCAAGAGCTAGGGTATATGGCCAGGATGCATGTCCCGCTTGATCAAAGAGCCTTCTACTCCCTACTCTCCAAGATCAGTGTCACCGGTCCGTTATTTGTCAGTTGAACATCCATCATTGCTCCAAATTTTCCTGTTTCGACTGGAACGTTCTCTTTACGGACAAAATCATTGAACTGTTCATACAGTTCCTCTGCAGCTTCTGGCCCGGCAGCCTGCATGAAATTAGGCCGCCTCCCTTTTCTTGTGTCACCATAGAGAGTGAACTGGGAGATGGACAACAAGCTGCCATCGACATCTTTTAAGCTCCGATTCATCTTCCCTGAGTCGTCTTCGAAAATCCTTAAATTGGTGATTTTTTTGGCCAGATATTCAGCATCCTCCAAGCCATCCTCATGAGTGACACCAAGGAGGACCACCAGCCCTTCTTCAATCTCTCCCACCTTCTGATTGTCGACGGTAACATTAGCATTGGCTGTTCGTTGTATAACTGCTTTCATATTGCTGCTCCTTTGCCTCATCATGCGTTTAATGAATAGTTCTAGTTACGGTATATACATCTTTAATCTGCTTAATGCGTTCTACAATTTTTCTCAGATGACCGGTATTGTGGATCAAGAGGGTTATCTGAATGATGGCCATCTTATTACGATCGGACCTTCCGTTTACATGGGTTATATTCGTCTTCGTTTCATTTACTCCCTGCAACACCTCGTTCAATAAACCACGCCGGTCATAACCGGATATTTCCAAGTCAACATGATATTGTTTCTTGTCCGTATGGGTCCCTTCCCACTGAACATGCATATATCTTTGCTTGGCTTCTTCCGTCTGGACATTGGGACAGTCGGCACGATGGACAGATACACCTCTGCCTTTTGTTATATAACCGATGATTTCGTCCCCTGGGACAGGGTTGCAGCATTTTGCCAAACGCACGAGCAGGTTGTCCACACCTTCGACATGAACCCCCGACTCTCCTTTAGGAGCCTTCTTCTTCTTGAAATCCGTATTGACTTCCTCGATAGTCTGAGCAAGGTCCTGCTTCTTCTGACGCGCTTCTCTGATTTTATCCGTCAAACGTGTGGCAATCACTGCGGCGGTGATGCCTTGATAACCGACAGCAGCATACATGTCATCTTCATTGGAAAAATTGAATTTCTCGCAAACACGATGAATATTTTCCTGAGTCAACACTTCCTTCGGATCGAAAGATAGCTCATGAATCTCCTGTTCCACCGCTTCTTTGCCTTTGAGAATGTTTTCTTCCCGCTTCTGTTTTTTGAAAAACTGCTTGATTTTGCTTTTCGCCTGGGAAGTCTGCGTTATTTTCAACCAATCCTGTGAAGGCCCATAAGAATGCTTGGACGTCATTACCTCGACTATATCCCCATTTCTAAGTTTATAATCCAGAGGTTCCATCTTTCCATTGACTTTTGCCCCTATAGTTTTATTGCCGATTTCCGTGTGAATTTTATATGCAAAATCAAGAGGTATGGAGCCCGATGGAAGTTCAATGACGTCTCCTTTCGGTGTAAATACATACACCATATCGGAAAAGAGGTCCACCTTCAGCGACTCCATGAACTCCTCTGCATCATTTGTTTCAGATTGCCACTCGAGTATTTCCCTGAACCAAGTCAGCTTTTCCTCAAACGATTTCTTGCCGTTAGCAAGCTGCCTGCCTTCCTTATATGCCCAATGTGCAGCAATACCATATTCGGCTATCTCATGCATTTCCTTGGTGCGAATCTGCACTTCCAGCGGGTCCCCTTTAGGTCCGATGACCGTGGTATGGAGGGATTGGTAGAGGTTCTGCTTCGGCATAGCTATATAGTCCTTGAACCTTCCCGGCATCGGTTTCCAGCATGTATGGATGATTCCAAGGACTGCATAGCAATCCTTGATACTATCTACAATGATTCTTACTGCTAGAAGATCATATATCTCGTTGAACTGCTTATTTTGTTTCACCATCTTCTGATAGATACTGTAAAGATGTTTCGGCCGGCCGGACATGTCCGCCTCAATGTTGAGTTCTTTAAGCTGGGAGTCGACTTCATTCATAACCCCTTCGATGTAAGATTCCCGCTGTTCCCTTTTTTGTTTCATCAATTGGACAATCCGGTAATACTGCTGTGGATTCAGATACCTAAGTGCGGTGTCTTCCAGTTCCCATTTGATCGTGGATATACCTAACCGATGGGCTAGCGGAGCAAAAATTTCCAGTGTTTCATTGGAGATCCTTCTCTGCTTTTCCGGTTTCAAATGTTTCAATGTCCGCATATTATGGAGGCGATCCGCAAGTTTGATCAATATTACTCGGATATCCTTGGCCATCGCTACGAACATTTTACGATGATTCTCCGCCTGAATGGCCTCACGGGATTTATATTTGATCTTTCCGAGCTTGGTCACTCCGTCCACCAGCATGGCAACTTCCTCGTTAAACTCTTTCTCCAGCATATCAAAGGTGACGTTGGTATCTTCCAGAACATCATGTAAAAGCCCACCTGCAATTGTCTCTGCATCCATCTCCAAGTCGACTAGAATTCCTGCAACCTGTACAGGGTGGATGATGTAGGGCTCCCCTGATTTCCGGTACTGTTCTTTATGTGCTTCTGATGCATAATCATAGGCATGCTGAATAAGACGAGTGTCCTCCTTGCCAAGGAATTCCCCAGCCCGGCTTATCACTTCTTCTATTGTCAAAATATTATCTTTTGCCATATAATCACCTTATCCGCTGTCTGAATGTAATCAGGTATATACTTTCTAATACTATCAAAAAATAGGCAAAAAAGCACTGAAAGTTTACAATTTATACAGTGAATCGACAAAAGGCCTGGAAATGCAGAGAGCATCGCCAGACCTCCAATTCTTTTGTTAATAGCTCATCAGCTTCAACACATCGTAACCTTCCAATTTTTCCATACCGTTCAAATAGCTGAGTTCAATGATAAACGCACAACCTGCGACAACACCGCCAAGCTCCTCTACCAGCTTAATGGTTGCTTCAATGGTCCCGCCAGTAGCAAGCAAATCGTCGGTTATCAGCACCCTTTGTCCCGGCTTTATGGAATCTTTATGAATCGTAAGCACATTATTTCCATATTCCAAGCCGTAATCGGTTTTGATTACTTCACGCGGAAGCTTGCCTTCTTTCCTTACCGGTGCAAACCCTACCCCTAATGAATAGGATACGGGGCAGCCGATGATAAACCCACGTGCCTCGGGTCCCACTACAATGTCTATGTCCTTTTCCCGGGAGTACTCCACGATCTCATCTACAGCTGATTTAAACGCTTCTCCATCAGCCATCAAGGGAGTGATATCTTTAAATTTAATTCCCTCTTTCGGCCAGTCTTCTACAATCTTGACGTACTTTTTATAATCCATAGGTCTTTTCCTCCTTAGGTCTTCCCACATCATCCATACATTGGTCGAACCATCTTTTCAATTCATCAAAATTTGAGTAGTACAATTTTTTCTCTATATTGCTGCGCTCCATTCTGTATCTATATGAAGGTGAGTTTTTCAAGTCCTTCTTCTCTGGGTTTTCATTCACTTTAATTGACCCGTTATCCATTTTAACAAAATCAAGCTCAGAAAACACTTGTAACATGAATCGTATGCGTTTTAAGTCCCACCCTTTCGCCCGAGTAATCGCCGTCATATCTTGATCCTGATTCAGAATCTTCCTTTTCAGAATCAAGCCATATAACCATTTGAATTCTTCACGGGTTGGAAAGGATGACAGGTATAAACTCTGTTCTATATGATAGCAGACACATATATTTTCTGGTTGTACTTTCCGGATGACGTCTTCCAGCTGCCCCAGACTCTCTGGGAGCTCAAAAATATAAAGAACATCTGCTTTAGGTAATCCACTCACATCCTGCTCATACCCAATCTCTTTTATGTCCGAGGACAAAAGACCACCGCTGTTCCCGATCACGAGAGGATTTTTACCATCCATACAGGGCACCATTTCCCTTCGGCGCTTTCCACGATAATCGAATAATTGCCATTCGTCTACCTTCATATCTCTCATAACCAACTGGACTTTTCTTTTTCCGTTCCACTCATTGATCCCCAATTCCCCTGCAACAGTTACTGGCGAACCCGGTGATAATCGGGCGAAGCGGTCTCCCATACCGAAACCGATTGCTTCCACTTGATGCATTTCTCTTTCGAACTGAAGTTTCAGATGATTCTTTGCACTCCCGATTTGTCTGGCATCGGCAGGCATTTCTTTCAGTTGGAAAACCGGTTTTGGGTTTTTCATGCCGAACGGAGCCAACCTGGATATCTCTTGCACCAGCTCTTCATCGATCTCCGCCAGTGCAAGTTCTCTGCTAATCTCTATTTCCTGCTTGAAATCTTCTTCCGACAGCTGTTCAGCTATCAACCGGTCCAACTCTTCCTGGACAATAGGAAGGTTCTCCAGTGGAAAGGTCATCCCAGCTGCCTGGGAATGGCCACCAAAATGTGTGAAATACTCTCTGATTTTCATACAATTACGGAACAAATCAAAAGAGGGGATACTTCGAGCTGACCCCTTGACTTCACCGGTTTCCGGCTTTACTGCCAGCACAATGGCCGGGCGGTCGAATTTCCTGACAAGTTTTGAGGCTACAATTCCGAGTACCCCTTCATTCCACCCTTCTTTTGCCACAATGAGTACACCATGATCCCTATTCGTCATATTTTCTGCTTCTTTAGCAATTTGGTTGACTATTTTTTGTCTCTCCTGATTTATCCGGTCGATTTCTGCTGCAATCTCAGCGGCTTCCACATGGTCCTCCGTCATCAACAATTGAACTGCAAGGTCTGCATCTTGAAGTCTTCCGACCGCATTAATCCGCGGTCCTATCAAGAAACCGACATCTTCCTCTGTGACGTTCCCCTCAATATTTGACACACTCTTGAGCGCCTTCAACCCGGGATTAGCTGTTTCTGAAAGCTGCCGGAGACCATAGTAAGCAAGTATCCTATTCTCATCCACCAACGGAACCAGATCTGCTATCGTTCCAATGGCCGTAAATGGGAGAAGATGTTCGGGGAAATAACCGAGCAGCTGTTGTGCAAATTTGAAGGCAACACCTACTCCTGCCAATTCCTGAAAAGGATAGTTGGGTGAGCACTTTGGATGCAAGATAGCATAGGTTTCAGGCAATTCAGCTTGAACTTCGTGGTGGTCGGTGATGATGAGATCTACTCCAAGCTGTTTCAAGACTTCTGCTTCATTGACTCCTGCAATTCCATTATCAACCGTTATAATTAGTTTGAATCCATTTTTGTATGCTTCTTTAAAGGCATCTTCATTCGGCCCATAACCTTCTGTAAACCGGTTTGGTATATAAAAATCACAGTCGGCCCCCAACTCTCTCAGCGCTTTAAGCATGACCGTGGTCGAGCATACTCCATCTGCATCATAATCACCGTACACAAGTATTTTTTCCTGGTTCTCCACGGCCCTATAAACTCTGGCGCAAGCCTCTGTGATCGAATCAAAATTTAAAGGGTTATGTAAATTTTCAAGGTTGGGTGACAGAAAATCCACCGCTTCTTCTGCTGTAGTGATTCCTCTTTGCAGCAGAAGCTCTCTGACAACGGGTGATATTTTCATTGAATCATCCATCCACATATCCATATCGCCCTGAATCTCCATTAATTTCCAATTAGCCTTGCTCTGTAACATGATTTCACCCCTGACTAATCTATTATACACATAGTCGGCCAGGGGTAGCAATCCGGATTTGATTAGAGCGTATTTTTAGTTTTTACCGATTCATCCTGACTTTTTTCATCCTTGGACACTTCAGTGTCTCCGGATACTTGCTTAGTCTCTGTCGGGGCCTGCTGCTTCTCATTCTGTTTGCGGAGGCTTTTTACTTCTCTTTGCAACTGGATAATTTTCTTGGCTCCTACACCAGCCGTAATAACCCCTCCCATGAGTACTGAAAAGAGAATGACCAGTACAAGTGGCGATTCCCCACTCCAAAAAATATAATTCACTTCTACTGGGTCAACATTGACGACGGCAAATATTGCAACCAGAATCAATAGAATAATGGCTAAAATGACGTATGTTTGACTTTTCAAATCCACACCCTCCTTTTATTATTCTATATAAACTAACCTACCCTTATATTCCCAAAAAAACACTTGAAAACCCCAGCCTTATTTAAAAGCTGGGGTTCTTGAATTAGATGGGTTAAACCTGCGGGCCTTCCACACGCTTCTTCTTGGAAAAATCCACTGGCTTATTTTTAATATTTCTTCCCCGCCACACAAGCCATAACTGGGCGGCAATAAACAGAGAAGAATAAGAACCTGCAAATAATCCGACTGCCAGAGCAATTGCAAACCCGGTAATCGGCTGAGCCCCTAGGAACAAGAATGCCAGAATCGCTATCATGGTTGTAATAGTCGTGTTGATGCTACGAGTAAACGACTGAACCAAACTCCTATTCACTAGAGTTGCAAGTTTCTTAAACGATGTAACTTTCTGCTCGTTACGCAGATTCTCTCTTATTCGGTCAAAGATGACAATCGTGTCATTGATCGAATAACCGACGATGGTCAATACGGCAGCAACAATGGTCACATCGAATTCCAGCCGTGTAAAACTGAACACCGCAAGCATGAAAAATACATTGTGGAGCAAAGTCAAAATGGCCGTAATGGCAAAAATCAGCTCAAATCGGATGGCAACATAGATGATCATGCCTACAGAAGCAATCGCTACTGCATAAATGGCATTTTTCACAAGTTCCTGTCCTACAATCGGAGAGACAACACTGACACTTGGCTGTACACCATATTCCCCTTCAAAGTACTGTTGAACTTCTGCCACCTCTTGCTCGCTCAGTACCGTATCGAAACGGGTGACAGCAATTTCATTATTTTCTCCTGACAAGACAATCGACTGTGCTTCCATGCCTAGCTCTTGGAGACCTTCCTCTACTTCTTCTGTCGTCAATCTTTCTTCCGCTACTACTTCCACCCGGGATCCACTGGTGAAGTCAACTCCCGGGTTCAATTGGAACATCAGGAATGATAGGGTTCCGAGAACAATCATGCCTATGGAAACCAGGAAGAATTTCTTCCGATGCTGTACGACATTCCTTTCCCTGCCGAGGAAAACTGGCTCTTGTTCGTTGACATCTGCAAGATCCTTGATGTCTTTTTCTTTTACTCCGAACCAGGTCTTCTTATTTTTCAAGAAGCGGGTTTTTACCCACAACCCTAATAAGAGTCTTGTACCGAAGACGGATGTGAGGAAACTCAGGACAATACTGATAATCAGCATCGTGGCAAAACCCTTGACCGAACTGGTACCGAAGATGAACAAAATAGCTGCAGCCAATAATGTGGTGATGTTGGCATCAACTATTGTTGATAGCGAATTTTTGGTCCCTGCTTTAAAGGATGCCATTACCGACTTGCCTGCTCTCAATTCTTCCTTTATACGTTCAAAGGTAATGACATTCGCGTCCACGGCCATACCAACACCAAGGATAAGCGCGGCAATCCCCGGCAAGGTAAGCACGCCATTCAAGAGGTTGAACAACAGAAGCACCAGATAGATATAGATGCTTAGGTTGATTGCTGCCATCAACCCCGGGAAACGGTATACGCCAATGATAAATAGGAAGATCAGGCCAATACCCACAAACGCTGCGAATACCGTCTTATTTAATGCCTGTTCCCCGAACTGCGCACCAACAGATGTGGAATATATTTCATTCATATTGACTGGCAGTGAGCCAGAATTGATGATATCAGCCATCTGTTGCGCCGATTCTACCGTAAAATCGCCGTTGATCTGCACACTGGTGGAATTGATCACTTCATTGACGGTGGGAGCTGATACATATTTTGGATCTTCCTTGGTTACTTCTTCTTCATAGGAATCCCCTTCTTGGTAATCCATCCATATGACCAGCCTGTTATCAGGAAAAGGCATCTGGCTGATTTGTTCCGTCACATCCGCAAACTTGGAAGCATCATTCAACTGCAACGTCACAATCGGTGCATTCGTCTGAGGATCAAAATCCTGACTCGCACTTCCTTCGCGGATATCCGAACCATCCAGCAATTTATTATCATTCACATCCCGGAAGGAGAGCCTTGCAGATGTCGACAGCATTTCCCTTGCTTCGGCCTGATTGTCGACCCCGGCTAGTTGGACACGTATCCGGTCCTCCCCTTCAATGTTTATAACCGCTTCACTGATACCCAGGCGGTTGACCCGATCATTGAGGGTAGACACCGTCCCTTCCATCAGACTCCTCGTAACTTCCTGATCCTCTTCTATTGGCTCTATTTCATATAGAACCTCAAAACCGCCCTGAAGATCAAGACCTAAATTTATATCTTTGGTGATTCCTGAAACCGTCGTCCCAATTGTCCCTGCAAATACAAGAACAATTAGAAAAAAGGCAACTATTCTGCCTCTGCTTTTCATCTGACTATTTCCTCCCTCTGATTGTTCGGACAAACAACTATGTATTCAACTAAATATTATCAGATTCTGAACCGGTTACTGCAGCGATGGAAGCCATCAAGCCATCGTCGTCTTTATATGCATTCACCGTCAGATAGCTTAAATATGTATTGGTGCCCAAATGAAAGATGTCTCCCACCACTTCATATAATCTCAACTCGGGATCTCCCTTCCACACCTTCTGTACAAGACAATTCCAAATATCTTCTGATGTAGCCTTCTCATAACCCATCAAATGAAATTCACCAGCCTTGCTTTCCAATGCTGGGTCAACCATCTCTTTCCATTCACTTGCCTTTTGCAAGATTTCCAAACAGACTACCTCCTCCCGATGACGGATAATCGACTCCTTGTTGTCATGCTTGGCCTACTTTCACGCATATATATCATTGTATCTGAAATTCCATTATTTGAGAAGGCAGGTCTTCATGCAATGACCAAACAAACATTTTTGCAAGGTGCGTTAATCTTGATTGCCGCTGGCATGATCACTAGATTTCTAGGCTTCATTAACCGGATCGTGGTGGCGAGGCTGATGGGAGAAGAAGGAATAGGTTTGTATATGATGGCGCTGCCAACACTGTTTCTTGTCATTACCTTGACCCAGTTCGGGCTACCGGTCGCCATTTCTAAGAGAGTTGCAGAAGCAGAGGCTGTGAATGACCGGATTAAGGTAAAAAAAATTCTGCTCGTTTCCTTAATGATTACCTCTATATCCAGTATATTTTTTACAGTCAGTTTGATTTTGGCAGCCCCTTTTGTAGCGTCTAATCTTCTGACAGACCAGCGGACAATGTACCCCCTGCTCGCTATCAGTCCAATCGTTCCCATCGTGGCCATTTCTTCTGTTCTTAGAGGATACTTTCAAGGAAAGCAGAATATGAAGCCTCAGAGCTATTCACAAGTCATTGAGCAAATCGTCAGAATCATTTGTGTGGCTTTCTTTATCAAGATGCTCCTTCCTTATGGCGTTGAGTTTGCAGCTGCAGGGGCCATGTTCAGCGTCATCCTGGGAGAATTTGTATCCTTGATGTATATGATCCATACCTTCAAAAGGAGGAAATTGATCAAGCTGCGGACAAACTTTCTCTCTTATTTGAAATCTAGCAGAGACACAGTCCGTGAACTGTTCTCCATTTCTCTTCCTAGCACGGGCAGCCGAATGATCGGTTCCTTTTCCAACTTTCTTGAACCGATTATTGTGGCACAGAGTATGGCAATAGCAGGCATATCCAATACGATGGTAACAAAGCAATACGGCGAACTGACAGGCTATATACTACCGCTTCTCTTCCTGCCGACATTCATCACACATTCATTGGCCATTGCTTTGGTACCATCCATTTCGGAAGCATCTGCAAAGAAAAATACAAAGTTGATTCACTATCGGATTCATCAGTCTATAAGAATCTCCTTTGCATCAGGCGCAATCGCTACCATCGTACTTACGTTATTCAGTGACACCATCCTCACTTTCATGTATGATACCAGCAATGCCGGATACCTGCTGGTATTGATGGCGCCCTTTTATCTGTTGCTGTATGTCCAAGCTCCTTTACAGGCTGCACTACAAGCCCTGGACCTAGCCAGACCTGCCATGTGGAACAGTTTAATTGGTGCAGTTTTTAAATTCATCATCTTATTCCTTCTGGCTTCAAATCCAGAATTCGGGATTAAGGGTGTGGCTATTGCCATGTCGGTAGGGGTAATCCTTATCACTTTCCTGCACTTGGCTACCTTGCGGAAAGCGGTTCAATTCTCCATCCCCATGGTCGATGTCGGAAAGATGGCCACACTGGTACTTTTAACCTGGAGTACTGGAAGCCTGCTTAAATCCATGTATGCGCAGACAATTCCTGGCATTCCATTATTTCTTCTCTTATTAACGGCCTTATCCGGCTGTTATATCCTATTTCTCATTCTTCTCCGGTTCATAACCAGAGAAGAGCTGAAGCAAATCCCCTTCTTGCAAAAGTGGGCATGATTTTCCACCAACCATCCCTGCTTTATCGTTGAAATCAACTCAAAAATGCCGCTATCCTAGGATAGCGGCATTTTATTGTCCTGTTAAAGGAAGCAAATAACGGATATAAATATAAGCGGTTGTGATCACTAAAGATAATAGTACAAAGGGAACCCCATAGCGCATGAACTGCAGGAAGGGTATCCTTTGCCTGGCGCCCTCTGCTAATCCTGCGACCACCACATTAGCAGAAGCCCCGATCAGAGTAGCATTCCCTCCGAGACAAGCGCCGAGTGCAAGTGACCACCAAATGGGATCAAGATTCGTCATTCCATAATGTTCAAATTCCTGGACGACTGGAATCATCGCTGCTACGAAAGGAATATTGTCCACAATTCCTGACAATAAGCCGGATACCCATAATATCAGCAGTGCAGTCATGGAATAATTCCCTTCTGTCGAGCCGACGATAGTCTCCGCCATCTTATCAATCAAACCTACCTCCTCCAATCCCCCCACTAACATGAATAATCCAATGAAAAAGAAAAGGGTTACCCACTCTACTTTCTCAAACACGTGCTCAGCTTCCAGTTCTTTTTCTGTCAACAAAAGCAGAAGGACGGCTCCACTTATCGCAACGACTGTCAGTTCGATGTGGAGGAAACTGTGCAATAGAAACCCCGACAAGGTCATGATCAATACGGCGATTGACTGATACAGCATGGGCGATTTAATCAAATACGCTTCCGCATTGATTTTCATCAATTCACTGGTGTCTCCTCCTCCATTTTTTAGCAGGTCACGGAAGTGAAGCTGGAGAAAGATCAACATGACAAAGAATAAGACAAGAGCCAAGGGAGCCAAATGCTGGATGAATGATAGAAATGTGAGGTGTTCTACCGCCTGTCCAATCATTATATTAGGTGGATCACCGATTAAAGTAGCAGATCCACCGATATTTGAGCTGAATATAATTGCGAGCAGATACGGGAAGGCCGGAAGCTTCAGCATCCTTGTGACTCTCAGCATAATAGGCACAAAAATCAATACGGTAGTTACATTATCCAGCAGCGCTGATCCGACTGCTGTCAGTATACTTGCACCTACCAGCAGCGGCACAGGTGAGCCTCTGACATGCTGTGCAAAACGGATGGCGATATAACTGAACAAGCCCGTTTTATCTGTAATGGAAATCAATACCATCATGGAAAATAACAGGGCAACCGTATTCCAATCGATATGGCTGATAAACATTTCTTCGGCCGTATATATCCCAGTCAGAAGCAGAAGGACTCCTCCAGCAAGTGCTACTACTGCGCGATTCACCTTATCACTCATAATGAAAACATAACTGACAAGGAAGATAACCGCTGCAAAAACAATGTCCATTCCCTCATCCCTTCCATCCTTGAAAATACATACCAATAATATATATGCGAAAGGGACAAACATTATTTTCGTCTATTTTCCACATCCGTGGAATAAAATCAGAACAGGTGGACAAAGGAGGGATTTGCTTGGGTAAACAATTTACCGCTTTGCTGTATGGATGGATTGTTATTTTCGGTCTAATCCTTGTTGCAAGTGTTCTGATTGCACTGCTATTAAGATTCACCACTTTTAATGAACCATCACTGACATGGGTAACCTTGATCATCGGACTTTTATCTCTATTTTTAGGGGGGTTGGCCGCTGGTGTGAAAGGAAAGGAAAAAGGATGGATCATCGGAGGTATTACAGGGGCAGGCTTCACGCTTTTCACGTTTCTCGTACAATATTTAGGATTCAGCCAAGGCTTCACCATGGAGCAGACTCTCCATCACGGTGGCTATTTGCTAGCAGCCCTATTTGGAGGGATTCTCGGAGTGAATATTGCGAAACCGGAAAACGAGTAGTCGCCATTATAAGAAGTATTGGTTTACGTTCGGAACACACCAACCAGCAGTTCAAGGAGCGGTTACTTGGATTGCTGGTTTTTTGGCAGGAAATTTATTCTGCCAAAGGGCAACAGATCAGCAATTTTGAAGGGGGGCGTTATGCTTCCTTAATGGATTAAAAAGAAGGGCAATACTGATGTATTGCCCTTCTCAGCTTGTAGAGAAACCTCGTGTTTTTCTACAAGCTTTTTTTCTTGCCTCCAGGAGCACAGACCATTCCCTTTCCGCGGACGAACGCCCGAGCCTCCTCGTGAAAACC